>NZ_CP014224.1:1712500-2055000 GCF_001697185.1 Wenyingzhuangia fucanilytica | reverse complement strand
GAAAAAGAGAATTTTATGTTTCAAAAAAAGAAGATTATCTTAAAAAAAACTCTATAATTTTTCACAAAAAAGATATTGAAATTGAGGCAAAATCTTCTGGAACAACTCTCACTTTCGAAGGACTTTTAGACCAAACTAGAAATATATATCATACTTTAAATGATGTCAATTTAAAAGACTCACTTTTAAAAAGATACATTCAATACTTTTGTTTAAACAAAAATAATTTGCCAGAAATTATTTTAGAACATTATGTATTTAACGATAAAGAAAGTCAATCAACAATATCAAAATCTGACATTCCAAAAATTGACAAAACAGATAATGTAAAAGTTCATTATTCAAAATTATCTGATGATGCAAAAAGCATCATTGAAACTGAAAAATTTGAAACATTTACAATAAACTCATACAAATTAGATAAATCATTTTTAAAGCAAAATGATTTAAAACTAACAAGTAAACACGAAGTAGTAGAAAACTTTGAAGTCAATTTATCTTCTCTTTCTAAAGATGAAGTAATTGATAATAGTCATTTTCTTTTTTTAGTTTCTAGTGATTATTTAGATGACAAAGACACAAATGAAAGAGGAGAAATAGATATTCCTAACAATGATATTTTTTCAAATGATCCAAACATATTTAATGAAGAAGTTATAATTCTAGATCTTCTAGAAACGAAAATAAATGGTACAATCAATAATTTATATCCACAAATAGAAAAAATTCAAGAAAAACATCAGTTAGACATTAAAAATCTTAAGGAAATGTTTTTATTGCCGGAAGATTCAGAAATTGAAATTTCTATAAATGATAGTGATAAAAAAATATTAGAAAAATTTTACACTGCAGAAGCAAGAAAAAAAGCTGATTTAGATTCGAATTTAAAAAGTAGTATTGAAAGACTAAATCATCTAGATACCACTTCTGAAAATTATTCAGATACACTAGATGCTGAAATTGAAAGAATAGCTAAAGTAATTCCACAACAAAATAAAGCTGATTTAACACATTATATTGCTAGAAGAAAACTTATTCTTGAATTATTCTCTTTAATTTTAAACAGAAAATTATCAATTCAAAATGATGGTTCAAGAAATAAAGATGAAGCATTACTACATAATCTAATTTTTCAACAAAACGCAACAACACCTGATAAAAGTGATTTGTGGATTATAAATGAAGATTTTATATATTTTCAAGGGATTTCAGAGTCCAAGTTATCTGATATCAAATTTAAAGGAGAAAATATAATTAGAGAAGATTTATCTGAAGAAGAAACTCAATTTATAACTTCTATTGGAGAAAACAGGCTTCATAAAAGACCTGATATTCTATTATTTCCACAAGAAGAGAAATGTATAATTATTGAATTTAAAAACCCTGACGTTAGTGTTTCTGACCACTTAAATCAAATAAATAATTACGCAACTCTTTTGAGAAATTTTTCAATTCCAGAAATGAAACTAACTACTTTTTATGGATATCTAATTGGAGAAAAAATTGAACCAAATGATGTTAGAGCTTATGATGCTGATTTCAAAAACGCCTATAATTTTGATTATTTATTTAGGCCATCTAAAACTATAGCTGGAATTTATAGCAACGAAGGAAAGGACGGTTCACTTTATACAGAAGTTGTGAAATATTCTACGCTTCTTGAGAGAGCAAAAAATAGAAATAATGTATTTATTAAAAAACTAACGAAAGATAATATTGAACCACAATTATAAAATAAGAATTAAGGCCTGCAGGTAACACCGTATATAATTTATTGCTGGCTTTTTGCTTACTTACGAAATCCTCGCGGACTTTCTTGGTCGGTAATTATTTACTAATTTAGTTGCTTAAAACACGTTAAAACAACACCCCTTGCTTATCATCTAACTGAATAGCAGTAAAATCATAAAAATTATCAACCTGGTTACCTTGTAACCAGGAATGCATTTTATCCAACTCCGTAAAAGCGTAAGGCATACGGAGTTTTGTATTATGTATTTCTTTCATAATACCTTGAGCTTCGGTTGTAATTATTGTATAAGATTTTACACCATCATGCTCATCATACAAACCTGCCAAAGCAAACAATTCATTTTTGTTTCCTATTTCATATTTTACTTTCTGACCGTAATAATGTTGCCATTCGTAAAAACCATCAACAATAATAATGCATCTATTATCTTGAATGTTTTTAAAAGATGGTTTTTCTGCTAAGGTTTCAATCCTTGCGTTTAAAGTATAGTTCCTGTTCCAATCATCTGGTGCCCAATGAGGATGTAATCCCCAAGAAACATTTTGTACCAATTGTATATTTTCATTGGTAATAATTGGTGTTTTTGGATATTCAAAACCTACAAAATGTTCAGATATAGGAAAGTTGTCTATATCTTCTATTTCAGCTTCAAATCGATTCGACACCTCTTTGGCTTTTTTTGTTTGTTTACTATGGAAGCACATTTAAATATTTTAAGAGTTCTTCTATAACATATATAACGAACATAATTATCATACAAATTATACCAAGCTTAAATTGAGTTCTTCTAAATTGAGGTAAATCATTCATGCTATTTTTTATTTCAATTTAAAAAATAATTAGTTATTTTAGTAACTGTCTAAAAATGTTTTAAATGTTTTTAGCGTTTTTTTTACCTCCATTATTTTTTAATGGAGGTTTTTTATAAATCTCTAATCAAGTGTTTTACAACCCCTCTACACTGAATTACATCATCTTCATTAATCTCAATATTAGGAAAATCTTCATTGTCAGCAACAAGTAAGTTTCTTGATTTATCTAATCTTTTCACAGTAAAATCATTGTTGTTTACTGATAGAATCCCAATATCATTATCCTCTAAATTTAAGTCTGCTCTTACGATTAATAAATCTCCAACATGTAAAGTATCAAACATTGAGTTTCCTTTTACCCTTACAATAAATGTACTATTAGGCTTGCTTAATAATTTAGCATCTAAACTCAGTCTTTGTTCTTTAAAGTCATCAGCAGGACTTGGAAAGCCTGCTTGAACACCATCTTCATAATAAGGAACATAAACACCATCTTCAGAAATTCTGAAAGGCACCATTTCTAACTCACCACTTAAACCTTTTGCTACTTTAATTATTTTCATGTTAATCAACTTCTAAAACCTCATCCCAGTGAGTCGTAAATCTAGGACTCAATCGCTCTTGTTTCATTTTCCAAGTTCGTCCTAAACCTTGACCACCAATTTTTAATTTGCGTACTCCTAATTTACGATTAATATCATCAATAGTTTTCATCAAAGGATTGTGTTTAGGGTTCTCATTCACAAACAAATTCAATTGTGTTTCGTTATTTGGCCTAATTCCCATAACAATTACTCCTGCTTTTTTATAAGCATAACCCTCTTTGTAAATTGCTTTTAAAGCCTTTTGTGCATACTGACTTATCGTAATACTCGATGAGGTTGGATAAGGCAATTGTACCGTAATATTTCTACTATACTGTGCCTGGTTCTTTTTATGGTAATTGGTCAACACAAAAACCATTATCAAAGTACAGTTGCTGTCTTGTTTTCTTAGCTTCTCAGCACATGAACAAGCAAAAGTGGCTACTCGCTCCTTTAAGCTAAAATAATCGCTTATATCCCTGTCAAAACTTCTAGTAGTTGAAATTGCTTTCTTGTTTTTAACCTCATCTAAAGACAGTCTAGGTTTTCCCTCTAATTCGTGTTTTAAACGTAACCCTACAATAGAAAACTCTTTTTGTACCCATGAATCTTGTAGTTGCGTAAAGTCATAAGCAGTCATGATATTTTTAGCTTGTAAACGTTGAGAAAACTTTCTCCCAATTCCCCAAACATCTTCTATTTTAGTCCACTTCAATGCTTTAATTCGTTTCTCTTCAGTATCTATTACATAAGAACCGTTGGTTCTTTCCGGAAACTTCTTAGCTATCTTATTTGATATTTTACTTAGTGCCTTCGTATTAGCAAACCCAATGCTAACTGGAATTCCCACATGCTGCAATACAGTTTCTCTCATTTTTACACCATAACTTTGTAAATCATAATGATCAAAACCTTTAAACTCTAAAAATGCTTCATCAATAGAATAGATTTCAATATCTGGAGTAAAGGTTCGTAAGGTATTCATAACACGATTACTCAAATCACCATACAAAGCATAATTACTAGAAAACACATGAATTTGATACTGCTTAAAAATTTCTTTATACTTAAAAGCTACAGCTCCCATAGGAACAAACTTCTTAGCCTCATTGCTACGCGCTATCACACAACCATCGTTATTTGATAACACAGCAATAGGTTTTCCGTTGAGATGAGGTCTAAAAACTCGTTCACAACTCGCATAAAAATTATTACAATCTACAAGTGCATACATAAATACAAAGTTAATCTAGTTCAATCAAATACAAATAAATTGTTGATAAGTGTGCTGTACCTACACAATTACAAGGATTACCGTAATTTAAAATAAAACGAATGATTATATTAGTTGAATGATGAGAAAATAAATGTTTATGAATACTAATTATCCTTTTTGGTTCCAAGTACTAAAATCATTTTATGAAAATGATGATTATTACAATGGCTTAACAATACCATACTTGGTAGGTGCTTCAACAATTATAAGTCTAGATAAACCATTAATTACAATAAATGACTTGATAACAGAAGCTCAAAACATGAATTTACCACATATGGTAGAGCTTTTATTTTGTGAAGCCGAAGAAGAATTTGTGCTAAGAATTTATGATAAAGAAAACTTAGTAGGGTTAGATGAATTCCACAAACAGTATGATAATTTAATCATTACAGAAGAATCTTTAGCATATCTAAGCTTAGAAGAAGTTATTAATGACATGTATATGTTATATCAAGAACATATACAAAAAGGTAATTATCATAAAAATAATGGGAAATGGTCCAATTACAGTAAATATGATATTAATAGAATTATACCATTTAATTCATAACGAAATAATTATAAAAAATATTATTATATATTGCTTACTTCCTAATACAAAACATATTTTTATATGTTTAAAATAACTGATATTAAATATCAATAATATAAAATGCAAAACTTACAACAAGACCTTATAGAACTACTTAAAAACGAAGATAACTTAGTAGTAGACAATCAATTAAATAAAAATAAGATTATAGAAGCAGCTTTAAAAGTAGAGCCATTTCTAATAAGTCTATTAATCAAAAATGATACGTTTAAAAAACACTTTTTCCAAGAAGTAGAAAATGTATTAGTATTCGATAAAATTAAGTTTCAAAGGTTTGTAAACAATAAATCTTTCTTACCAGATAGCTACACAGCATTTAAAAACAAAATAGGATTAGCAATAAATGATGACTCTACAGATAATTTTATAAAAGCTAAAAATGATGTTGTATTAGTGTGGCCTCATAAAGATTGCGTTTTAGAAGGAGGGCAAAATAAAGAAGACCAAAAGAGAAATGAGATATTTTGGAATGAAACCCTTGCACCCGATAATGTAGATAGATTATTAGATGCAAAGGCATTTACCAACTTCAAAAAATACGATAAAGATGGTGTGCATAATGTAACCGACATTAAAGGAGATGAAAACCTAATCTTAAAAGGTAATAATTTGTTAGTAATCTCTTCTCTATTAAAAACACATAGAGGTAAAATAAAATTAATATACATTGATCCACCTTATAATACAGGTAATGATGATTTTAAATACAATGATTCTTTTAACCACTCAGCTTGGTTAACATTTATTAAAAACCGTCTTGTAATTGCAAAAGATTTATTAAAAGAAGATGGTGTTATTTTTGTTCAATGTGATGATTCTGAACAAGCTTATTTAAAGGTTGTAATGGATGAAATATTTAATAGGGAAAACTTCATTTCTTGTATTGTCTACAGAAGAAGAAAATCACAGGCGAATTTAAGTAAGAATATATCACCTATTCACGACTATATTCTTTGTTATTCAAAATCAAATCAATCTTTTTTAAATAAAATAAAACCTAATATTGATGAGTCAAAATATAAAAATCCTGATAACGACCCAAGAGGTTCATATGTTACAATGCCTTGTACAAATGGCGGAGGCTCAAAATATACCATAAAAACACCTACAGGTAGACTTATTGAAGATGAATGGAGGTTTAAAAAAGATACTTATGATAATTTAGAGAAAGACAATAGACTTGTTTTTCCTCGAGGTGGTGAAGGCAAACCTAGATATAAACTTTTTTTGTCGGAGAAAAAAGAAAATGGAGTTGTACCCAATTCCTGGTGGGATGATTTAGGTTCTAATCAAGAAGCTACACGAGAGTTAAAATCATTATTTAATAAAAATATTTTTTCTTATCCTAAACCTGAAAAATTAATAAAAAGGGTTATTGAGTTAGCTACTAATGAAAATGATATTGTTTTAGATTTCTTTTTAGGTAGTGGTACAACCGCATCGGTTGCTCATAAAATGAATCGTAAGTATATAGGTGTTGAGCAAATGGACTATATAAATACAGTTACAACAGAAAGACTTAATAAAGTAATTGAAGGTGAACAAGGGGGGATTTCAAAAGATGTTCAATGGAAAGGAGGTGGTTCTTTTGTATATGCGGAATTAATGCAGTACAACCAATATTTTATAAATAATATTCAGGAAGCTAAAACTAAAGAGGATGTCTTAATGGTTTGGGAAGAAATGCAAAACAAGGCATTCCTTTCTTACCAATTTGATAAGGATATGTTTAATTCTCGTTTAGAAGCTTTTAAAACAGCATCATTAGAGACTATGCAATATTATTTAGTTCAGATCTTAGATAAAAATCAACTTTACTTAAATTATAGTGAAATTGAGGATGCAACTTTTAAAGTTCCCGATACAATAGTAGGTTTAAATAAAGGTTTTTATGATAGAAGTTAATAATTTTTCGAAAGACCTGTTTGTAAAAGCTAAAGCATTTGAAATATTTAGAAATGAGTGTAAGGATTATTTACAAAAAGTAAATATGAATTTTGATAAATTTACAATAGTTGGTCACGATTCTTTTATAGGATATGTTACAGAAGCAGTAATTTCAGATTATTTTTTAAATAGTTTTAATAACGTTAAAGTTTCTAGTTGGGAAAAGAATCACGACATAAAAAGAATTATAGAAATTATTGAGTCAAATGATTATTCTTCGGAAAGTAGCTCTTTGGTGAAGGAGTATTTTTATGACAAATGGGATATAAAAATTGAAATAAATAACAAAACTCTTTATTGTGACGTAAAGACAGCTTATACGGCAAAAAAACCTAATCAAAATTGGGTTTTTATGTATCCAGTTGTTCAGGCTTCTAAAGAGGGTAAAGATTTTATGATTCTTGTATATTACATCGTTAGTGATATTAAAAACATAGAATCTCTAAAAAAATTAATAATAGTTGGTTCTATAACTACAGATGTTATTAATGAGTGTAAAATAATTAAAGCAGGTGAAAAAACAAGATTTGGTACAGTTAGCCAAATTGATAATTATTTAACTGAATTATCAAAACATTACAAACCTATATCAAGCCAGATACTATGATTGAAAAAGGCATAACAAGACTAGACAAGCGTATTGCAAGTAAAATAGAAGATGGAGATTTAGTTGTAGAATTATCACCAATTATAAAAAACAACCTAAAGTTTACTCCTAGACCTTATCAAATAGAAGCATTTACAGCGTTCAATTACTACTTAAACAACCCACGTTTAAGAGCTAAACCTACACAAGTGTTGTTTCATATGGCAACTGGTTCTGGTAAAACATTGGTAATGGCAGGTGCTATTTTAGAATTGTATAAACTAGGTTATCGTAATTTTATTTTCTTTGTTAACACAGATACTATTATACGTAAAACAAAAGAGAATTTTTTAAATGCAAATAGCTCTAAGTATTTATTTAAAGAACAAATAAATATAGAGGGTGTAAATGTAAATATTACAGAAGTAGATAGTTTTGAAAGTACCAATACAGATGATATTAGTATATTATTTTCTACCATACAAGGCTTACATAAAAAACTTAATGCACCACGTGAAAACAGTATAACTTTTGATGATTTTATAGATAGAAAAACGGTGCTAATAAGTGATGAAGCTCACCATATCAATGCGTTAACCAAAAAGAAGCACTCAGCTAGTGAAAAAGAAAATTTGACAAGTTGGGAACACACAGTAGAACGTATTTTATTAGCAAGTCCAGAAAATATAATGATGGAGTTTACTGCTACATTAGAATTAAGTCATCCAAGTATAGCTTCTAAATATGCTAATAAATTATTATATGATTATTCATTAGCAAAGTTTAGAGAAGATGGATATTCTAAAGAAGTACAAACAAATCAAGTAGATTATCAACCTATACAACGTGCTGTTGTTGCAGTGTTAATTAGTCAATTCAAAAAGAAAATATTTGCATCTAAAGGTATTTTAGCAAAACCAGTAGTAATGTTTAAATCTAAAACTACTATTGAGAGTGCAGAAATGGAAAAAGCTTTTATTGATGAAATTAAAAACTTAACCGTAACTAAATTAGAAGACTTAATTAAGTTAGATAATGAAATTTTAGATAAAGCAATAACATATTTTAAAGAACTTAATATTTCACTTCAAGGTTTAATAGATGAAATAAAGGAAGACTTTTCAGAAGATAAAATAATATCTGTAAACTCTAAAAATGATACAGATGATAAACAAATAGTAATAAACAGTCTTGAAGATAATAGTAATGAATACAGGGCAGTTTTTGCAGTAGATAAATTAAACGAGGGTTGGGATGTCCTAAACCTGTATGATATTGTAAGATTATATGATACTCGTGATGCCAAAGGGAGTACACCTGGTAAAACAACAGTAGCAGAAGCACAATTAATTGGTAGAGGGGCAAGATATTATCCTTTTCAATTAGAAGAAAATCAAGAGTTAGACAAACGTAAATACGACAATGATTTAGACAATATCATGCGTCATTGTGAAACCTTACATTATCATTGTTCACACAATCCACGTTATATTACAGAATTAAACAATGCACTTCGTCAAATAGGAATGTTTCCTGAAGAAAAAGTAGAAGTAGATTTAATTTTAAAAGATGAATTTAAAGAAACATCCCTTTATAAAAATGGATTTATTTTCTTAAATAAGAAAGTAAAAAACAATCCTAAAACATTATTAGAATTTCAAGAACCAACAATTGTAAAAAAACATACGTATGCATTAAGAACAAATCGTTCTGCTTCTACTACTATACTAGATAATACATCTGTAAAACAAAATAAAGTTCAAGCAAATTTTGCTAACAAACACCATTTTTCTATTTGGGATAAAACCATTATTCAAAAAGGATTGAATAAAATACCTTTTTATAAGTTTAGCAACTTAAAACAGTTTTTTCCTAGTATTAAATCAATGCATGATTTTATAACTAATGAAAATTATTTTGGTGGTATAATAGTAGAAGTTACTGGTTTACAAAAAGACACTAATAATTTATCATCACATCAAAAATTAGAAATTGTTATAAGTGTAGCAACCAAAATTGCTAATGAAATATCAACCAAGTTTGGTGATTATAGAGGTACAAAATCCTTTTATAGAGAACCATTAAGAAAGTATTTTAAAAATAAAAAACTATCATTTTCTGTTAACACAAATACAACAGCAGAAACAGGAAAACCAACAATGCGTAATGATATTCCACAAGAATATTTTGTAGATTTAAATAAAGCAGATTGGTATGCTTATAATGAAAACTATGGTTCGTCAGAAGAAAAGTTTTTAGTGAAATATTTCCATGATAACATAGATGATTTAAAGGAAAAGTTTACAAATATATATTTGTTAAGAAACGAACGGTTTTTCAAGCTATACAGATTTAGCGATGCAAAGGCAACAGAACCAGACTTTGTATTATACATGACAGAAAAAAAATCAGATGATGAAGTCATATATCAATTGTTCATAGAACCTAAAGGAGATCATTTATTATACAATGATGAATGGAAAGAACAATTCCTTCAAGAAATAGAAAAGGAAGCAGTTATAGAATTATACGAAAGTCAACAATATAAATTGATTGGTATGCCATTCTACAACAAAGCTAACAGAGAAGATGTTTTTGTTGAAAAATTAAATAAACTATAAAATCAAAAAAAGCTATGAACGATTTTAAAGGAGCAAGGTGGTATAAGTGCGATTTACATTTACATACAACAGCAAGTAGGTGTTTTCAAGATAGAGAGGTAACAGCTCAACAATGGGTTGACAAAGCTATAGAACAGGGTCTAGATTGTGTTGCGGTTACTGACCACAATAGTGCAAATGGTATTGAAGCAATTCAAGAAATAGCTAAAAACACTAATTTAACCATCTTTCCTGGTGTTGAAATTACTTGTGATACATCTAAGGTTCATTTATTAGTATTATTTGACCCAACCAAAACAAATACTGATGTTCGTGATTTCTTAATAAGATGTGATATAGATGAAGCTAATTTTGGTAATCAAGATGCTAAAACAAATAAAAGTATAATTGAAATAGCAGATATGGCTTTAAAATATGGTGCTATTATTATTCCTGCTCACATTGACGAATTTAATGGTTTAGAGGCTATTGGTAATCAAATTTTACAAGAGTTCTACAGTAGAGAAGATATAAATGCAGTTCAAATTGTACATAAAGCATTTTATGAAAAGGAATATTCTAATGCAACAATCGGTAGTGTTGTTCCAAGTTTAAATGATTTTTACAATAATCCTACACCTGCAATAGATGAAGCTACAGCTAAGAAGTGGTATAATACAGTAAAGCTATCTAAGGAAAGTGATTTAGCGTTATTAACTTTTTCGGATAATCCACACGAACCTAAAAACTCTATACACGGTTTAAACGGTATTGGTTCAAGATTCACTTATATAAAAATGGACGAAACGCCTTCTTTAGAAGGGTTAAGGCAAGCATTTTTATTGCCATCTCATAGAATAGTTAATGATTTTGTTGATGCAACTTCTACAACAAATAAACCTGAATTTTGGATAAAATCAATAACCATAACTAATACTACGTTAACAGGAACAGTGCCTTTTAAAATAGGATTTAATCCACAATTAAATACAATAATTGGTGGTCGAGGTAGTGGTAAATCAAGCATTTTAAGATTTATTAGAGGTGTATTTAACCGTACGAGTAATCTTGAAAATTTTGCTGATTTAGTAAAAGAGCATAATAGTTTCTATAAAACGAATGAAGTAAAAGGAACAGAGTCTGTAGGTGTATTTAATGATGTATCTACCATTGAAGTAGAATTTGTTCGTAAAGACTTTTTATATCGTGTAATAGCATCTGAAATAGTAAGCTCTGTCAATCAAACTATAGAGATTAATAAGTTAGTTGATGGAAATTGGGAGAAAATTGAGGAAGAAGAGTTTTTAAACTTCTTAGAGTTTGAGCAATATTCTCAAAAGCAAATATTTGAAATTTCAAAAGACCACAACGCCTTGTTAGATAGGGTTGATTTGAATGTTGAAGAAATAGGTCAATTAAAAGATAAAAGAAAGGTTGCAAAAGAAAACTTCTTAAAGTCTTGTATTACGATTAGAACACATCAAGTAAGTTTAAAATCAAGACTTAAATTAAAAACTGACATTGAGGACTTAAAAAAGAAATTAGAAACTTTAGATAAGGCAGGAATAAAAGAGTTAATGGCAGAAAAAAAGTCATTTGCTGAAGAAGAGAAATTACTAAACGATTATAAAGAACAAATTCAAGTATTAGTTAATCAATTAGAGGGGCTAAAAACAGAGTTTGATATTGAACAACCAGATGAAACTGGTTTTTCTGAAAGTAATAGAGAAGAACTTAAAATAATCTTAACTGAGGTAAAAGAAGCTCTATCTACAAAAGCAACGGAGTATGAAGCACTAATAACATCAATATCACAGATAAAAACTGATTTAGAAACTAAACTAACATCCTCACAATGGAAGCAGGCATATACTACAGCATTAACTAATTATGATGTAAAGAAAGCTGAACTTGAAGCAGAAGGTGTTGAAAACATAGATCAATACGAAGCTATTACAAAAGAGATTGAAACTAAGGAAGAAGAATTAGTTGCTCTCGATATTATAAAAGAGAAAGAACGTTTAGAACTTGTAGAAAGAGCCAAATATCAGGAAGAATTTATTCAATTATCTAAAGATATAACTGTAAAACGTAAGGCATTTATTGATGAAAATGTAACTGATGGGAAAATTAGAGTAAAAATTAAACCTTTCAGAAGTCAAACAAGTTTCGAGTTACAAGTCCGTAAGATTATTGGTAAAGACACTTCTTTTGAAGAAGATTTTAAAAAGTTAAAAGAGTTATGTTTCCAAGGTAACGTAGAACAGAAAATAGAAGAAGTAAAAAAGGTATTCCGCAAAAATTACTTTGATGATAATGCTGATGTAGTTGGTGGTCATTTTAAGAATGCTGTCAAAGGTATAACGGATGCAGGTATGGATGAATTAGAGTTATTTATGCCAGAGGATGAAGTGGTTGTAGAATATAAACCTGAAAATGCTGTTACGTTTAAATCGTTATCTACTGCTTCTGCAGGACAACGTACTACTGCAATTCTAACTTTCTTATTATCTTTTGGAACAATCCCATTAATATTAGACCAACCAGAAGATGATTTAGATAATAGATTAGTCTACGATTTAATAGTAGATAGATTAAAAATAGCTAAACGAAGTAGGCAAATTATTGTAGTAACTCATAATGCAAATATTCCTGTAAATGGTGATGCAGAATATATTATTTCAATGGATTCAGAAAGTCAACATACATCTGTTTTACATTCTGGTACAGTAGAAATAGAAGAGATTAAAAAAGAGATTTGTGATGTCATGGAAGGAAGTGAAAAAGCTTTCAAAATGCGTTCTGATAGATATAAATTAGTTTAATTTAAGTATATTTGAAAGGATTTAAGCTAATAGCATTAAAAACAGGAGCAGAAAAAAAACGTTTTATTACTATACCAAAAAGTAAAAATAAAATAGATCCTTTCAAGGTACTTAAACAAAATACAGTTTATCCATTCTATTCTAATTTTACTTTTCCTTCTAATAATTTTAATGAAGTAGATATTGATGATAAAGAGTTAATTGATCTAATTAGAATTAGGTTTGATTATAGAATAATAAAAAGGTAAAGCGGTGTTCCTCCTTCAATAGTCAGCAAACAACCCCGCCAAAGTAAATAGCACTTTTTTTAAGCATTTCTAATTTATTTAAAGTTTAAAAAAAGAGCTATTTTACACAAGTGTGCCAGTGGCACTTTGTCACGGTTGTTGCGTTCCTCAATCAGTCCTCACGGCAATTCCTTTGTCTGCTTTTGTCACTTCACTGCATTCACACTCATGGCTTCGGTTCATTTCGTTCAGCCACAACGCATCCAACCATTGCCATAATTTTAGCTCGCCTTGCAGGTCGCTACGGGCTGCGGCTTTTTGATTGTGTTGCCTCCGCCTTTTTGCCAACTACATCATCCAACACATAGGCTCTAGCAATTAAATAGGTAGCCTTGTGTATTGTTCCGTTTCTCTCTAGGTTTTTGTTTGAAAAAATTACAAAAACCTGCCGTTCAACTCCACACATAGCTGCAAACCACATTCGTTACCTCATGCACTTTTTGCACCACCCGTTGCTCCACTCGCAAGGCGGCTCGCTAGCGCTTGGTCTGTGTCCGCAAACCGTTCCACTATTTGCACACTCAGCCCACCGTTTGGCTCAAGGCTGTTTTACCTCATCTCAATCCAATTAGTCATTTTATTAAAAAGGATATAATTAGTTTGCTATTATAAGAAAGTTTACAATTCCAATTTCCCATGTGCTTGTGGGCATTGGAAGCTTTTAAGAAATAATAAAGTTCACATAACAATCCCCTCAGCACCGCACAGCAAGAGCTTGTCCATTCCACTGAGTTACACTTCCAAGCACTTGCTTTATGCCTTTTCTTAATCTATGATGAGGTTATTTTGATTAAAAAAGCATGCAAATATAGTTGCTTTCCTTCTGCCAACGCTTTTTGCAGTAAAGGTCAAGCCCTACGGGTTTTGATAAAAACTTTGATTAGTATTTTAAAAACAATAAATATCTTAAACCAAACTTTTCACCAAAAACCTTGACAGCATCCGCCACAGCAACAATGTTATAGGCATCTTTTTTCTCCAAAAAAATATGATGGCGAAGCGTAGCGAAGCAATTTAAATTGGATAGCTATGCTTTATTTTGAAATCAAAACCCACTGTGTAGGAACGACCTACAACAAACCTCACTTTTTCATTTTAAACAAAGGATTGAACAGCGGTAAACCGCTGTACAATCCTTGTCCGAACTGTTTTGTGGTAACCACTACCACCGAAGAGGATAAAAACACTTTATTCCACTTATCAATGATGCTTCAAATAGGAGGTTTTTATGCTTATTATTTAAAAGGAAGTGTTATTCCATTTATCACTATAAAAGACTGTTGTAATACGTTAAAAAATGGTTTAAATTCACTGGTTGAGGTTGAAAAACATATTCATAATGTTACTACTATTCAAAAAGAATTAGAACGTTTAAGAAATACAGTTCTGAAAATAGAACAGCTAAAAAAAGCTTATATACAATCTTGCTTTAACCAAAAGAAACAAAAAATAAGTGCATAAAAAATGCCTGGAGAATTCCAGGCATTAATTTATGATCTTACAATAGATTTACTTCAAAAAAATCTTACGTAACAGGAGCGAAACAAAGAAGCTGACCACAGCACCAATGACCGCCATGATAATGGTGAAGTAAACATCATGTAGTTTTATATTGGCTATGGTTGTGAACAATGTTCCTCCAAATACGGTTGATTTTAATTGAAGATTTCCCATAGCTTTTTACTTTTTGTCTGAAACCACAGCTTGACTGACCGCAGTGGCCACCGTTCCGGCAACTGCAACATACCCAGCTAAAGTAATCACAGCAGCAGGTAATGCAATCGGAGCCGCCAAGATGGCTCCACTTGCAGCTGCAAGAGCCAAACCAATGTTTCTAAGTTTTCTAAAAAAGGATGGTGTTGGATGTTTTAATCGTTCTTGAATATTCATAAGTTCTAAGATTTAATAATGAGTTTAACGGTTTCATTTCTGTCAAAAGCCTGATAACATTTAGAAACCAATTTGTTTAATAAATTTCTGGAAGAAGTACCTTTTCCAATACCTGATAAACAGGTTACAGGAGCGATACAGCCTTTTAATTCTTTCAAAGCATCATTGGCAGGATGAATTAAAATAAGTGTCCTATTTTTAACATTTTCCAAAATCAAATGATGTTTGAATTTTTGAGAATACCTTGGTTTTAATACATAGACTCCTTCTGGAATACAAGACACATTTCTACGATTCTCTAACCAGGGCAACTCGATACAGAAACCAAAAAATGAATCTTGGATAAAGAGAGCACCGTTGGTACTCTCTTTAAAATAAGTTCTATGTAAATAGATATCCATATCCTTACACTTTATCAGCAATCTTGATAGCTAATGCATTGTAAACCCCATTTTTCAATGAATACATTTGACCATTTACTTCTTGGTAAAATTCAATACCAATTACCTGTACTATTGGTAGTACAGAGTTTGCAGGAGCTGAAGCAGTCAAGTCAATAACAGCAGTATCATTACCATCGTATGGTAAAATAGCTGTTTCATCATTGTCAAAAGCGAAAGATTCATTCTCAAAATCCAATTCCGCAACCCCAGTCACAATTTTAAAGTGAGTAGTTCCAGAAGGACCTGCAATGTGAGTTGTTGGTTTAAATACCGGAATGTTTACAGTTGCTTCCCCAGTCGCTCTATCAAAAGCATTAGTGTAAGTAGCAAATAAAGTTGCTCCCAATTTACCATTGATGTTGAATTCAAAGTTTGCCAACAAACCAAATGTTCCATCTTGAATGGTTCTTTCTCCACGAACGTTTGTAGTGTCTGTTTTCACTACTTTTAAGATTGAAGTAGTCAATCTACTTGTAACACGTCTGTCTTTAGCATTCTGCAAAAGAATACGGATAGCGTTACGTAAAAGCTTTCCACCTTTACCAGCAGTTCCAAATTCAGAACCATTTTCACGAGTTCTTTGAAAAGCAGGATCATTTTGAATTCTACTTTTTTCGATTCCACCTTTGGCACGAGCCAAATGTCCATCTGTTGTTTTGTAAAAAGAAATATCTCCGATAGTTCCTTTTAGTTTGATAATACCTGTTTGTTTTGCCATAATAATATGATTTAAAGATTTATAGCAAAAGAATTGTTATCTTATATAGAAATCAAAAACAGATTGTTGTAAAGGCCGTTAAAAGCTTTTCTTTCCGAAAAGGAGTATATTTACCCTATGGATAAAGTATAGATAAGGCATAGTTAAAGTATTAAATCATGAAAATTACCAGAGCATGTATTTATCCAAAAGATATTCAGTGTATTACTGGAAGAAGTGAACGTTATGGTAGGAGGCTTATAAAAGAGATTAGAGCATATTTTGATAAGCAACCACACCAATTTATTACCTCAGAAGAATTCGCTGAATACAGTGGAATAAATATCGAAATTATCAATAACTATCTTAAACAAGTATCATAATATTTGATACGTTTTATATTGATTTAAAGGTAGTTAATTTGTAAATTTGTAGGAACGAATGAAAGTCAATTGATAACAAATAGTATCAATTTTTTAGGTTAGTAAATCGGTTAGTATTGAAAACATAAAGTATCACTAGGTACTGTTTTATAAGGTATAGCGAAAATGGTTCGAGTCCCGTCCAGACCGCGAAAGCTCTCAAAGAAATTTGAGAGCTTTTTTATTTTATATTAAAACACAACTTTTGTGATTGATCCGAGAAAGAATTCTAAATTTTTCACACTTCTGAATTGAACTCTAAAAACTTTTTTAGCATTAAAAGATTTTAAATAAATATCGGTACATCTATTATTAAAAAAATAAGTTGGATATCTCGTTTAGATATATTGTATAGGAAACTGTATTGAATGCTTTAAATCTAGGTTTTTTACTAAATGATACCATTGAGCTAACTTTGTGTAGACTATCGTTACAAACGTTGTTTTATGGAGTATATTTCTGAAATTTTAGAATACTGTATATTTCACCTATCAATAACATATTGTTTTGGATTCTAATCTTATCACATTAATTAAAAAGTAATCCTTTTATTATTGTGAGGAACATATGATATACCATGAAAGACATTTGTATTTTAAAGGTTGTATTAATTTGATATGCTGTAAAACAAATTAAAGCATGAATTTTAATAGGCAAAATAAAAAAGTAAAGTTGTTGTTAGTGATAGCCCTACTTTTTGTTGATTTTAATGTGTTTTCTCAATCAAAAAAAACGTTGGTAGATTTTTTCCTTCCAATGAAACCACAAAGTAAATTGGTCTCGGAAAATATTTGGGGAGCTCCAAATGTTTTACCACGTGACATTAATAATGGTTTAGAAGATTCAACCCTAAAAAACTGGTGTTACTGGGATGGGAGAATCGTAAAAAGCGATGACGGAATGTACCATTTATATGCTAGTCGCTGGAATCAAAAAATGTCTCACACTGAAGGTTGGCATTTGGGGTCAAAAGGGATTCATGCAGTAAGTAATAACATTATGGGGCCATATTTAGATAAAGGCTTAATTTATCCAGAATGGAGAGAAGGAATGGGGCACAATATTATGGGGTTAAGAATGCATGATGGAAGATATGCTGTTGTTACTAGTGAAATTACTGATGGAGAAATATTTGTTTCAAATTCACCTAATGGTCCTTTTAAACTATTAGGCAAAATTAAAGTTGATAACAATGGATTTGAACCGAGTCTTGCTCGTTACTCTAAAAATGGACGTATGTCTAATGTAAAAGTTTTATTAAGACCAGATGGGGATTATATGATTATTGCTAGATCTACAGCACCAATGTTAAGTAAAAATGGCATTTTAGGTCCTTATAAAATAATGGGAGATAGAATTTATAAAAATTATCCAGAATTGCCTCAAACTAAAAATGAAGATCCAACTATTTGGTATAGTGGGGGAATGTATCACATAGTTTACAATCATTGGCCATCAAAAACTTCTCATCATTTTACTTCTTTAGATGGAATAACAAATTGGAAATACAGAGGAGTTGCTTTTAAAAAAGAAACATCAAAAATATTTGAATATACTGATGGGACTATTAATGATTGGCAATTTATAGAACGTCCAACTGTACATGTAGAAAATGGACATGTTACTCACTTTATATTCTCTGTTATAGATGTTAAAAAAGGAGAAGACAAAGGAAGTGATAACCACGCAAGTAAAATTGTGATTGTTCCTTTTGATGGAAAAAGCTTTGATAAATACATGAAAAAAAATGTAAAAAAAGAAAAATAACTCAATCAATAGTAGCCTTAGTTAAGGTAAGAATAGGTAAGGATAAGATAAATTAATTTGATATGTTTTATTATATACTATCTATATTTATAAATATTAAATTTTTACAATGAAATTACGTTCTTTTCTGGTATTTACATTCACTTTATATGCTCAGCTTGTTGTTTCTCAAAACGATTGGGAAAACGAATTAATGTTTGAGCAAAACAAATTACGTTCTCGTGTTCCAAGTTATTCTTATGCAAATCACAAAGATGCTTTGATAGGTAATAGAGAGAGCTCTAGAATGCAATCTTTAAATGGTATTTGGAAATTTAATTATGTTGATAAATCATCAGATAGACCTAAAGATTTTATTCAGAACAACTTTAAAAGTAACAATCATTGGAGTGATATTACAGTTCCCTCTAATTGGGAATTACAAGGTTTTGGACAACCTATTTATACCAATATTGTTTATCCTTTTACACCAGATATTAAAAATGGTGGAACAAGAAATTTTAATTACATGGGGCCTCATCCGCCACAATTTCCTTTTATAGAAAAATATAGAGATAATCCTGTTGGTAGTTATTATAGAGAATTTACGATTCCAAAAGATTGGAAAAATCACTCTGTGATTTTACATTTTGGAGGTGTTTCTTCAGCTTTTTATGTATGGATAAATGGTAAAAAAGTAGGTTATAGTCAAGGAAGTAGATTAGCTGCAGAATTTGATATTACGTCATATATTAATGAGGGGAAAAATAAAGTTGCCGTTCAAGTTTTTAGGTGGAGCGATGGTAGTTATTTAGAAGATCAGGATATGTGGAGATTAAGCGGAATTCATAGAGAAGTACTGCTTTTGGCACAACCTAAAATTGCTTTACAAGACTTTTTTGTGAGAACAAAGTTTGATGACAAACTAGAAAACGCCAAGTTAGAAATTCGTCCTCATTTATGGATGAAAGGTGATGAAGATCACTTAAAAGACTGGAAAATTACAGCAAATTTATATGATGTAAATAATCAAAAAGTATTAGCGAAACCAATGTCGTGTAACATTGAAGATGTGTTTTTTGAAAGATGGCCACAAAGAGATATTACCAAATTTGCTTTTTTAGAAGCAGACATTAAAAGTCCTAAAAAATGGTCTACTGAAAATCCATATTTATACACCTTGGTTTTTGATGTAAAAGATGCATCAGGTAAAATTGTAGAATCTCGCAGTCAGAAAGTTGGTTTTAGACAAGTTGGTTTTTCAGCTGAAAACGAATTGTTAATTAACGGGAAACCAGTTAAAATAAAAGGTGTAAACAGACACGATCATCATCCTGTAAAAGGAAAAGCACTAACTAGAAAAGATTTAGAAGAGGATGTAAAACTGTTAAAGAAATTCAACTTTAATGCAGTGAGAACTTCTCATTATCCCAACGATCCATATTTTTATGATTTGTGTGATAAATATGGGATTTATGTAATGGATGAAGCTAATATAGAAACACATCATTTAGGGAGTTATGCGCCACAACAACCAAGTTTGGCAATGCCAATTTTAAGTAGAATTATGCGAATGGTTGATAGAGATAAAAATCATCCTTCTGTTATTTCTTGGTCTTTAGGGAACGAATCTGGAACTGGACCTGCTTTTGTAGCAGCAGCTGGTTGGGTAAAAGATTACGATGTTTCTCGATTTATACACTACGAAGGTGCACAAGGAAAACCTACACATCCAGTTTATAAAGAAGGAGAAGAAGGACAAAAAGTTTTTAGTGGAAAAGCACATGCAAATCCTGATGACCCAGATTATGTGGATGTAATAAGTAGAATGTATCCAGAGATTTATCAGCTAAAAGCAATGTCTGAAAGTCAATATATTAATAGACCTATTATTATGTGTGAATATGCACACGCCATGGGAAATTCTATAGGTGGTTTAGGTGAATATTGGGATTTAATCAACTCAAAAAAGAATTTAATTGGTGGTTTTATTTGGGATATGATTGATCAAGGATTGACCAAAAAAGATAAAAACGGAAATGATTTTTATGCTTATGGTGGTGATTTTGAGGATTATCCTAATGATAAAAACTTTTGTATTAATGGTGTCTTTTCACCCGATAGAAAACCAAATCCTCATGCTTGGGAAGTGAAATACATTCATCAGCCTTTTAATTTTAAAATTGTTGATGTAAAAAAAGGAGTTGTTTTAGCGTTTAATCATTTGAATGAAACGAATTTGAATAATTATGAAGTTAGATGGATGTTTTCTGAAAACGGAAAAGAGCTTCAATCTGGTGTTTTACAAAGTATTGATGTAGAGCCAAGTTCATCAAGGGAAATAAAAATTCTATACAAAAATGTAGATTTTAAAGAAGAGAATGAATATTGGTTACGAATTTCTGTTCATGAAAAACAAGATACTTTTTGGGCTAAAAAAGGATTTGAAATTGCCAAAGATCAAATTTTAATAAAAGAGAAAACTAAATTAAATGATTTTAGTTCTACATCAAAATCGACATTAAAAACAGAAGAAAATTCATCAGGAATAAAAATTGTAGGAGATGGATATTCAGCAAAAGTTGATAAAAAAACAGGAGAATTAATTTCATTCATCAAACAAGGAAAAGAACAGGTTTTATCGCCTTTAAAACCAAACTTTTTTAGACCTCCAATAGATAACGATTTACGAGGAGCAAGTAGTAAAGATTTTAGAAAATCTAGAAAATACTGGGAGTTTTTAAATGAAAAATTAGAAACAAAATCAGTAGAAGTCATCTCAAAAAAGGAAAATGAGGCAATCATTTTGGTTGAAAAAAACTTTAAGGATGAAGTGAAATTAAATATTCAATATACATTTTTAAGTAACGGAAGTATTTTGGTTAATATGGAGATGGATGCCAAAAAAGATTTGCCAGGTTTGGTAAAGTTTGGAATGACACTAGGGGTTTCTAAAGAATATAAAACAACAACTTTTTATGGAAAAGGTCCTTGGGAAAATTACATTGATAGAAAAAGAGGGACAGAAGTAGATGAATTTACTTTTAAAACCAATGATTTGTTTACCAATTATATTTTTCCTCAAGAAAATGGAAATCGTTCTGATGTTAGGTGGTTAGAAATTTCAAAGGATAAAGAGAGTGCTTTAAAAATTAAAGGTTCACCAGTATTTGGTTTTTCAATTTGGCCTTTTTCAGCAAAAAACATTCAAGAAGCGAAACATCCTTTCGATTTAAAGGAACAAGGTTTTTATACATTAAATATTCATACTGTTCAAATGAGTGTGAATGGTACGTTGTCTGAAACGTTACCAAAATATGTAATTCCTTCTGGGAGATATAGCTTAAAATTTATATTAAACGCACAAAACTAAAAAGATGAAAAAAGTAGGACTTATACTTGTTACAGTATTTTGTTTAGGGAATTTATTTTCTCAAGAAAAAGGAATTATTAATAATGCAGACAGTAAGTATGTAAAGTTTAAAAGCATCAATATTGGAGATTGTGTATGGACGGATGGTTTTTGGGCAGATAAATTTGAGATTGCCGAAAAATCTATGGTGCCAAATATGGGAAAACTGTTAACAGGTGATACAGGTCATGCCTTAAATAACTTTAAAATAGCAGCTGGTTTACAAGAAGGAAAACATCAAGGAATGTTTTGGCACGATGGAGATTTTTACAAATGGATGGAAGCTGCTTTGTATATATATGCAATTAATAAGGATGAAAAAATCTTAAAAGAAATTGATGAGTACATTGATATTATTGGAAAAGCTCAACAAGAAAACGGTTACTTACAAACCCAAATAACAATTCCTGTAAATAAGCCTTTTTCAGAAAGAAGATTTCATGAAATGTATAATGCTGGTCACTTATATATTTCAGCAATTATACATTATAGAATTACCGGAAAACGTAATTTCTTAGACATTGCTATTAAAAATGCAAATCAATTATACGATGTTTTTCAACCTCAACCTAAAGAATTAGCAAGGTTTGGGTTTAATCAAGTTCAAATAATGGGTTTGGTGGAGTTATATAGAACTACAAAGGATAAAAAGTACTTAGAACTTGCAGAGATTTTTGTGAATATGAGAGGGAAATCTAAAGTAAAACCTGATGAAACAGTAAGGTATTTAAATCTTGGAGATATGGTACAAGAAAGAACCGCTTTAAGAGAGTCTAAAGAAGCTGTTGGGCATGCTGTATTAGCATTGTATTATTATGCTGGAGCTACAGATATTTATGCAGAAACAGGAGAACAAGCTTTAATTGATGCTTTAGATCGTTTGTGGGGTAATATTGTGAATCAGAAAATGTTTATTACTGGAGCTTGTGGGCAAAAACACGATGGAGGTTCTTCAAATAGAGATTTTGTACATGAGGCTTTTACCATAGATTACGAAATGCACAATGCACATTCTTATAACGAAACTTGTGCTAATTTGTGTAATGCAATGTTTAATTATAGAATGTTGGGTGTAAAAGGAGAAGCTAAATATGCAGATGTTATTGAAACTGTAATGTATAATAGTGCTTTGTCTGGAATTGATATTAAAGGAACAAATTTTTTCTATACAAATCCACTAAGAAGAAGCCTAGATCATAAAATGGGGATTACAGATTACACTACAAGAGTGCCATATATTCCATGTTTTTGTTGTCCTCCAAACTTGGTGAGAACCATAGCTAAATTATCAGCCTGGTCTTATAGTTTAACAAATAATGGATTGGCAGTAAATTTATATGGAGGAAATAAATTAGAAACCAATTTGTTAGATGGGTCAAAAATTAAATTGATTCAAAAAACTGATTATCCATGGGATGGGGCTGTTGCTATTGAAGTAGCCAAAAGTAAAAAAGAAGCTTTTGATATTTTGTTAAGAATTCCAGAATGGGCAAAAGGAAGTACTGTTTCTATAAATGGAAAAAAAGAAAATGTAGAAATTAAAGAAGGTACTTATTTTACGATCCATAGAAAATGGAAAAAAGGAGACGTTGTTTCTTTAATTATGCCAATGAAACCAGAATTAGTTGTTGGACATAGAAAAATAGAGGAAGTAAGAAATCAAGCAGCCATAAAAAAAGGTCCTGTTGTATATTGTATAGAATCTCCAGATTTACCAGAAAATACAAATGTTTTAGATGTGTATCTTCCATCGGATATTAAGTTAACTTCTCAAAATGAGTCAGACTTTTTAGGAGGGTTATCAATCTTAAAAGGAGACGTAATGTTATCTAAAGATAGAGATAATAACATGTACAGAACATTAGAAAAACCAAAATGGGAAACATATAATGCTACTTTTATTCCTTACTATGCTTGGAGTAATAGAGGAGTTAGCGAAATGACTGTTTTTATGCCAATAATTTGGAATAAAAACTAGTGTTTAAAATTAAATTAGAAAAAGAAATTTAATTTTTTAGTTACATTTGAGATTGTTTATGGTGTTTTAATATATTGTAATTCCATATTTCACAAAACGTCTAAAATATTTATTAATCCCATAATCTCAATAGGTTTATGTTAAAAAGGGAATATTCACTTTTTGTTACACTTTTATTAGTCTGCACGTTTGTTTTTGCTCAAAAATCCATACTTGAATTAAAGCAGAATTTAACTATTTCCAATGGGTTAGCTCATAATGGAGTAACTTCAATATTACAAGATTCTAAAGGATATTTATGGTTTGGAACTTATGATGGAATTAATAAATATGATGGTTATAATTTAACAACATTTAAGAATAGAGTAAGCAAGAGTACTCTAGTAAGTAATAGGGTTAGAGCTTTAAGCGAAGATGCTAATGGAAACTTATGGATTGGTACAGATGAGGGGATTTCTTTATATAGATATGACACAGAAAAAATTAGTGCTATTTATGCTAATAAAGGAACTGGGCCAATAGTTAGAAAAATTATTTTTAGTAAAAACAAGCAAAAGGTCTTCTGCTTAACAGAAGACAGTGGTGTATTATTTTTTGATAATGAGTATAAATTAAAAAAGAAGTACATACCAGAAAATAAAATGACAAATCAAAAAACATTGTTTTTTGATGGAGTACAATTAACTCCAAAAACCTACCTATTTACAACTTCTAATGGTTTAATGCTGTTTGATATAGAAACAGAAAGGTTTAATGAAGTTTTAAGTTCAGAAATCACATCTTGTAACGCTATAAAAAAAATAGATGATAATACCTTATTAGTAGCAGCTTCTAACGGAATTGATCTTATAAAGGTTAGTAGTGACAAGAGTAAGTTTACTTATCATAAAAAATATTATAAAGGGATTAGATTTACCAGTCTTTTAATAGATAACTTAAATAATTTGTGGTTAGGAGCTTTAAATGATGGAATAATTCATATAGACAATGTTCATAAATTAATAAATGGAAACGATGTAAAGATTAGTACTTTTAAGTCTAACTCTAAAGTATTACGTACAAGTAGTATTATTTCTACCGTAGAAAATAAATGTTGGGTTGGTACTTTTAATAAAGGAATATTTCAGTTTAATATAGAAGAAAATCCTTTTAAAAGTTTTAATGCAAAACAAGAGCATGAAAAAGAATTATTGTCAAGTAAAATTTCTTTTATTGTTCCAGTAGATAGTAGTAGTGTTTTTTTAAGTTCATTTAGAGAAGAACCTGTCCTATTAAATACCGAATCAAATAAGTTAGAACCCTTACCATTTGTAATTCCAAAAGAGTATAAAGCATCTACCCAAGTTATTTTTATCGATGCAAAAAAGAATGTATGGTTTAGAATAACCGGAGAAAAAGGTTTGTTTAGGTTACGTCCTGGTGCCAAAAAAATGGAGCAAATTACAAATAATACAATTCCATTTTTTAACAATATAGAGCTTAGAAGTGTTACACAAATTAAGGATGATGAAATTTGGTTGGGAACAGGTCAGGATGTATTTAAAATTACATTAGATGATCATAACAACTTTTTAAACGTACAATCATTAAATACAAACCCAGTATTTAATGATAAAAAGTTAAAATTGGCTAGAACCATTTTCTTAGACCCTTCATTTCCATTTTTATGGATAGGTGCAGATTCTGAAGGACTTTTTAGAGTTCATCTAGAAGATAACAAGCCTTTAAAAGAATTAAAAATAGATCATTATTTAAAAAAGGAGAATGTTAAAACATCACTATCTAGCAACTTTGTTTCTGATGTAATTAGACTGCCTAATAATGAATTGTGGATTGCAACCGAAGGAGGAGGAGTATGTAAAGTCATAAATAGTGATACAACACCAGAATTTATAAGTTATTCCGAAGATCAAGGATTGTCTAACAATGCAGTAAAAAGTATTTTGTTTGATGATGAAAATAATTTGTGGATTACAACCAATATAGGTCTAAACAAATTAGATACAAGACTTAATAGATTTATTAAATATAGTACACAAGATGGTTTACCTTTTGATGATTTTTGGTTCACTTCAAAAAAGTTAAAAAACAAAAATTTAATTTTTTCTGGAGTAGAAGGAGTGTGTTATTTTAATCCAACAAAGTTACCAAGTAAAGAGATATTACCACGACTTGAATTTGGCGACCTTAAAATTTTTAATAAAAGTATTTTACCTAATGATACCATTAACGATCGTGTACTTTTAAATAAAAGATTAAATGATACTAAAGAAATAGCATTAAAGCACAATGAAAATGTATTTTCAATTCAATTAAAATCTTTACATTTTTCAAATCCAGAAAATCATTTTTTAAAATATAAACTATCACCAGTTAACAATGATTGGATAGAAGTGCCATCAAGCCAACAAAATGTATATTATAGTGGTTTACAGCCAGGAGAATATGTATTTAGTGTTATGGCATCAAACTCCTTAAATAAGTGGACAAAACCAAAAGAAATAAAAATTGTAATAAGCCCTCCGTATTGGAAAACAAATTGGGCATATACTTTATATGTACTTCTGTTTTTTACTGTAGCACTTATTGCTTTATACGTAACCTTAAGAATTCAAAAATTAAATTACAATTTAGAAATTGAGCAATTAGAGCGTAACACTATAACTGAGTTAAATAGTGCAAAACTTAGATTTTTTTCTAATATATCTCACGATATAAAAACGCCAATAACATTAATTTGTGGTCCTATAGATTATTTGTTAAAACAGTTTAAAAACAATTTAGATGTAACAGAAAAGCTATCATTAGTTAAACGCCAGTCTAAAAATATTCTTCACCTTATAAATCAAGTTCACGATTTTCAAAAAGCTGATGCTCATTTATTAAAATTAAATTACTCAAGGTTTTACTTTAATACGTTTATCGAAGAATTAGTAAAAGATTTTGAGTTCATGGCATCAAGTGAACAGAAAAAAATAGAAGTAACAAGTTCTGAATCTAACATAACCGTATCGGCAGATAAGGATAAACTAGAAAAAATATTTAATAATTTAATTAACAATGCTTTTAAGTACACTAGAGAAGGTGATACCATAAAAATTGATTTTAAAAGCAATGACAAAGATTTATTAGTAAGCGTTTCTGATACAGGAATCGGTATTTGTGAAGACGATTTACCTCATATTTTTGAACGTTTTTTCCAATCCATAAAAAAAGGAAGTAATTATTCAGGAGGCTCTGGTATTGGTTTGGCTTTTTCTAAGCGATTGGTAGAAATGCATTATGGTTATATAAGTGCCGAAAGTGAGGAAGGAGTAGGAACAACAATAAATGTGCAGTTACCTGTAGTTAAAGATAAATCTATCATTAACGAAGTTAAAAGAGAAGAGATTATTCTAAAAGCAGAAGATGCTTTTGATCACGAAGAGATAGTGTTACAAAAGGTAGAGCATACAGAAATAGAGAGAGATGAATCTTTTTCTGATAAAGTTGTATTTTATGTAGAAGATAAAGTAGACATGAGAAACTTTGTGTCTAGTATGTTGTCTAATTTCTTTAATGTTCAAGTATTTACTAATGGTCAGGAATGCTTGGATAGAATGGAAGAAGAATGGCCAGATATTGTTATTACAGACTTATTAATGCCAGAGTTAAATGGATTAGAATTGTGTAAGGCAATTAAATCTGATATTAAAACGAGCCATATCCCTGTTATATTACTAACAGCCTGTAACAATATAGAAGACCAAATACAAGGGTTAAGAGATGGAGCAGATGCTTATATCCATAAACCTTTTAATATTCAGCATTTGGTTACACGTACAGAGGCATTACTGGTAAATAGAAAAAAACTGGCAGAGCGTTTTCAGGTAGGAATACCATTAACCAAAGAAAATAACCTAAACAATAGAAATGACAATGCTTTTTTAGAAAAGCTATATGATTTAATGGCAGAAAACCTAGACAACCAAGAGTTAGATATTAATAGGTTTGCCAAAGAATTATATTTAAACCGTACACATTTTTATCAAAAAGTAAAAGCCTTAACAGACCAAACACCTTTTGAATTACTTAAAATGTATAGGTTAAAAAAAGCCGCAGAATTTTTAACACAACAAAATTTATCTGTAAATGAAGTTTTTATGATGACAGGTTTTAAAAGTAGAACTCATTTTACAAAAGTATTTAAAGAAAAATATGGGGTAACTCCTGGTAAATACTCTTCTTCAATAAAGGAGAAATATGATTTATAAAAAGAGATATTCTATTTTTTAATTTTTAAAAAGCTTCTTGTTTTCAAGAAGCTTTTTTGTTTTATGTATAATACGTATCTTTTTTATAGAAAATGCTTATTTATTAACAAAAGGAATCTTTGTTATAGAATATTTAATTATATAAACTAGATTTTTAGACTAAACATAAATGTATTTTACCTAGTGTTTGTAGTACTTCGTATAAAGTTTAAAATAACTGTAAATAAAGAGGTTATTATATGAATATTTTATTATTAAGTAAATGTATTTATTAGTAAATACATTTTATTTATGGTAAAACACATAGAAATTATCAGTTTTTGGTTTCTTTGGAGGTAAACATAAACTATATACTAATATGAGATTTTTCTTTTCACTAAAACAAGTATTAAAATTTCGGTGATTTTTTAAACTGACTAACAAGCAAACTAAAAAAACTTAAAATTAATTTAAATGAAGAAATTTAAAAATATAAAAAACAAAAACTTAAAAAGAGGCTTTTTCTTTTTGATGTTTTTAATGATATCAGGTATGTCTGAAAAGATATACGCCCAAACAGTGACTGGAGTCGTTATTAGTGCCGAAGACAAGTTACCGTTAATTGGAGCTACTGTACAAAAAGTAGGAACTAATCAAATAACAATTACAGATTTTGATGGACAATATACCATCAAGGCAACAGAGGGAGATATTATAAAGTTTTCTTATTTAGGAATGAAACCTAAAACTTTAACCATAAGATCAAAAACACTAAATGTAGCTTTAGAGATTGAAGCAGATGCATTAGATGAAGTTGTTTTGATAGGTTATGGAGAGGTTAAGAAAAAAGAAGTTACAGGAGCCGTTGCTAGAGTAAAAGCAGAAGAAATAGAAAATATTGTTACTTCTGATTTGGGAAATGCTTTACAAGGACAAGTAGCAGGTGTAAACGTTGTGTCTAGCGCAGAACCTGGAGGAGACTCAGAGATATTAATTAGAGGGGTTACTTCATTAACAGGGAGCAATCAACCATTATATGTTGTTGATGGGGTAATGCAAGAATCAGACCCTAGAATACCGCCTAATGTAATAGAATCTATAGATGTTTTAAAAGATGCAGCTTCAACAGCCATTTATGGAACCAGAGGAGCAGGAGGGGTAATATTAATTACAACCAAGCAAGGTAAAGAAGGAGTTTTAAAAGTAACACTTAATTCAAACTATGGAATTCAATCATTAAATGGAACACCAACACGTTTAATGGATGCAAACCAACAACTTTTTTCAATTTTAGTACAAAAAAGAAATACGAACTCACTTGGATTAGGTGATGATGAATTAGATTTAGGTTTTTCATTAAGACCATCTTCTTATCAGAATAACACAAATTTATACGACTATGTTGTTATAGATAATCAACCTACACAAACCCACACTTTAAGTGTTTCTGGAGGTACAAAAGAAGTTAAGTATGATGTAACTGCAGGTTATTTTAAGCAAGAAGGTAGTTTAGTTAATTCAGATTTTGAGCGTTTTAATATTAGAGCCAACACAGGATATAATAAAGGAAAGTGGGATATTAAAGCAATTGTTGCTGTAACTTCAGAAGAAAAGGTGCAGTCGCCAGGAGGTTTAATTACACAAACAATAAAATATTCTCCTTTACAAGAAGATTTAAGAGATAATGATCCAAATGAAACATTAGAAACTTTAGGAGGTGCATCAGGGAATGTTTTAGGTTGGGTATTAGATAGTTTTCAAAACGAAAATGTACTGAATACATTAAGAGCTAGTACAACATTTAATGCATCTTATAGTTTTACAAAGAACTTAAAGGTAACATCTAGGGTAGGTACTTCTCATTATTATACATACCAACATGAGTTCAATCCATACCAAGAAGTAGTAGATGTTTTTGGGAATTTAAGAAGTCCAGTACAGAGTAGTGGAGTACAGAATACAGCTTTAAAAAGACTAAGTAATACTTTTGATTTATTTGCGAATTATAACTTAAAAATAAATAAAGATCATAAACTGACCTTTACTTTAGGTACTTCGTATGAAAAATATAGTTCAGAAAGTTTTTCTGCCGAAGGTTTTGGAGTTGCAGATAATTCAGTAAAGGTATTAGGAGGAACTACTTTGAGTCCAATTGTAGGATCGGGTAGTAATTATACAAATAGAACATTTGGTTTGTTGTATCGTTTACAATATAACTATAAAGATAAGTATATTTTTAGTTCAAGTATCAGAAGAGATGCTTCTTCAAGATTTCCATCAGATGCAAGATCTGCAATTTTTCCATCTACTTCGTTTGCTTGGAATGTCTCAGATGAAGATTTTTGGTCATCTTCTTTAAAATCGGTAGTTAACAATCTTAGATTGAGAGCTTCTTATGGAGAAGTAGGGAATGAAAGAGTAGGGAATTATTTATACCAACCTACTGTTACTACAGATTATCAATACGTTTATGGACGCGATGGAAATGATAACTTAACCAATGGTAGTATTCAAAACGGATATGCCAACGATCAGTTAAAATGGGAAACATCAGTACAAACCAATTTTGGATTAGATTTAGGTTTATATAAAAATAAATTCACGTTATCTGCAGAGTACTATCATAAAACAAATAACGATATGTTGTTTCCTATTGAATTAGCTGGTTCTACAGGAGCATCAAACAACTCAACAATTGTATTAAATATTGGTAATATGACCAATCAAGGGGTTGAATTGGCAGGAAGATATAGAGACAACATTGGGAATTTAAAATTTAATATGGCAGCAACTTTTGCAACCAATAAAAACAGAGTTACTTCTTTAGATGGTTTTGGACGTTTTACTTTAACAAATGATTCAGGATTAATATCTGGTGCTAGAGATGAATCTCAGGTAACAGCTATTGCAAAAGGTTACGAAGCCGGAGCATTCTTTATTTATGGTACTGATGGTGTGATTAATACTAGTGAAAGATTGGCTGAATATCAAAAAATAAATCCAGCTGCTAGAATGGGAGATCTTTATATTGTAGATGCAAATAAAGATGGTCAAATAACCAATGATGATAGAACTTACCATGGTAGTGGTTTGCCTGACTTTGAAGTTGGTTACAATTTTAACGCTAATTATAAGAATTTTGATTTTTCTATGAATTGGTATGCAGCTTTAGGGCATGAAATTATGAACGGGGCAAAAGCAACTGCTTTTGGATACGGTAGACACGAAGATTTAATTTATCAATGGTCAGAAGTAAACCAAAATACACCTGTACCTGCATTTAAAGATTTAATTAAAAATCACCCTACTTACAATGGAAATACAGACTTGTGGTTAGAAGATGGTGACTACTTAAGGTTAAAAGCCATTACCTTAGGATATAGTTTATCTAAAAAAACGCTAGAAAGTTTAGGAGGGATTAGTAGGCTTAGATTTTATTTAACAGCTCAAAACCCAATTACTTTTACAAAATATACAGGATATGACCCTGCTGTAGGTGGAAATGTTTCAAGAAGAGGCTTAGACAAAGGAAACTATCCTATAACATCATCTTACATGATTGGGCTTAACCTTAATTTTTAATCAATAAAAACAATTATCATGAAATATATAAAACTAAAAAACATAATAGTGGTTTTTATGCTGTTGGGCTTATGGTCTTGTAGTGACGAATCTTTAACAGAAATAAATCCAAATAATCCAATTGTAAGCTGGAATAGCTTAGGAGATACTCAAAAAGGATTAAACTCAGTATATAATTCATTATTGAACGAAAGTATTTTATCTATAGAAGAAGAAGCTTGGAGGTCAGATATGGGGTATCCAGGATTCGGTAGACCAGTAGCAAACACTACAAGTAATTTACCTGCATATAATTTAACGTATACAAATGGTCAAGAGTTTATTAACGATAAATGGAATGCTTGTTACACAACCATATATTATGCAAATCAAGTAATTGAGGGTTTAAATAGTTTGTTACCTGTAGATCCAGTAGAGTTAGAGTTATGGGAGTCACAAATGGGACAAGCAAGATTTATTAGAGGATTGATGCATTTTTATTTACACTCAACTTTTAATAATGGTGAAATAATTATTAGAGATAAAGTTCCAACAGTATCAACAGGTTTTGGGAAAGCATTATCTTCTTCAGATGAAGTAACTAAGTTTTTTAGAGAAGACCTAGAGTATGCCTATGAAAAATTACCTGAAGAATACGATGATAATTTTTTAGGTAGTGCAACCAAGTGGGCTGCCGCTACCATTTTAGGAACGTCTTATTTATACGAAGCCTCAAACGGACCAAATGCAACAGGTGATTATGTAAAACCAACAACCTATTTTGAAGCGGTGATAAATAGTGGTAAATATAGTATTGTTACAGATTTATCTTTAATGTTTACTAAAGAAGGGGAATTTAATCAAGAATCTATTTTTGAATTAGCTTATAACAACCAATATAGACTAGATTTTACTGTTTGGCAATCAGGTAAGTTATCTCATCAATTATCTCATCAAAGTACTGCAAATACAGGTTTTTTCATGCCTGCATGGGTAATTAATGCTTATAAAAATGATGAAATGGATACTGCCGATGCTAGAAATATTTATACTGAGCCAGATGGAAGTACTACTCAAAAACCAGTTTCGTTAAGAACTTCTATAATGACAGCAATCATTAATGATGATCTATCTTTTTTTGGTGATAAAAGAACTGCTGATGCAATAAGAACAAGTACTAATGGATGGGGATTTGGTTATTATAGAAAATATATTGAATTTGAAAACACAGATCCAAGAGGAACTAGAAGTGCTGGTAGTAATGTGGTAGTAAATAGATTGGCAGAGGTTTATTTAATGCAAGCAGAATGTTTAATACAACAAAATGATATAGCTGGAGCTTTAAAGTTGATTAATGAAATTAGAAACAGATGGGCATTAGTATTGTTAGGACAACCTGATGGGGAGTGGCCAGCAGCAACTTTTGATAATGTTGTATATGACAAAGCTAGTTTAATGGATAGGTTGATGTACATAGAAAAACCATTAGAGTTGTCAGTAGAAGGACATGCAACAAGATGGATTGACTTAAGAAGATGGGGGATTATTGACGATAATTTAGATAGATTGTCAAACGCGGTATATTATGCAGAAGCATATTCATACCCAGCAAGAGATCCTATAACAGGAGAAAAAACAGGTGCTACAACAACTAAAAATAATTCAAGTATTGTTGATGTTGACCCTGGAGCATCGGGCTTAAATGTTATAGATTATGAATATGATGAAGCTAGAACAAATTACAATTCATCACTACATGATTATTATCCGATACCTCTAAATGAAATTTTAAGGAATCCTTTATTGAACTAAAAATTTAACTATAATGAAAACATATATTAAAATAATTCAAGTCTTCCTATTTCTTTCCGTATTGGTTAGTTGTAGTGATGACGAACTTACTGCCCTTAGTGATTTAACAGACGCTACTTGGACAGTGTCTGAAGGAAACAATCAAACTACTAATACAGGAGGTATTGATTATATAAAAGCAGTGGGAGAGTATATATCTTTTATAGATTTATCTCAAAATGCATTAACACATCAATGGGAAATAGATGAAGAGAACAAATATCTTAAAACGGGTTTTAATGCTAAAGATAGCCTTCCTTTGTTTATAAACTCTTCTTTAGGTACTATTACTAAAGATAAAGCAGCTCATGTATTGTTTTTAAAGTCAGGAATTAATGAGGTTACTATTACTAATACCTTTAAAGATTCTGTAAACTTTTTTGGAAAAGATATTATTCCTTCGGTTAAAAAAGGAGATGTATATGAAATTACTCGTACATGGAAAGTAGATGTTTATGCAAATTTAGAGCCTGAATTCAAAATTTCTAATCAAGCAGGAACAGAGTTATATAACAGTATTTCGGGGCTTATGCCAACAGATGGTATTATTGAAATAGAAGCTGGTGAGTACTTAACATATCAAGATATATCTACGGTAGGTCGTGCTAATGAAAATTTATGGAGGGTTACTGCATCTAATGAGAAAACAGCTCAGTCTAAAGAAACTGTTAATTTTACATTTTTTAAAATTGGAGAGTTTTCTGCAGGAAGCCTAAATTTAAAAAGAACTGGAGATTTACCAGCAGGATCGGAAACAAGAGAAATACCAATAACGGTTAAGGTGATACAATCTTCTCAACCTTTTACTATCGCTAGTACAGGAGTTACTAGAGCAGCTTCTAACAAATTATCATTTAATGTTAGCGGTGAGCTTAAAAACTTTACAGGAGAAGAAGCTAATTTTAATGTAAGTGTTGTTAACCCAAATGGGTTTAATGGAAATATAGCGGTAACTAATGCAGCTATTAGCAGTACAAATACAACAACAATAGAACTAACATTAGCAGGAGATATTTATAATACCGATGAGGTAAAAGTATCTTATACACCTGGTAATATTCAATCTGTGGATAATAGAACTTTAGAGAGTTTTACTGATGAAGTAGTGGAGTTTACAGGTGGGAATATTTTAAATTATGACCACTTTAGCTTTGAGTCTATGGGTAACGAATGGTTTTTACAGAACGCAGCTCAATGGTCTTTCAGTTCTTCATTTGCCAACTCTGGTAGTAGTAGTTTAAGTTTTAGCGTTGCCAATAAAGCATCAATGGGAGCTAATGCTAAGGTACAAAGTACGGGTAATACTGATTTTAAAGTTGCTGCAGGTGACTATACTTATTCTTTATATATTTATATAGATGCTAGTTCAGATTTATCAAAATTAGTGACCAATTTTTCTGGGCCTTGGAATCCTCAATCTTGGGATTTAACAGGTGTTGAAAAAGGAAAATGGGTGAAACTATCAAAAGTAATCACTTTAGCAGATTATGATAATACAAGTGCAGGTAAATTAATATTCCAAGTGAATAAAAGTGATATTGTTACAGAAGGTGCAACTATTTATGTAGATGATATATCACTAGTACCAGTAGAAGTAAGACCTTAATTTTTTAACATTAAAATCTCCTTATTATTTATAGTAAAATTGAATAGTAAGGAGATTTCAAAAGCATAATAAAATGAAAAAAATAATAAAATTCTTTAGCTTAATAATGCTTTCTATATTCATGAATAGTTGTGGAGAAGAGGCTAAATGGGAAACACCAGAAATAGCATTAACACCTATTTATGAAATTACAGAAATAGCGCATGTAAATGGAACAAATAGTATAGGAGGTTTTTTTAAAATAGAAGTATACAGAGTTGCAGACAAAACTTTTTTAATAGAGTTTCCTAATTCTCAAAAAGCCAATAAGTATCAAAAAACAAATTATCAAGATACTTCTACAGATACAGAATATAAGGTGTCTTTTACTAAAAAAACAGAGGCAAGAGATTATAATTTTGATATAGAGATAGATAAAGCAAACAACACGGGAACTATAGAGGTATCGTATGATGATGGTACAGGAACAATTGTTGTAGAAAACTATACGGCAAATATGGATGTAAAAGATGTTTATAACTAAGATATTTATTCTTTTGTATAAATAAAGATCAATTAAAACAAAAAAGACTGTCTACTTAGGCAGTCTTTTTTGTTTATAAACTAAATGTTTGTTTGGTATGCTAACGATCGTTTCTTGAATTTAAAAAAAAATCAAATAATTTTGGATAAGGTGCTCATCTTTAGTATAATGTGAAATATAAAAAAACATCGCTAATTCTTGGTGTAAGTCAAAGGAATCTTACAACTAAGAGACTTTTTTATTGTGGAGTACATTTTATAAATTTTGAGATATTAGTTGTTTTAGTTTTGAATTTATTTTTACTAAAAAATCAAACATCATGTATAAATATCAATATCATTTTTTATTAGTTGTTTTAATTACGTTTTTTAATACAACTGAATGTGTTTCAAAAAACTTAACAAATCCACATGTACTACAAGCGTCAGCAAAAGAAAAGTCGAGTCTGTATAGTATAGACACAAAACTTACCATTAGAACAGTTAGAACAGCAAAAAACAAAGAAGAAAGTTACATTGTTGGGTCTAGTTATGAGGGTACGGTAGTAGGAGTATCATACACAGGAAAAGTTCTTTGGGAAAATAAACTTTCGGGATTTGTAAATCACGATGTATGGTGTGGAGACTTGGATGGTGATGATAAGGATGAGATTGTTGTAGCCAATGCCAATGGAACCATTTATTGTTTAAATAACAAAGGAGAATTATTATGGGAGTTTAAGAAAAATGAAGCTCCTATGTATGCTGTTACCATTGTTCACAATAGCAATGGTGCTTATGTAGTGGCAGGAGGTTTTGATAAAAACCTGTATTATCTATCTCCAAAAGGTGCTTTGGTAAAAGAGATAAAAACCGCTACTTTTTCTATAGAAAAACCATGGAGTAAGTATAAAAAAGAGCTTCCTAAAGCTCATGAATCGGTAGCAAACTTTATAAGACCTCTAAAACAAGCAGACGGTACGGAAACATTAGTCTTATTGGCAAGTAATAATCATATGAATGTTCCGGGAACAATGTATTTTTTTAAGGTTTTAGAAGATCTACCTTATCAAAAAACACCTATTAAAGCAACGCCAGAGCTAAAGAAAAAAATAAGAATTAGACCTATTGGTGATTTTAAAACATTTGATGTAGATGGTGATGGAAATGAAGAAATTATACTTGGGTCTTCTGCACATTCTAATGATATGTTAGTTTCTACTTATGATGCACAAACCAATACCTTCAATTTTCATGAAATTAACAAAGTTCGTTTTGGATACGATATTGCACAAACAGTATTGTTAAAACATAAAAAGGATAATTTGTATTTGACTAGAATTGGAAATCAAATGCGTATTTATAACGCTACTGAAGAAAATGCGAAAGAAGAAATTATTCAAAGCCAATATGCTTATAATGATGTGTGGCAAGACCCTACAACAGGAAAAGTAATTTTGGCGAGTGCTCAAAGTGGAGGTAGTTGTATTCATGTGTTAGATGTAGCAGATACTCAATGGAAAAAAGAGTACAAGAACTTAAGCCCAAAAGGAAAAATTTCTGAAATATTGGCCAATACCAAAACCACTAGAGAAGACTTAAATAAGTTTGAAAAAAGTAAAGAAGATTACAATTCTCAGCCAGTTTATTTTATGACGGAGTCTGTTCCTGATAATTTAGTAGGGTTAAAAAACGAACTAGTAGATACTTATAAAAATCCTGTTTTTTTGAATTCTATGTTTATGAAAAATGTAGAAAAGTTTGATAGATCTATATTGTCAAATGCTAAATACAAAAAAACTAGAGATAGAAGAAAAAAATACACCATGTCTCATCAAGAGGCAGTAGATCATATTACCAAAGGTTTTGATGGAGCGCCAGGTGTTGCTTATTGGGCAGGACATGGAAATGATCCTTATATGTTTAGTATAGAAACCACAAAACAGGTAATAGACAATGCAAAAGGTAAAAAAACAGTATTGATTTACCCTGAGGTAGAAGAACATTCTAAAGAAAATTTAAACTTCTTATTAAACAATTTAATTTATCCTTTGGCAAAATATTCACAAGGAAAAAATGCCAATGTGTTTTTACGTTCTAAAAATATATTTTGGTTAGGATCTAATTATTTAGATTCTTGGTCTAGATTAATGTCTGGTGAATTTGCTGATGTATTTGTGCCTTCTATGGAAGAAACTACAGATAAAAGTATGGAGTTAAGTTTGGCAGGTAGAATGGGAATGTGGACAAGTGGAGCTGTAAACAGTTGGGGAACAAGAGCAGTACCAGACAACGTGTCTTATGACAGAGCAAGACAGTTAGGATATCAAAGATTACCAAACCACGCGCTTAGAATGTTGATTTTTCATACAGCAAACGGAGCACAGTTTATCAATAACTTTGCAGTAGACCAAGATTACATGAGTATTTATTGGGAGTTGATTGCTAAAGGAGCTTTATATGTACCTAAGCGTAACGAACTTTTGAGTATTTCTCCAGTTCATATTAGTATGAAAAGTCCAGATGAACACTTTTTAAATGATGGAACAAATGTAAAGTGGACAACCTTCTATGATGAAGCATTTGAAAAAAACAATCCTTTTGTATTTAGTAGATTAAATGGTACTTGGCCAGGAGCTTCTGTCACAGCATGGGATTTTTCTAGATACGCAGCAGGAGTAAAAGAACGTAGATTAAATTTCTTAGCACCTTATGAAAACGGATTGGTATTAATTACGCCTCCACAACATGGAGTATTTGCAGCTAAAAATGTCGTTCGTGGTTCATTAGAAAAATACATGCACCCTATTTATAAAAACATCCTTAAAGAATATATTACGGATGGACGTAATTACTACAGCACTGATGGAAAACAAACATATAAGGCAGATGAATACTATAAGGTAATAGAGGCAGATTTAAAAGAAAGTGCTAAAAAACTACCAATAACGGTTTCTGGTGATGTGGCTTGGGTAGTTGCACAAACAGCTCCTAATCATTTAAGAATAACAATTATAGATAATGGATACATCAATCCCCAAAAAAGTAAAGCGTTAGTAAAATTTAACACTATAAGCCCTGTAAAAGTAAAAGACATCTTGAATAAAGAAGAATTTAAGGTGTTAAAAAATGAAACAGAAATAGAAATACCTTTAGGAGGTTTTAGATTTATAGATGTTGAATTAAAAGAAAGTTTAAAGAAATAACCCATTTTAAAAGAGATACACACATTACCCGTACATAAAATGTATTAAAAACTACATTTTATGTACGGGTAATTACATATAAATCTTTGTTGTTTAGTTGCTTTGTTGTATTAACTAATTAAAATATTTTTTTATTATGAAAAAACAAATACTTAAAATAACAGGTTTAGCATTGTTGTTAGGTGCCAGTGTACAGGTAAATGCACAGACAACAGATTTTAATACGGATTTAGAAAATTGGAGTGTTAGTTATGGTACTGATGGTACTGTTACTCATGATGATACTGAAGGGTTAGGAGTGGATCAAGGAGCTTTAAAACTTGAGAGAAGTGGTGATAACGCTAATTTTGGAATTAAAGTTGGCGGAGGTGTAACAGCCACAGGAATTGATGCTACTACCAAAAAGTACATTAGAATTAGATATAAAAATGAAACCAATGGAACTAAAATAAGAATTGGAGGTAAAAATGATGAGGATATAGCTATTAAAGATAATTCTAATGGAAACATTGAATTAACTATTGGTGCCAACTCGGATGAGTATGTAACCTCTTATCTTGATATGAGTAGTTATACATCGTGGAAAGGAGATTTGCTTAATTTTTATATGTTAGTTAGGCAAAATGCACCAGATACTGCTGGAGATGCTTTTTATTTAGATGAAATTGAGTTTTTAGAAACTGCTCCAGCTGAAACGTATTCTGAGTTTATTAAAAACCCAAGTTTTGATGGACCTTCAGGTGTTGCTCATTTTTCAGGAACCCAAGCTTTTGCTAATAGAACTATTACATCTACAGAATCACATGATGGAGACCAAAGTTTACGTTTTGTTTATACTGCTGATGCAACAGCTCCTTTTTGGACTTTTAGTAATTATGAAAAAGTGTATGGATCTAAATATTCAGCAGGTTCTACCATACAAGTGAAATTATGGGTAAAAACGAATAGAGCAACTCCAATATCTTTGTCTGCTAGAGTCAAGTTAACTGATGGAGGTGTGGAAACTTCAACAAAGCCTATTACGGCATTGACTACTACAAACACAGCAATGGAATGGGAAGAGTTAACTTTTGATATTGCAACGATAGATGATTTTGATGGAGTTACGTTCTGGTTTGCTTTAAACTATTCAGATGGAGCAGCAGAGAACTTATTAAACGGAGATGTTGTTTATATAGATCAAATGTCTGCATCAATTACTTCACCTACTTTATCATCATCATACTCTAAAATAGAAGGAGCTTCTGTAAAAGCAGAAAACGGAACTATTTCGGTGTCAGGAGCAAATCTAGATGCGGTATACTCTATCACAGGGCAGCAAGTAAAGTCTTCTGATTTGGCTAGTGGAGTTTATATTGTAAGAATTTCTAAAGGAAATAAGCAAGATGCTATAAAGGTAGTTTTGTAGTATAATAAGTTAAAAAAAAAACACACTGTTGCTTTGTGTAACAGTGTGTTTTGTATTTATAAATTTTAAAAAATAAAATATGTTAAAAAACAAATTTAAAATTTCGTTCATCACTTTTGCAATCTTAGGGTTGTCTATTACAGCTAATGCACAAATAACAGGAGCGGATCAAGCTTCTTTTGACTTTGAAAATGGATCTCCAGAGCATTGGACACAAATGAAAGGGTTTGAATCATCTACAGAGCAAGTAGCTTCTGGTGAAAAAAGTATGAAAGTTGCTTTTGATGATTATAGCAATGTAGGTAAAGGACCAAAATTGCAATCATTTAGAGGTAAAGCAGCAGCACCTGGTTTTTTTGATCTTAAAGCTGGAACTTACGAAATGTCAGTAAAAGTATATACAGAAGGTGAAGTACCTAGATTTCTTCAAATTTCTTTATCAGGGCCAGCAAAAGTTAACTCTAAATTTGATGATTTAGATAAGCAAGCAAAAAACTCTTGGCAAACATTAACCTCAACATTTACCATAGACAAAGATGCTAAAAAGAACTGGTTGTCTGTATCGTTTTTTGTGTTTCCAAAGTCAGGTTCTGGAACAGTTTATATAGATGATTTTAAAATTACTCAAAAGTAATTCTAAAATCATCTAATCAAAAAAGATCACCAAACGGTGGTCTTTTTTTTTGTAGTAATAAATTACTGCAAACAACATTTAATAAACTATTAAGCACAAAATAACTAGTATGTCTAGTTAATTTTATAAGATAAAAAAAGATTTAGATGCGTGTGTTAAAATTAAATTTTAAATATTTTGTAGCCTTTTTACTAATTGTAAGTAATCTACAATATGGCTTTTCTCAAAAAGTTTTTGATTTTGAAGATCAAGGATTGGATTGGAGTTTTAAGAATTCAAGTTATTGGAAAGTAAACACAGAACAATCGGTTAGTGGAAGTTATGCACTAAAGTATACTGTTCCAGAAAACTTAACCTATGAGGTTCCTGCAATTACCAGTATAGATACAGAGCTTACTATTCAGAAAGTAAGAACAGCAATAATTGGAGATAAAACACAAATCATTGCCAATTCCTACGAAGGTACAGTACTGTCAGTTGGATTTGATGGAGCTATTTTATGGAAAAATAAGTTATCAGGATTTATGAATCATGATATTTGGTGTGCAGATCTTACTGGAGACGGAAATGATGAGGTGTTAGCAGCCAATGCTGATGGAAATTTATATTGTATAGATGCAAACGGAAAATTACTTTGGACTTTTAAAACAAACCATCAAAACAAACCTCCAATGTATGCTGTTTGTGTGGTTCATGACAACGGAACTCCTTATGTGGTTTGTGGAGGTTTAGATTTAAGTATTTATTATATTTCTGCAACTGGTGATTTGGTTAAAGAAATAAAATCATCTACATATTCAGTAGAAAAACCTTGGGGAGACAATCAACCTCCTTCTTTTGTTCACTATGCAAACTTTTTAAGACCTGTAAAAAAAGCAGATGGAACAGAAATGTTGGTGGTTTTAGGAAGCAATAACCATATGCAAGACAGAGGGTCTTTGTATTTTTTTGATGTATTAGAGAATACACCATTTAAAATAACAGGAATAGAGGCTCCAACAGTAATAGGGGAATTTAAAGTGTCAGATCATGATAATGATGGTGTGCAAGAAATTTTATTAGGAACTTCAGGACATCATAATACCATGTCTACCATCCGTTTTAATATAATAGATGATAGCCTTGAAGCATATGATTTAACAAAATTAGGTTTTGGATACTCTGTAACACAACCTGAGTTTATAAATGATGAAGGTGTAGAGAAATACATGTTTTTGGTTGGGCAATTTATGTTTTTGGTGGATACAGATTTAGACCCTGAAAGTCAAGAAAAATTAGAAACCAAATATTCATACAATGATATGTGGAAAGATCCCGTATCAGGAAAAATTATTTTGGCTAGTAGCGAAAGCGGAGGAAGTAACATTCATATCATAGACACTCAAATAACGGGTTGGAAAGGGGCTTATGAAGAACTAAAGCCTAAAGGAAAACTAGAAGAGATTATTAATAACACGGAAAAAACAAGAAATCAGTTAGCTAACTATCAAAAACCAGAAAGCGAAAGAGATCCTTTACCTGTTTATTTAATGACTCCAGATATAGATAGTGGATTATCAAAAACCACAGCAGATCATATTATTGCGAATTATAACAGTCCTTTATTTTTAGGAGGAAGTCATATGTCTGTAGCAGAAGATTGGGATAGATCTGCCATGGAAAATGAAAAATATAAGAATAAAAGAGACGGTAGAAGAAATTATACTTTAACTCAACAAGGAGCTATTGATCATATTACGCCATGGTACACAGGGAAACCTGGAATAGCCTATTGGGGAGGTCATGGAAATGATCCTTATATGTTCCAAAGAAGCACTACAGAACAAATTATAGATTTTGCTAATGGTAAAAAAACAGTATTGATTTATCCAGAATTAGAAGATCATTCAGATGATTTTGCTTGGGTATTAAATGATTTGTTTTATCCTTTAGCTAACTATGCTTCTGATAAAAACGCAAATATTTTTGTGAGAACTAAGCATAATTTCTGGCAAGGAAATGCGTATTTGCCTATGTGGAGTCGCTTGCTTTCTGGGGAATTTTCAAACGTGTTTGTACCTTCTATGGAAGAAACAACAGACAAGGCTATGGATATTAGTATTGCAGGTAGAGCAGGAATTTGGGCTAGTGGAGCCACTGATAGTTGGGGGACTAGAGCTGTGCCAGACAATCCTAGTTTTGACAGATCAAGACAATTTAGTAACCAAAGATTGCCTAATCATTTTTTACGTCATTTGATCTATCATATGGCCAATGGAGCTCAGTACATTAACAATTTAGCGGTAGATTCAGACTATATTAGTATTCTTTGGGAATTGGTAGCTAAAGGAGCTTTGTACATTCCTAAAACAAATGAAATTGTAAGTTATTCTCCAGTACATTTAAGCATGTTTGAACCTGACGAACATTATTTGCTTGAAGGAAGTAGTGCAAAATGGTCTACATATTATAATTCTGATTTTGAAGACAACAATCCTTTTGTGTTTAGTAGGCAAAATGCTACTTGGATGGCATCTCCTGTAACCTCATGGGATTTTTCTAGTTATGCAGGTGGGGTAAAAGATAGAAGACAAAACTATTTACCAAACTATCCACATGGATTGGTGTTGATAACGCCTCCTCAAAGTGGGGCTTATGTAGATGCTACGGCTCCTAGAGGAAGTTTAACCTCACATTTACATCCTTTGTATCAAAACATTATGAAAGAATATTATACTGATGGTCGGTATTATTATTCGGCAGACAAAACACAACAAATGAATGCCGATACTTATGCTTCTGTGATAAAAAATGATTTAAAAGACAGCGAACAATTAATTCCATTAACAGTTACAGGTGAAGTAGCATGGGTGGTAGCACAAACCTCTCCAACTAATTTGAGATTGACAGTTATTGATGGTGGATATTTAAACCCAAGTGAAAAGAAAGCCATTGTGAAGTTTCAGAGTGTACAACCTACAAATATGAAAGATATTTTAGATGGAAAAACGTTTGATATCAATAGCCCTTCTGCGGTAGAAGTTACAATTCCTTGTGGAGGATTTAGATTTATAGATATCACTTTAAGTTCACCTTTAAATTAAATATAGTATATGAAAAAGGTTTTAAAAATAATAGGATTTTGGCTAATCACAGGGTGTTTACAGCTTTGTGCTCAAAACTCAGGAGCAAATATTTTTGATGAAGAGTATTATGGTTTTGAAGTTACAGGTACTGATACAGGGTGGTGGATGCAACACCCAGAAAATTTTAGTATTGTAAGTGATAAAGGAAGTAATGGTTCTAGTCACAGCTTAAAATATACGAGTTCGGAGATTATTACAGGGAATAAAAAAGCCCATGGAAGTAGTGATACAGCCATGAAAATAGATCTAGTAAAAGGAACTTATACCATGAATGCAATGGTGTGGCTTGCAGTAGATGCAGAAATAAGTGCGCTTAAAATGGTGGTAAAACCATTGTTTGTGAATGCTGTTTTTGATTTGTCAGGTTTGCCAAAAGAACAATGGGTAGCTGTTGAAACAACTTTGGTTTTAGATGAGGCCATTGTTGATGGAAATTTACTAGTTCAAGTTGATACATCTGCAGGAGGAAAAGGAGAAATGTATATTGATGATATTGAACTACATACATTGTTAGATCAACAGCAGATTCCTTTTATATCAGAAATCAATACGATAGTAGAAAATGGAGTGACATTAGATGCCGGAACTTATGAGATTAGTCTTAAAGTTTGGGTTGATAATTCAACAACTTTAAAGAGTTTTTATACCTATATCACAGAGCCATGGATTGCTTCTTATTGGGATCTTAACGGATTACAAAAGGGAGAGTGGGTAAGTTTAAAAAACGAATTTACAATTGATGAACCGGCAGATAATTCGGAATTTAGAATTAGCGTAAACAACGATCCTAGCTATGGAGGAGGAAAAGGGGCTTTTTATTTAGATGATATACATATTGAACCAAAAGAGAGCTTAAGTATAGATGAAAATCATTCTAGAGTAGGAAATAATATGGTGTATCCTAATCCTGCAAATGAAAAAGTGTACTTTAATTTACAAGATCTAGCTAGTGTAGTTGTGTATAACTCATTAGGAGTAGTAGTTCATAAAATAGATAAAGCAGATGCTTCTACGGTATTAGACGTATCATCATTTACAAGGGGAATTTATCCTGTAAAAATTACTTCAAAAGGAAACGTGTATCTAAAAAAGTTGATTATAGATTAAAGATATCTAGAGAGTTAAGAAAGAATAATGTGTCTATTTACCAATAGATACATTATTCTTATTACAAGATACAGTTTGTTGTTATATGGAAATTAAATTTACCTATCATATAACAATTTAGAATGAAGAAAATAATCAAATCATTAATTTTTGTAGGTTTTAGCAGTTGTTTATTATTAGCTTGTGAATCCTCCAAAAAAACAGAAGTAAAACAAAAAAAAACTTCTAAACCAAATGTTATTTTATTTGTGTCTGACGATCATGGTAAAGATGCATTAGGATGTTATGGAAACCCTGTAATACAAACCCCTAATTTAGATAAAATGGCATCAGAAGGAGTATTGTTTAACAATGCTTACTGTACTAGTGCAAGTTGTGCTGCGAGTAGATCGGTTATTCTTACAGGTAAATATGGTCATGCTACAGGTTCTTATGGGCATGTGCACGATTATCATCATTTTAGCACTTATGATAACGAAAAATCTTTGCCAGTTCTGTTAGAGGAAAATGGTTACGAAACAGCTAGGATAGGGAAATATCATGTTGCTCCAGAAAAAGTGTATCATTTTAACACCGTTTTAGAAGCAGATCCTAGAAATACGGTAGAAATGGCAGATGCTTGTGTAGAGGTATTAAATACAGACAAGCCTTTCTTCTTATATTTTTGTACCGATGATCCACATAGGGGAGCACCTTTTGAATCTACACCTTGGAACAAACCCAATAATTTTGGAAACAAAAAAGGTGGTTATAAAGGTGTGAATGAAATAGTTTATGACCCTGAAAAAGTTTTAGTACCAAGTTTTTTACCTGATACTAAAGAAACAAGAGAGGAGATTGCTCAATATTATCAAAGTATTTCTAGAATAGATCAAGGTTTTGGAAAATTGATGCAATATTTAAAAGAAGCAGGTAAAATAGACAATACCATTGTTATTTATATTTCGGATAACGGGATGGCTTTTCCAGGAGCAAAAACAACGGTATATGAACCAGGTATTCAGCTTCCTTGTATTATAAAAGACCCTTTTAAAAATAAACATGGAGCTGTAAATAATGCTAAAATATCTTGGGTGGATTTAACACCTACTATTTTAGATATGACAGGAGTTGTATATAATTCTAAAGACTTCCATGGAAAATCATTCAACAAGATTATTGATGAAGAAAACCCAAAAGGATGGGATCAAATATATGCATCGCATACTTTTCATGAAATAACCATGTATTATCCAATGAGAGTAGTAATTGATAAAAATTACAAGCTGATTTGGAACATTGCATGGCCATTAGAGTACCCATTTGCTTCGGATTTGTGGGCAGCTTCTACTTGGCAAAGTAGTTATAGAAATCATTCCAAAACTTTTGGAGAACGTAATATTGATGATTTTTTATATAGAGCAGAATTTGAACTGTATGATTTAGACAAGGATCCTGGAGAAGTAAAAAACTTATCTAAAGATCCAGAGTTTGATGATGTTTTAAATAGAATGAAAAAAGAATTACAAGGGTTTCAAAAAATAACTCAAGACCCATGGTTTATTATGTGGAATCACGATAGTTCTTTACAAGGAGCAGGGGTAGAATTATAAAATAAAAAAACATGGAAAGAAGAAAATTTTTAAGAAACGTTGCAGGTGTCGCTGCTGCATCAAGTATAGTTCCTTTAACGGTTTCATGTAAGTCTTTTGATGGTGTTGCAAAAGAAATTAATAAAGGAAATGGTAATGAAGAACAATGGTATCAATTAGGAACAGGAAAAAAAGTTCCGAATCCAGATAGAAAAGAAATAGTCAATTATGATGTGGTTGTTGTTGGAGCTGGTGTTGCTGGTATTTCTGCTGCTGTAGCCGCTGCAAGAAATGGAGCTAAAACGGTATTAATTAATGATCGTCCTGTGTTAGGGGGAAATGCTTCTAGTGAAATTAGAGTTACACTTAATGGTGTAAATAGATTAGAGACCGGAAAAGCGGAACGTGAAACAGGGATTGTTGAAGAAATAATGTTAGAAAACAGATTGTACAATCCACAAGAATCTTATCCTGTTTGGGATCATATAGTTTATGATTATGTAGTTAGGGAGCCAAACTTAACAGTTATGCTCAACACACAAGCTATTGATGCAGAAATGGATGGAGCAAAAATTATTTCTGCACGTTGTTGGCAGTTGACCACAGAAACGGAGTTTACGGTTAAAGGTGATGTTTTTATAGATTGCTCAGGTGATGGTTTAATGGCTGCTAAAGCTGGTGCTTTGTATAGAACAGGAAGAGAGGGAAAAGAGGAGTTTAATGAAACTTATGCTCCAGACAAACCAGATGGATGGCAAATGGGGGCTTCAATTTTATTACAAGGAAAAGACTATGGAAGACCAATGCCTTATACGCCACCTACTTTTGTTAAAAAATATGATGGTGATAATGCGCATCACGAAAGAAAAATCAATAACTTTTTAGATGGTTATTGGTGGGTAGAATTAGGAAGCGATCATGATATTATTGATGTACAAGAAGATAACAGACATGATTTAATGGGATATTTACACGGAGTTTGGGATTATATTAAAAATTCAGGTAAGTTCCCAGAGTCAGAAAATTATGCATTAGAGTGGGTGGGATCTTTACCAGGTAGAAGAGAGTCTCGTCGTTTTATAGGAGATCATATTTTGTCTGAAACAGATTTAACAGAACATAAACATTTTGATGATGCAATCGGTTTTGGTGGTTGGTCTTTAGATGAACATAACCCTGGAGGAATTTTAGATATTAAAGAACGTCCAAGTTTTTTTCATCAAAAATTTAAAACAGTTTATCAAGTACCTTTTAGTTCTCTATACTCTAAAAATATAGAAAATTTAATGTTTGCTGGTCGTAATGCTAGTTTAACACACATTGCTTTATCCTCAACAAGAATTCAAGGAACCTGTGCTTTAATGGGACAAGCAACAGGAACTGCAGCCACTATATGTGTAAATAAAGGAATTACACCTAGAGAAGTAAAAAACAAACACATCAAACAATTACAAGAAATGTTGATGCGTGATGATGTATATATTCCTAAAGTAGTGGCAAATGATCCAAAAGATTTGGCTAAAAAAGCCAGTGCTATTTTTGGTTCTTCAACAAAATCGGGTAATGCTAAAAATGTAATTAACGGAATTTCAAGAGATATTGATGGTGAAATTAATCATTGGATGTCCGATGGATTACCAGCTACTTTTCAGATGGAATGGAATAATCCTGTAAAACTATCTAAAGTAGAAATTAAGTGCGATACCAATTTGCATAAAAATATTACTATGCGTAAGCAGCCTCTTTCAGAATTTCTGAAAAAGAGTTTTATAACTACGGTGCCACCAGAGTTACTAAAGGTATTGGATTTAGAAGTTAGAGTCAACGGTTCTTGGGTAAAAGTTGGGTCGAAAGATAGAAATATAGTTCGTTTAATCAAGTTTGATTTTGATCAAGTAAAAACAACTGCTATTAGGATTAAAATGAAAGAAACTTATGGAAAAGATAGCGTAAAGCTATTTGAGGTTAGAGCTTATGAAGCTTAAAAAAAGCTTACAATTTTAAATGATTTTTTAGAGATGAGAAAAATGAATTTACAGATGAATCTGATGATTAACCGAAGGAAAAATATTTTTCCTTCGGTTAATAAGATATTTGTGTGTTTATTTTTTCTGTTTGCTTGGTCTTTACAGTCAAGTATGCCTCCTAATGACATAAAAACATATCAAGTAAGTATTCTTCAACCTGCAATAGACAAAGAAACACCTGTGGTTTGCAATTTGGTTGCAGAGAGAATGAATCATCAAACCAGACTTTTTCACTTAGATGTTAATTCTGTAAACTGTGGAGAAAACATTTGCGAAGTTGTTGTTGTTAGAATGTTTTGGGATGAGTTGGGACGTTATATAAGTATTGATTTAGAAGAAGGAGATGAATTAGAAAAGAAAGAGGGAATTCGTTTTACAAAAGAAGATTATAAAAAATTAGAAGAGGTTTTACACAATAAAAACTCAGAACTAAAAACAGTTTTTAAGGACGATTTAGTTACAGGTGATTTTGTAGCTCATGGAGATATTAATGTAGATGCTATTTCGGGAGCAACTTCAACAGTCAGTCCAAATGAAACTGTAGAGGGAGCTGTGTGGACTTGTTACACTTTATGGCACTGGGCTAATGGAGAAATTGTTTCTAAAATACGTGAAATAACTACAAATGAATTGTCTGTAGCTCAGCTTAGAGAAGCGTATTTAACGAATAATGATGCTGATTACAAAGTATTTGCAATAGAAGCTTTGTTAGAGAAAAAAGCATATGATTCTGTTGCATTCAAAGCAATAAAAGAACAAGCTGTAACAGGTGACTATAAAGTGTTTAAAACAGCGCTTGTATATGTTGAAAATGCTTCAAAAAACAATTATTACGATGGAATTAAATATCTGTTTGATAATGGAGATTTTAAGAAAAGAGTTGCCTGTTTAAATTCAATTTCACAGACCAATAAAGGAGAAAACACAGCGTATTATAATACATTAAGTAGAGAATTGTCAGGTTTTACTTATCAAGAAGTTGAAATGGTCTTGTCTATTTTTCAGAGAAACAACTTTATTTCTCCAGTGTTATTAGAGGAGTTGGTTGATTTATTAACATCCGATGATTTTTTAATTGCAAGAAGAGCGTATTGGTTTTTATCATATCAAGAAAAAGAATTAACACGCAAGCAAAAAAAGAGTATAAAAAAGTTTAAAAAGAAATATTCACAAAGATTATAATAATAGAAACAATGGGGATAAAAAGAAGATGTCAGTTGGTTTTAGGATTGTTTATGGCTTTTACAATATCTGTAAACGCAAAGGAAATCATAAGAATTCAACCAAATAATGAGGATATGACCACTGTAGTTAGAGATGCTATAGAGGGAGTTAAAGACAAGGAAATTAAATTAGTTTTTGAAAAAGGGACTTATACCTTTTTGCCAAATTATGCAAAAGAAAAATTTTCTTTTGTGACCAATCACGGGAATGGACTAAAAAAAATCATTTTTTTATTTTCAGATTTTGATCATGTAGAAATAGAAGGAAATGGGGCTGAGTTTGTTTTTCATGGACAAGTAGAACCTTTTCAGTTTAATAATTGTGGACAAGTATCTGTAAAAAATATAAGTATAGATTGGGATATTCCTTTTAGTTTTCAAGGAGATATTACGGCAGTAAATCCTAAAGAAAATTGGTACGAGATTAAACCTTATACTAAAGGATATTCATGGAAATTAAATAAAGGTCGCATATATTTTCCTAATATAGATGGTTTTCATTTTGCTTCTTTAGGTAGTACTTTGGCTTTTGATAAGGACACCAAGCAAGTTGCTTATGGAGCTTTTGACATGACTTTAAGACCTAATAAAGTTGAGAGAAGAGCAAATGGTGTTTTACGTGTTTATGACGAAAATATAAAGCATTATCCAAAAGTAGGTTCTGTGTTTCATTCAAAAGGGCCTCACGAGCAAAACAGATATGCACCAGCATTTCAGGTAACCAATTCTAAAAATATTCTTTTTAATGAAGTAGTGATTCATCATGCTTTAGGAATGGGGTTCTTGTTTGAAAGAACAGAGAATATAAAAATTATCAACTCTGGAATTTATATCAAAGAAGGATCAGATAGAGCTATTTCTACCATTGCAGATGCAACACATTTTGCAAACTGTAAAGGGGATATTTTAATAGAAAATTGTCGTTTTGAAGGAATGTTAGACGATGGAACCAATGTACATGGAACTTATGTTGAGGTAGCAAAAATCATCAATAAAAATACAGTTCGAGTAAAACTAATGCACTTTGAACAAACAGGTTTTGAATTTGCAGGAAAAGGGGATGAGGTTTGGTTTATCAAAGCACCAAACCCAGGAAGAGGTGAAGTAAATACAGTAAGCAATGTGAAATACATTAATGATGTATATACCGATTTAACTTTTACTAATGAGATTTCTTCGGATTTAAAGACGGGAGATGTAGTAGAGAACAAAACTTGGAACCCAGTATTTACTATGAGAGGATGTACCATTCGTGATCATAGAGCAAGAAATATTATCATCAAAACTCCATTAAAAATTATTATTGAAGACAATGATTTATCATCAATGATGTCATCAATTATGTTAAGAGGTGAAACTTATTTTTGGTTTGAATCAGGAAATGTAGAAGACGTAGTAATTCGTAACAATCGTTTTAAACATGTAGCGTATGGAGGAGCATCAGAACATGCTGTGTTAAAAGTATCACCAAGATTAGGGAAGTCTTTTGATCAAACAATGAGTTATGATAGAAACATTCTTTTTGAGAACAATACTATTGAAACATTTGATAATACAATTATTTGGGCAGATAGAGTAGACGGATTGATCATTAAAGGAAATACAATCAAACAAACAAATACAGAAAAGCCTCAATTCCCTAATGCGTATATGTTTGAATTAATCAATTGTAAAAATGTAGAAATATCTAAAAACAGCTATAAAGGAACTAATACACACCATATCAACGCAGATAAATTGACTAAAAAGACGTTAAAAGTAAAACGTAATAAAGGTATTAAAGAGTAAAATAGTTCATGGTTTTTATTAATAAATAATTATTCGTTTTCTTCTTTTAGAGTAATTATTTACTAACAAATACATTGTTTTTTGTGATAAATACATAATAACTACTGTTCTGTTGTTTTTTTGTTAGTACTAACTATGATGATTATGAAAATAAAATTACAACAGAAAAACTTTTTAATTGTTTTGTTCTTACTAACAACAATGGTAAGAGCTCAGACATTAACACAGCAAGCAAAAGTTAAAATAGATACTTTAAATGCTTTAATTTCTATTGCTGAACTAAAAGGGATAGATGTATTAAAAGAAAAAACAACAGTTCGTACTGCAGAGGTCTTTTTAAAATATGCGAATTGGGATGAGAATAATATTACTGAAAATACTACTTATTTTGAACTAGTAGCCAGGTATAAAGACAATGCAGCAGAAATGGCCAATTTATTGCCGGATTTTGAAAGAACTGAAATCAATATCATGCTACAAGATGCTATTGATTATTTAAAGTTGTTAAATGCTGGAACGGTTAAGAGAAAGGCAAGTCCACATATCAATTGGGAGCAAGTTACACATCAAGGTGATCGTTTGGTGTATCAAGGGAAATCAGTTTTTTTAGCAGATTATACTTGGAAACCTTCTGTAGATTCTTTAACAGAATTTCACGGAAATCAAGATGGCTTTTTTTTAACACCCTCTTATGTTACGGATAAGAACGGAACCATTAGAAATAATATAGCGAGTGAATTGTCTAGTAAACCAAATGGTTCTACAGGTTTTATTTTTTTAAACAATAAAAATGTACCCAATTGGGCAGAACAAGAATATGGACTAGGCTTTAAAATGCGTGAAGATACCTATACTAATTACGATATAGATAATCCTGGAGCAAAGGAAATGATGGGGATGTTATTGGCAGGTACGGTACCTAATATGGCCGATAAAAAATATTCGGAATTAGGGTATATGTTGTGTAATGAGCCTCATTTTTTTACTCAAAAGGATGGAGATAAATTAGCTTGGGCATCAGGGCCTGTATCATCTTATTCTATTGAGAAGTTTAAAACATGGTTGGGGAATAAACATGGCTCTATCCAATCGTTAAATAATTTGTGGGGTACTTCTTTTACTTCTTTTAACGATGTAACAATTGATATTCCTATTGATGTGAGTTTAAAAGGAACTCCTATGTGGTATGATTGGGCTTATTTTAATATGTATCGTGTTACAGAGTGGTACACTTGGTTAAAATCAAAAATAAGAGAATACGATACCGATGCCAAAGTGCATTTAAAAATTATGCCTAATCTATGGACGGAGAATGAAAGAATTCACGGAATAGATTTTGAAACACTTACTACATTAAGTGATATTATAGGAAACGATTCAGGGTCAGAAAATTCGCCAATGTGGGGAGGGCCTTATGAATGGGAAACCCACTACGCTTTTGATTGGAGAGAACTATGTATGGGGTTTGATTTTATGAAATCTGTAAGTCCAGAGAAAATAACTTATAATACAGAAGTTCACTATTTATCTACAGGAAAGTCAAGAAATTTATATCAAGATCCAATGTATGCAAGAGCTACGTTTTGGTTGGCACATGTGTATGCAATGACTGCCAGTCAAACATGGTTTTGGGCAAGACAAGTGGATGGATCAATTAGGCCAAATGCCGGGAAAGGTTATGGGGGGTCAAATAATCAGCAACCTAGAATTGTAAATGAGGTAGCTTCTACGATGATTGATTTGAATGCCTACTCTGATGAAATTATGGAGATGCAACGCTTAAGAAAGCCTATTCGAATTTTTTATTCTAAAACATCGGCAATTAATAAATCGAATCATATGGATGATTTGTTTGAGTTGTATGAAGCCATGCATTTTGATGGAATTCCTATTGGTTTTGCTACCAAAGATATTATCAATGCACAAGATGCAAATTTATGGGATGTAATTTTGGTTCACGAAACTGAGTTTGCTACCGAAGATGAAATAGCGGCTTTACAAGATTATTTAGATAATGGAGGAACGATTATTATAGATAATATCAGTTTGCAAAAAAACGAATATGGTCAAACATCATTAAGTACCTTACAAGTAAGTAGTGGAACAATTATAAATGCATCTACAATATCATCTATAAAATCTCAAGCTTATTCAATATTAAATAGTAAAAATAGGTTTCCAGCGGTAACCATTAATGAAACTAACAGTCAAGGAATAAAGACCTGTGTTTGGAGATGTGTACAAAATAATGCAGGTAAACAGGTAATTTCTGTGGTTAATTTAGGAAAAACAGCATCAACATTAACCATTGGATTGAAAGGAGCAAGTGAAGTTTATTGTAAAGACTTGTTAAAAGGAATTCCGGTAACCACAACACCTACATTACAACCTAATGAAGTTTATTTTGTAGAAGTTTCAGAAACTTCGTATGATGAATCTATCGAAGAATATTATGAGTTTGAAAAAGCAGATGCTGAAACCCCAGGAGTTATAGAACCCAATCCTACAGGAAATGCAGCTAGTACAGGATGGTTTTTTCAACATCAAAATTTTTCTTTTTCTGATGAAGAAAAAGCATTTGGTGATTATAGCTTAAAGTTTGATTCTTCTGTAGGTTCTGAAACTGCTTATCAAGCACAAGGAGGTGGAAATACTTCTCCAGCTGGATCAAAATTAAATTTAGCAGCAGGAACTTATACAGCTAAATTGGCCGTTTATATAGATAATAATAGCCCATCTAAAGTACAAACAAATATTGCTAGTCCGTTTAAAGCCATTACATGGAATTTATCAGGTTTGAGTACAGGAACATGGCATTACCTATCTCAAGAAGTAACTTTGTCGGAAACCATAGCATCAAAATTAACATTTAAAATACTCGATTCAGATATTGGTACAAAACCCTCTGTTCTGTATTTTGATAATTTGGAATTTACAGAAGGGTCTTTATCTTCAAAAATCATTAATAATGATATAAAATTAATGGTATCACCAAACCCTAGTACGGGAAATGTACTGATTGAAGTACCAGATGATTTTAGGTATGATATAGAAGTCTATAATGTTTTAGGAAGCAAAGTAAAAACAATTGAAAATGTATCAAATCCATTATCTGTTTCTTTAGAAAATTTAGGAAAGGGAGTGTTTTTTTTTAAAACAGCTTATCAAGGTAAAACAATAGTTAAAAGAATAATCATAAATTAATACAAGTAACCACATGTTTAAAAAACAATGTATTGTAGCTCTTTTTGTTGCCATAACAGGAGTGTGCTCAGCTCAGTCTATTGAAAAAGAGGCACGAGCTAAAATGGAAAAATTAGAAAAATTAATCAAAAAGGCAGAAAAGAAAAAGATTGATGTTTTAAAAGAAAAAACAACTATTCGTACAGCTGAAGTATTTTTAAAATATGCGAATTGGGATGAAAAAAATATAGAAGTAAACAAAAAAGCTTTTGAATTGGTGCCTATTTATAAAAAAAAGGCAGCAGAATTAGCTCAGGATTTACCTGATTTTGAAAGAGCAGATGTGGTAAAGATGCTTGATAAAGCTATTGAGGAAATAACATTGGTGTCTCAAGGAAAAATAAAAAGAATTCCAAGTCCAAAAGTAAATTGGGAACAAGTAGAGGTAGAGGGAGACCAATTAACTTATGAGAATAGACCTGTTTTTTTAGCAGATTATACTTGGAAGCCTAAAACCAAAGAATTAACAGAGTATCATGGAAATCAAGATGGTTTTTTTATAACTCCGTCTTATGTGGTTAAAGAAGATGGAACCATCAATCCTAAAAAATTAGAAGAATTAAAAAGCAAACCTAATGGTTCTTTAGGGTTTATTTTTATGAATCATAAAAGTGTTCCAAAATGGGCTGAAGAAAAATTTGGTCCAGGTTTAAAAATGAGAGAAGATACCTATACGGCTTATGATATAGATAATCCTGGAGCTCGTGATGTTCAAGAAAAATTAATTGGAGGAATGGTGCCTTATATGGCAGGAAAAAAGTTTTCTGAGTTAGGATATATGATGTGCAATGAACCCCATTTTTTTACACAAGGAGATAAAACTAAAAACAAAAAACTTTGGGCTTCTGGAGGAGTTTCAGAGTATACTATAGAAAAGTTTAGAGTTTGGTTGTCTAAAAAACACAAAACAATTACAGAACTAAATAAAGTTTGGGAAACAGATTTTAAGAGTTTTGAGACTGTTGAAATTGAAATTCCAATTGATATTAGTTTAAAAGGAACTCCAAAATGGTATGATTGGGCATATTTTAATATGGAACGTGTTACAGAGTGGTACACATTTATAAAAAACACTACTCAAAAGTATGATGCAAATGCCAAAGTACACTTAAAAATTATGCCTAATTTATGGACAGATAACCAAAGAATTCACGGAATAGATTTAGAAGCTCTTACAGATTTAAGTGGAATTATTGGGAACGATTCTGGAGCAGCACACTCTAAATTATGGGGAAAAGATTTAGAATGGGAAAAAGATTATAAGTTTGAATGGAGAGAGTTGTGTATGGGATTTGATTTTATGAAATCCGTAAGTCCAAACAAAGTTAATTTCAATTCAGAATTACACTATTTATCTACGGTAAGATCTAGAGATTTATATTTAGATCCTGCATATGCAAGAGCTAGTTTTTGGTTGGCACATACTTATGGAATGACAGCAAGTCAAATATGGTATTGGCCAAGAGAGGCAAACGGTGCTATTTCTAAGAAAGCTCAAAATGATAAAGGATACGCAGGTTCTAATAATCAGCAACCAAGAGTAACAAATGAAGTTGCGATGACTATGATTGATTTGAATAGTTTTTCAGAAGAAATTATGGCCATGCAACGTCAAAGAAAATCATTGCGTTTGTTCTATTCAAAAACATCGGCAATTAATAAAGCCAAACACATGGATGATGTTTTTGAATTGTATGAGGATTTAGAGTTTAATGGAACACCTATTGGTTTTGTAACTAAAGATATTATTAACAAACAAGAAAACACAAATTGGGATGTAGTATTGGTAGCCAATACTCAATTTGTAACACAAGAAGAATTAGATGCTGTTCAATCTTATTTAAACAAAGGAGGAACTGTTTTTATAGATAAAGTTAGTTTTAAGAAAAATGAATATGGACAACCTTTAAAATCAACATTAAAAGCTAGTAAAGGAACATTGATTTTGGTGAATTCTTTAGAAGAAATGGAGCATCAAGCAATGGAGTTATTAGCTCAAAAAAACTTATTATCTCCAGTTAAAGTAAAAGAACAAAATGCAATTGGTCAAAAAGGATGTCTTTGGAAAGCGATTACTAACAAAGATGGAAAGTACATTTTATCTATCGTAAATGTGGGTAAAAGTAGTGCAAACCTAGAAATATCTTTAAAAGGAGCTAAAAAAGGAACCGTTTGTAAAGATTTATTAAAAGGAATTAATGTAACTAATACACCAACACTAAAACCAAATGAAGTGTTTTTTGTAGAGGTTGTAGATGCTAGTAAATAATCTTTAAATCAAAAATATAAAAACCGATAAGCAGCTATGTTTATCGGTTTTTTTGTGATAAATATAAGCATACATACATTTTTTGTATACATAGCTACATTTTCATTTTAATAGAGAGGTAGATTTGAGTTATAAATTAATTTTCATGAAAAAAATAGGAATTAAAATTTTAGTGATTTGTATATTAGGAGCCTTTGGTTTAGGCCATGCACAAAAAAAAGAAGTACAAGTAGTTTTGCTTGCAGGACAATCTAACATGGCAGGGAATGGGAATTATGAAGAATTAGACGAAGCTGTTCGTGCAAGAATAGATAAAATTAAAGATAGGGTATTGTATAGCAATCACGGAAAAGAAGCAAAGCCACTTTCTTACAATACCATTAAACCAAGTAAAAAGTTTCCATATACTAAAAGTTTTGGTCCAGAATTATTTATTGGATTGACTTTGGCAGAAGCATATCCAGATCAACAATTTTTATTGATTAAAAAAGCACAAGGAGGGACTGTTTTGTATGGAGCATGGAATCCTGAGTGGTCTGTAGAAAAAGCACAACAAATAGAAAAAGGATTTAAGCAAAAGTTAGATCTAAATAAAATGCACATCACTGCTATTCATAAAAATTTAAAAGCATTGGAGGCTAGTGGTCAAACTTACAAAATCATTGGAATGGCATGGATGCAAGGAGAAAATGATGCTGTTTTAGATGTTTCTGCTGATACTTATGCAACCACTTTAAAAAAGTTGATAGCGAAATACAGAAATGAATTTGATGTTAAAAACATGCCTTTTGTGATAGGACAGATTAACTCAAGATATGGTGTTAAAAACGGAGCTGCTAGAGTTAGAGCAGCCATGGAAACCGTTGCTAGTGAAGATAATCATGTTGGAATTATAAAAACATCAACAGATACTTCTTGGAGCGATTATCCTAAAAACCCAGACAATGTACATTACAACGCAGAAGGACAAAAACGTTTAGGAACTGCTTTTGCTAAAGAAATTATATCACTACAAAATTAAAAGATGTATAAAAATAAAATTATTCTGATTTGTTCTTTGTTTTGCGCACTTTGTTTTGCTCAAAAAAAAGAAGTACAAGTAGTCTTGTTAGCAGGACAATCTAATATGCAAGGACATGGAAATTATGAAGCTTTAGAGGTTTCTGTTCAACAAAGAATAGAAAAAATTGCCAATAGGGTTTTGTTAAGTACTTCTAACAATCCAAATGTAGCAGCACGACCGTTGTCTTATTTTGTGTCTACCAATCAACCTGAAAAATATAAGTTTACAAAACATTTTGGGCCAGAAATAATGATTGGTTTAACACTGGCAGAAAAGTTTCCTAATCAAGAATTTTTATTGATTAAGACAGCTGTTGGAGGAACTTCTTTGTACGGAGCTTGGAATCCTAATTGGAGTCAAGAAAAAGCAAATCTGGCAGAAAGAGGAGCGGAGCGAAAAGCCATGAAATTGTATGAAGCTCATTTAACACATGTTCAAAACGATTTAAAAAGATTGAAAGCTGAAGGAAAACCATACAAAATTCTTGGAATGGTTTGGATGCAAGGTGAAGGAGATACAAATAAAGAAATAACAGCAAAAAGTTATAAAGAAAATCTTACTGCTTTAATAAAAGGATGCAGAACCTCTTTAGAAATGCCACAAATGCCTTTTGTTATCGGTGAGGTAAATCCGTTGTCTAGAAAATATAAAGAAGGTCCAGACTTGGTAAGAAAAGCAATGGAAGAAGTGGCTAATCAAGATAAAAATACAGGGATTGTAAAAACATCTAGAGATTCTTCTTGGAGTGATTATCCAAAACATTCGGATAATTTACATTACAATACCGAAGGACAAAAACGATTAGGTACTGCAATGGCAAAAGAATTGATTTTGCTTCTTAAATAATCATCTTATATCAGTAAATATAATAAGAGATACATCATATAGACTTAGAACTACATATAATTATTGACCTCTGTTTAATTTTATCTGATAGAATTATAAAAGATGAATAAAGATGAAGTTTAAGGTTTTATGTGTTGCTATTTTAGTTTTTACAATAAAAGGATTTTCTCAAAAAAAGCCCAATATTGTATTTATAATGGTAGATGATTTAGGGTATGCAGATGTCGGTTTTAACGGGTCTACTTATTATGAAACTCCTGGTTTAGATGCATTAGCTAAAGAAAGTTTGGTGTTTGAAAACGCGTATATGTATCCTACTTGTTCGCCATCAAGAACAGCTTTGTTTACAGGACAACAATCATTTAGAACAGGGGTGTATAATGTTCCTGTGTTAGAACAAGGTACTGCAGATGAAAATATTTTTTCTAGATGGACGGTAACAAAAGATCATAAAATTTATGCAGAACCATTGTCTGAAAATGGTTACAAAGCTATTCATATCGGTAAATATCATATTGTAGGGCCTTATCCTAATAAAGAGTTGAATTTACCATATCCTTTTAAAGAAAAATTAGATCAACCTGAACCAGGAGACTATTGTTGGTTGGCAGAGCACAAAACCAAAGAAGTTTTACAATATTACCCACAAGGACGTGGTTTTATAAAAAATGTAGGAGGAACCTATAAAGGAGATCCTGCTTTTGAGTTTGGAGGCTATAAAAGTTATAAAGGAGGTTACAGGGCTCCATTTAGCAATCCATTTATTATTAATAAACCTACCGATGAATGGTTAACAGATAGATTGACAGATGAAGCTATTGAGTTTATGGATGAGCAAAAAGAGGATGGGCCTTTTTTTGTGAATCTAGACTATTATGCAGTTCATAAACCTATTAAGAATAGAAATGATGAATTGTTTGAAAAATATATCAATAAACCTGGAGATTCTATTACTGGTCAAGGATTAGGAAAAAGGCGTGAGGTCATGGCAGGCTACGCAACAATGATTGAGTCTGTTGATGAAAATATTAAACGTATTGTAACCTATTTAGATCAAAATAATTTAAGAGAAAACACAATCATTATCGTAACTTCTGACAACGGATACAACGGAGGTGAAAGTAGAAATAATTTAATGCGTGGTTCTAAAAGAGAGGTTTACGAAGGAGGAATTCGTGTACCAGGTTTAATTAGTTGGCCAGGGAGTATTAAAGCAAGAAGAAGTTTGGCACCAATTACTTTATTAGATTTCTTTCCAACATTTTTAGAGGTCGCTAATATTCATGGTTTTAAAGATGTGTTAGATGGAAATTCTCTAGTTCCTTTGTTTAAAAAAGATGATAAGAAATTTGAGAAAAGACCACTTTTTTGGCACTTAGCTAGTAATAATAACAAACAAAAAGCTTGTTCAGTCATTAGAAAAGATGATTATAAATTAATTCAGTATTTGGCAACAGGAAAAGTAGAACTATATAATTTAGAAAAAGATCCTAAAGAAGCTAATAATATTGCTATTAGTAATAGCAGACAAGCTAAAAAAATGTTAAACGAATTGGTAGCATGGAGAAAAGAGAACCAAGTACCATTGCCTCCAAATTCAGTTTTAAAAAATTAAAAAAGAGCTTTTTTCCAGTCAAACATTAAATCCAGCAAAATAAGAGCTGGATTTGTGGTGAAAAATATTTACAAAGACATCTGTTTAACTCACAGATATATTTTATTAAAAGGATTTGTTTTTCTTCGTTATAAGCAAAAGTATAAATTATGAAAATCTATAAAAGTATAATTAAAATTCTTGTATTGTTTGTTACAATTTCAGGATATAGTCAATCATCTAAACCTAATGTTTTGTTAATTATGGTAGATGATATGAATGATTGGATTGGTGCATACGGAGGTCATCCGCAAGCTATTACTCCTAATATGGATGCTTTAGCAAAAAAAAGTACTGTATTTAAACAAGCTTATTGTTCTGCTGCATTGTGTAACCCATCAAGAACGAGTATGTTAACAGGTTATCAACCTTTTAAAACGGGAGTTCATGGTAATGAAGAAAATTTTAGAGAACAAAAAGGATTTGAAAATACGATTACATTACCACAATATTTTGCTGCTAATGGGTATAAAACAGCAGCAGCTGGTAAAATTTTTCACAGCCCAAGAGGTACCAAGCCAACACCTAAACCTGGTAGTGATCCAGGTTCTTTTCAACAAGAACACAAAGGTGGTTTAGGATGTCAATATCCTGCAAAGGAATTACGTCTTCAACATGGAATTGATTTTAAAGGAGCTGGTGTGAAAGGAAGTAAAACAAAATCATTTGATTGGCTAGGGATTGATATAAAAGATGAAAAAACACACGATTGGAAATCATCAGATTATGCGGCTCGTTTTTTAAAACAAAAACACAACAAGCCTTTCTTTTTAGCTTGTGGAATTTTTAGACCTCACTTGCCTTTATATGCTCCACAAAAGTATTTTGATATGTTTGATGAAGAAACTATTCAACTTCCTAAAGTTTTAAAAAATGATTTAGAAGATGTAGGAAAAATAGGGAGCAATTGGGCTGCTAGTAAATTACATCATGAAATTTTAAGAACCAATAATTGGAAATCTGTAGTAAAGGCATATTTGGCTTGTTTGGCCTATGCAGATGCTTGTGTGGGGAATGTATTAAACCAATTAGAAAATAGCGAATATAAAAACAATACCATTGTGGTACTAATGGGAGATCATGGTTGGCACTTAGGAGAAAAAGAGCACTGGTCTAAACAAACACTTTGGGAAGAAGCTACTAAAACTCCTTTAATTGTATACAATCCTTTTAATGGTACTCAAGGAGAAAGTATTAGAACGGTTTCTTTAATAGATGTATATCCAACCTTGTTAGAAATGTGTGGTTTGCCTAATAAAACAGATTTAGATGGAAACAGTTTTGCACATTTGGTAACCAATCCTAAAGGAAAATGGAACCACTCAGCTTTAACCTCAAAAGGAGAAGGAAACTATACTTTAAGAAGTGAAAATTATAGATATATAGTATATGCTGATGGTTTTGAAGAATTGTACGATCATAAAAATGATCCAATGGAGTGGAACAATATTGCTAAAGATTCAAAAAACAAAGAAGTTTTAAAAAAGTTTAGAGAAGAGTTAAAGCCTTTGGTTAATTAATTTGATTTATACAAAATGAAGAAAAATAAAATCATATTCCAAGTTATAAGTTTTGTTGCTTTTTTTATATCTGCAATAAATATAAACGCCCAAACCAAGCCCAATGTCATTTATATTTTAGCCGATGATTTGGGGTATGGAGATTTAAGTTGTTACGGTCAAAAAATATTAAAGACGCCAAATATTGATAGACTAGCTAAAAAAGGAATAAAGTTTACAGATCATTATTCGGGAAATGCAGTTTGTAGTCCGTCAAGAGCCGTGTTAATGACAGGACAAAATCCTGCACATGTATACATTACAGGAAATTCCAAAGAGGAGCCTGGTATGGATGCAGCGATGACTAATTTACCAGAGCTTTTTAAAAATGCAGGTTACGCTACAGGAGCATTTGGTAAATGGGGATTAGGAGATACTACTGCAAAAGACAATCGTAATCCTTTAAATCAAGGGTTTGATGAATTTTATGGTTGGAAAACTCAGGTAACCGCTCATACTTATTACCCAACAAAAATGGTTCACAACGGACAAGAAGTAGCCATTAAAAAAGGAACTTATGTGCATGATATAATTATGGATCACGCATTTGATTTTATCAAAGAAAATGCAAAAAATAAACAACCTTTCTTTTGTTACATACCCACAGCAATACCACATGCAGCCATGCATGCACCAGAAAAATTGCATAATAAGTGGAGAAAAAAATTACCTCAGTTTGATACTATTATAGGAGAATATTATGCCGATCCAGAGCCTACACCAGATGTTATTAATCCCATTGCTGGTTTTGGAGCTATGGTAGAACATTTAGACAATCAGGTAGGGCAAATTGTAAAAATGTTAAAAAAGTATAAAGTAGATAAAAACACTTTAATCATTTTTACAAGTGATAACGGAGCGCATCACGAAGGAGGTCATGATCCAGAATTTTGGAATTCTAATGGTGATTTAAGAGGAGGTAAAAGAGATGTGTATGAAGGTGGAATTAGAGCTCCTATGTTGGCTTATTGGCCTACTAAAATTAAAGCAGGATCTACTACAAATTTACCAAGTGCTTTTTGGGATGTAATGGCCACGATGGCAGATATCACAAATCAGCCAATTCCTAAACAAAGTGATGGTATTTCGTTTTTACCAACCTTATTAGGAAATACAAAAAATCAACAAAAATCCGATTATTTGTATTGGAAGTTTACCAATTGGGAGGCAACAAAACAAGCGGTAAGAATAGGTAATTTCAAAGGAATTTCAATTCACTATAATAAATCAAAAAAACACAAAGAACATACTGCTGCTTTTGAGTTATATGATTTGTCTAATGATATAGGAGAAACTCATAATATTGCTGCAAGTAAGCCAGAAATGGTCGCTAAAATGCAAAAAATTATGAAGGATTTAAATTAGGTAGGATATGAGTTCTAGAAGAAACTTTTTAAAAAAAGCAGGATTAGGAAGTTTAGCAATGGCTAGTGTTTCTAGTCATGCAATTACGGAGTTAACCAACTTAAATGGTCAAGCTTTCTTTCAAAATAAAGAAACTATTTTAAAAGGAGAGGGGAAGCAAATCCATATAAAAGTTACAGCGCCTTTGTTTTGTCCGTACCATAGTTTAAGTACTCCGGCAGAAAAAGGAGGGAATTCATATTATTATTTAAGCACTCCTTTTACGCATAACCCCTTTACATTAGAGGCTTCTGGAATGTCAGGTTCTCCTGTTATTAAAGATGCTAAAGGAAAATTTATAGGATTTATGACCATGCATGGTTTTGAAAATTCTACTTATAGTTATGATGGAAAAAAAACCTTAACTATAAATGTACCCGAAGGTCAAGAATTGTTTTTAGACGAATCTGGTAATGGTGATGAAGCTTGGAAAGCGTACAACACTATTATGATGAAAAGGTTAAATATTAATCCATATAAACAAATACCAAAGTTTTGGCAAGATGTAGAATATTGTACGTGGTCAGAACAAAAATATTTATCTACTAAAAGGCATGAACATTTTCATTTGTTAACTCATGATTTTGTTAAAAAATACTTGGATAAAATTATCGAATATGGCTATCCAAAGGGGAAAATGACTTTAGATCATGGTTGGGGAATGTTTCCTGATGGAAGTGTCAATTCAGGTTTTGGTTCGTGGGTTCCAAATCCAGAAAAATTCCCAAATTTTAGAAAAACCATGGATATGATTAATGAGAAAGGATTTACTCCTGGGCTGTGGATTGGATTTCCTAAAATTCATAAAAATAGTTTGGCAGCGCAACAATATCCAGAATTATTAGGGAATTTTATACAAGGTTCTAAAGCTGATAGGAAAGATGATATTCAATGGCTAAACGGAAAGTCAGACATTTTTGAATATGCAACAGAAGTCATTTCTAGGTTTTATAATATGGGAGTGATGAAATTTAAAATAGACATGTCATATAATACAAAGTCAGACATGTTAGATATTCATAAAGCTTTGTACAAAGCAGCAAAACTGATAGATAAAAATATAGAAATGGAATTTCATGTACCAGATATCTTTTTTACTAAGTATGTAGATGTAGTAAGAACAAATGATGTTTGGTTAAATGATAAATATAATTGGAAAGGACGTGTAAAAACGCACTATGAAATTTGTTATAAATCGGCTCCCGGAAGAGGAATAAATCTTGATCACATTGGAGGAAATGATACAGGCGCTATTACGGAGAAAAAGTTTTTAGAGCATTTAGAAATGTATAAAAACAAAAAAGGTTATCCATTAGTGTCTGTTTTACCACATCATTTTGGAAAAAAATGTGTTGAAAAAACAGGAGCGTATTTATGGGATTATGAAAAAGGGGCTAAAAATATTTTATCAGATTTTTATCATCAAGAATAATACAATACTGTTTTGATGAGCTAATTTACTTCTGTTTATCATCAAAAAAATAAATATACTTTAAAAATAAATCATTCAATAACATATGAATTTTCACGATTTTATAAAAAACAGCTTTTTATTGACGGTGATTTTGTCAACAGGAATGTTTACAGAAGCTCAGTCACAAAAAAAACAAAAACCGAATATTTTATTCTGTATTGCAGATGATGCATCGGCAAAAAGTTTTGGAACTTATGGAGATACATTTATCAATACTCCTGCTATAGATAAATTAGCAAAAGATGGATTGACTTTTGAAAATGCATACAATTGTAATCCTAAATGTGCCCCTGCAAGAGCATGTATAGTTACAGGTAAATATAGTTGGCAGTTAAAAGCGGCTACCAATCATTGGCCAAAATTTCCATCAGAGTTTAAATTTTACCCGCATTTATTAATGGAAAAGGGATATAATGTTGGTTTTACAGGTAAAGGTTGGGGGCCAGGATCGTATGAAGGAAAATACAACCCAGCTGGGCCAGAGTATAGTGATATTAAAAACAAACCGCCTCACAAAGGAATTAGCAATGTTGATTATGCAGCTAATTTTGAGAAGTTTTTATCAGACAAAGGAAATGACAAACCTTTTTGTTTTTGGTTGGGAACAAAAGAACCACATCGTTTTTATGAATTGGATTCGTGGAAAAAAGAAGGAAAAAGGTTAAAAGATGCATTGGTTCCGCCATTTTATCCTGATAATGATGTGGTAAGAGGAGATATTTTAGATTATGCTGTGGAGGTAGAGTGGTTTGATGCTCATGTAGGAAAAGCCATTAAATCCCTAGAAAAAAGAGGATTATTAGAGAACACATTGGTGGTGATTAGTTCAGATCATGGAATGCCATTTCCAAGAGTAAAAGGACAAATATATGAAGAAGGTTTTCATGTACCATTAATTGCTTATTGGAAAGGAAAAATTATCAAAGGAAGAAGAGTAGAAGATTTTGTAAGCTTTCCAGATATTGCTCCAACTTTTATGGAAATAGCAGGTTTTAAACCTGATGAACAAATGACAGGGAAAAGTTTTGTAGATGTTTTACTTTCAAAAAAATCAGGACAAATAGACCCTACTAGAGATCATACACTTTTAGGAAAAGAAAGACATGATATTGGTCGCTCTAATGAAGATGGTACAGACTTATCGTATCCTGTAAGAGCTATTAGAACCAAAACATATTTGTATGCACATAACATTCAACCAGAAAGATGGCCAGTGGGGAATCCTGAATATGGTTTTAGAAATGTAGATGGTTCGCCAACAAAAACATTTTTAATGAACATTGACCCATACGATAATGATTATCGTTTTTTTGAGATGAGTTTTGCTAAAAGACCAGAAGAAGAATTGTATAATATTCAGAAAGACCCTCATTGTATGGTGAATTTGGCTACGCTTCCTGCTTACAGAAATACCTGTAAAGAATTACGTGATCAAATGGAAAAGGAATTGATAGCACAAGGAGACCCAAGAACTTTAGGAAAAGGAGAAGTTTTTGATCATTACAAGTATTATGGAAAACAGTTTAATTATGATACAGGAGAAAGTATGGGAGTAAAAGGAGCTAAACACTAAAAAAATGAATAAAACTAGAAAAATAGTATTTACTATCTGTATTTTGTTTTCGTCTATTAATATAGCTCAAACAAAATTAGCTTCTTTATTTAGCAATCATATGGTTTTACAACAAAACACTAATGTAGCTATTTGGGGAACAGATACACCAAACACAAAAATCAATATTAAAACTACTTGGGGAGAAAGTTTGTTGGTAACTACCAATAAAGAAGGAAAATGGAGTACAAAGTTAAAAACAATCCAAGCGGGTGGTCCGTATGAAATAAATATTGAAGGTACTTCTAAAGTTTATATAAAAGATGTGATGTTGGGGGAAGTTTGGTTGTGTTCAGGGCAGTCGAATATGGAAATTACTTTAAAAGGAAATCCAGGACAACCTATTTATGAAAGTAATTATGCTATTGCAACATCAAAAAACAATCAATTAAGAATTTTTAAAGTAAGCAAAGTGACTAGTTTAGAAGCTCAAGATAATTGTAAAGGAGAATGGCAGTTATCATCCCCACAAACAGCTGCTCAGTTTAGTGCAACTACTTATTTTTATGGGAAAATGTTACAAGAACAATTAGGAGTTCCTGTAGGATTAATCAACTGTAGTTATGGAGCTACTCCCGCAGAAGCTTGGACACCATTAAAAACTCTTAAAGAAGAAAAGTTTACAAGAATTTTAAAAGTTTTAAAAGAAACTAAGGAGATAGACAGAACAACTCCAAGTGTATTATTTAATGCGATGGTTCGTCCAATTATTCCTTACACTATCAAAGGTACAGTTTGGTATCAGGGAGAGGGGAATTATAAACAAGCAAAGGAATATGAAAAGTTATTTCCTGCCATGATTAAAAGTTGGAGAAAAGAATGGGACTTGGGAGATTTTCCTTTTTATTTTGTGCAATTAGCATCTTTAGGAAATGAAAAATGGCCAGGTCCAAAGTGGGTAGATTTACAACAAGCTCAGTTAAAAACAATGTTGTCGGTTCCAAATACAGGAATGGTTGTAACTAATGATATTGGAAGTAAAGATTGTATTCATCCTCCTAAAAAAAGACAAGTAGGAGAGCGTTTGGCTTATTGGGCTTTGGCTAATGATTATGGTTATACAGGAGTTGAATTTAGTGGGCCTGTTTATAAATCTAAACAGATTAAGGAAAATAAAATTCAGTTATCATTTGATTATGCTCCTGGAGGACTAACTTCTTTAGAAAAAGAGTTTAGTGATTTTGAAATTGCGGGGAAAGATGGGAAATACGTAGAAGCAAAAGTCACATTAACTAAAAAAGGGAATATAGAAGTTTGGAGTGATGAAATCAAGCATCCTGTAAATGTACGTTACGGATGGAAAAGCTATATAGATGGTAGTTTGTATAATACAGCAGGATTGCCTGCATCTAGTTTTACTACCGAAGAATAACAAATAAGAATTATGAAAATAAAGAAATATCTATTATCAATTTTATGCTTTGTGTCATTCATAACGTATGCACAAAGAGAAACTACATCATTTAATGAAAACTGGAAATTTGCTCGTTTTGGAGAAATGCCAGATGGTTCTACCAAAGCTGAACCTAAAGATATAGATGAGGTAGCTTATGATGATGCCCATTGGAGAATTTTAAATTTACCTCATGATTGGGGAATAGAAGGTCCTTTTAGAGCAGATTTACCTAACCAAACAGGAAAGTTACCATGGGCAGGAATAGGATGGTATCGTAAAGTATTTACCGCTACAGAGTCAGATTTATCTAAAAAAGTATTTATAGAATTTGATGGGGCTATGTCTAACACTTCTGTTTTTGTAAACGGAAGTTATGTAGGAGAGTGGGCTTACGGATACTCTTCTTTTAGATTTGAAATTTCTCGTTATTTAAAACAAGGAAACAATACCATTGCTGTAAGATTAAATAACAAAGCAGCATCTTCTCGTTGGTACCCTGGGGGAGGAATTTACAGAAATGTACGTTTGGTAAAAACCAATCCAACTCATATTGCTCATTGGGGAACTTTTGTAATCACACCTAACGTTTCTAACAAAGAAGCTACTGTAGAAATTACAACAGAAGTTGTTGGAGATAAAAAAGATGTTCAGGTAATGCATGAAATTTATACAACAGGTAAAAATGCAGTAAAAGTAGCAGAGCAAAAAATACCATACTATCAACCAAGTAACATTACTATTTCAAATCCAAAATTGTGGGATTTAGAAAATCCAAATCTATATACTTTAAAAACTACTTTAACTAAGAACGGAAAAATTTTAGATGTGTATAACACCACTTTCGGAATTCGTTCTATAGAATATAATGCCAATGGTTTTTTCTTAAACGGTAAAAAAGTAAGAATGAATGGTGTTTGTCAACATCACGATTTAGGTCCTTTGGGAACCGCAGTAAACGTGAGAGCAATGGAACGTCAAATAGAGATTTTAAAATCTTTTGGAGTCAATGCTATTCGTACGTCTCATAACCCACCTGCTCCAGAATTTTTAGAAATGTGTGACAAAATGGGAGTTTTGGTACAAGTAGAAGCTTTTGATGTTTGGGGAAAGAAAAAAGTAGATAACGATTATGCTTCTTTATTTGGTGCTTGGCACGAAAAAGATTTAATCACGATGGTAAAAAGAGATCGTAATCATCCGTCTGTAGTAATGTGGAGTACAGGAAATGAATTAATTGAATTAAGAGAAGGAAACGATGCTCCTTTGGCAGCAAAACTAGCAGATATTATTCGCTCTGTAGATACTACTAGACCTACTACTTTTGGGAATAGTAGACCCGAGGCTGCAACCAATGGATTTCAATTCACAGCAGATGTTTTTGGATTTAATTACAAGCCTCATATGTACGAAGAGTTTAGAAAAGAAAATCCCAATATGCCATTGTATGGAAGTGAAACCGCTTCTACAATTAGCTCTAGAGGAGAATACTTTTTTCCTGTAAACTTTGATGATAAAAAACAAGGAAACGGAGGTTTCTTTCAGGTAAGTAGTTACGATTATTCGGCTCCAAATTGGGCAGATATTCCTGAAAAAGATTTTGAAGCAGAAGATAAATTCCCTTGGTTGTTTGGTCAGTTTGTATGGACAGGTTTTGATTATATTGGAGAACCTACTCCTTATAACAAAGACAAAACCAACTTGTTAAACTTTTCGGATCCTAAAGAAAAAGCTAGAATGAAAGCCGAATTGGCTAAAATGGGTAAACAAATTCCACCACGTAGTTCTTATTTTGGAATTGTAGATTTATGTGGTTTTCCTAAAGATAGGTATTATTTGTATCAATCTAAATGGAAACCAGAATTGCCAATGGCACATATTTTACCACATTGGAATTGGCCAGAAAGAGTAGGAAAAGTAACTCCTGTTTTGGTGTATACTTCTGGTGATGAGGCAGAACTGTTTTTAAACGGTAAATCTTTAGGGAGAAAAAAGAAAGGTCAATATGAATATAGATTGATTTGGAAAGATGTAGTTTATCAAAAAGGAGAATTAAAAGTAGTTGCCTATAAAAACGGAAAAAAATGGGCTACAGAAAAAGTAAAAACTACAGGTACTGCAAACAAAGTTTCTTTAACGGCAGACAGAACTAAAATAAAAGCAGACGGACAAGATTTGTCTTTTATAACTGTAGAAATTAAAGACAAAAAAGGACAAACAGTTCCTAGAACTCACAATGTTGTTAATTATACTATTAGCGGACCCGGAGAAATTGTTGCTGTAGGAAATGGCGATACTACAAGTCACGAATCTTTTCAAGCTACCACAAGAAAAGTGTTTAACGGAATGGCATTGGTTGTGGTAAAATCTAAAAAAGGACAAACAGGAAAAATTACAGTAACAGCTACTTCTAAAGGATTAAAAACCACAAAAGTTAATTTAACCGTAGAAGAATAATAGAAATTAAGAGATATTATGAAAAAAAATAAAATTCATTTTTTACTTATTTTATTAATAATAAGTATTGGGTATAGTCAGCAAAAAAAGACAAAAATTTTACTAGTAGGAGATAGTACTACTATTGGTAATATGCCACGAGAAGTAAATCCAGAGGGGCCACATTTAGAACAAATGATAGAGCAGTTAGCTGTGGTAGAAGGTTTACCCGAATTAGAAGTAATTAATGCTGGAAAAGGAGGAGAAACCGCTAAAAGGTTATTAGGAAGTAAACATTACGAAGAAAAAATAGCAACAGTAAAAGATGTGGATATTATCTTTTTAAGAATGGGAATTAATGATTCGTTTAAATGTAAAGACTTAAAAGCAGAATTTCCTGTTCAAATGAAAGCTTTAATTAAACAATTACAAAAAGATCACCCTAAAGCTGTTTTATATTTAGCAACCATTACATCTTTTATGTCTCCTGAAAAATGTGTAGAAGTAAATGATTTAATATATCAAGTTGGTAAAGATGAGCAATTAGACGTATTAGATATTTTTACTCCTTATAATAATTATTTAATAGCTAATGGTAGAAACAGTTTAAATGTACGTCAGTGTTATTTAGATAAAATTCCTGAAAAATATCACGAATGGTTAAAACCTCATGTTTATTATAGAAAAGGGTGGGGAAACAAACCAGATGGGTATGTTGTAAAGGTAAATGATATGTCTTTGGACCCTATTTTTGGACATCTTAAGGAATGGTACTACGATCGTCATCCAAATTCTACAGGATACAATTTAATAGCTTATGAAACAGTTAAGTTTTTAAAGGAAAAAGAATAGCTTTAAAAAAAAATAAAATCAAAAGTCGTTTAATAAAAGGTAATTCTTTTTTTAAACGACTTTTTGTTTACAGATACATTTAGCAATACATCATATATATTCATAAGTACATAATTTTATTAGTTATATGTTTTTTTTGTAAGGTATTATATCAAATCATAAGATTAACATATGAAAATAAATCAATATTTATCGAATTTTAAAAGTGTACAAGCTTTTACTTTCATTTTGGTAATGTCATTTGTAAAAACAAATGCAACAGTTTTGGCTACAGCTAACTTTTCTGTAGAAGAGTCAAATATTAGAAACTCTGTAATAGCAACAATAAATAAACATGAGGTATTGTATGTTTCTAGTTTAAGTGATGGCATTGGCTGTTATTCTTTGGAAGGAAAAAAAATATGGAATAAAAAAATAGAGCCAGCTGCGGTTATTTTTGAGATTGAAGCAGTTGATATAGATGGTGATGGAAATGATGATATTTTAGCCGCATCAGGAAACGGGAACATTTATTGTTGGTCTAGCAAAGGAAAGTTGTTGTGGAAGTTTACCCCAGATCACAAGGTGAGATTTTCTGAGATTGCTGTAACTAAAAACAACAAACAAATAAGGGTTTTTGCAGGAGGTAATGATTATCAATTATATGAGTTAAATGCAAAAGGAGCATTGGTTTCAACCACAAAAATTGAAGGAGTTATAAGAAAAATTGAAGCTGGAAATTTTGTAAACAAACAGCAACAAGATTTGTTTGTAATGACTTACTCTCACGATAAATTCCGTTGGGATTTTATGGGAATCATAGATGCAAATACTAAAAAAATCGTTCAGACTTTAGATTACAAAAAATCTAAAAGTAAAGATTTAAGCAAAGCCATGATTACAGATCTAGAAATTGCAGATTTGAACAAAGATGGATTGTCTGATATTTTATTTTTTGGAGATGTTAATTGGGTGCCAGTGGTAGTAGGACTTGATGCAAATTTTAATGTAATCACTGCATATAAAGGAACTAGAAAAGACATTCAGAGATATGCCAATACCAAAGGAACTTGTTTGTTACCAATAAAAGATGAAATTGTTTTTCAATTTGGAGGCTTTACTCACAGATTAGATCTTAGAGGTAAACTGATAGAGAAAGCAGGAACTAGATACGCTAGTGAACACGAAATTGTATATAGTGATTTTGTATTAGCGCCGCAATCGGAACAACTAATTACTGCAGGAGAGGTAGATGGTGGAAATGGAGTTTATGTGTTTAATCTTAAAAAGTCTTCTTGGTTGTCTACCAACCATCGTTTAGAAGGAACCATGGCACAAGTAAAAGAAAATTTAGACTTGTTATATCAGCAAATTTTAGATTTTGAAATGCCTAGTTATCAGAAAAAAACTGATGAATCTTGGGTGATGGTTACAAGTAAAAAAATAGATGGAAAGGTTAAAAAGTTAAACGGAAATAAAGTTGAGTTTGTCATTCAAAGAGCACCAAAAGAAGGGACTGATAGAACTCCTTTAGTAGCTGTTATAGGAAAGTCAGCACTTAAAAAAGATAAAAGAGGTAAATACGAAGATTCTAGAGAAGACATCGTAAATATGGCTAAAAATTATGAGAAAGAGGGTCAACATTTTACCTTTTGGGCAGGTCATGGAAACGATCCTTTTTACATTCAAATAGAAACTTTAGAGCAAGTTTTAGAAGTAGCCCCTACCACTTGTAGAGGTTTTGTATATGCTGAAATGGATGATGTAGATGATCCTAGAGTACAACATTTTGTAAGAGAGTACGTGCCTAGATTGGCAAAAGCTATTAGAAAAAATAAAAATAGAGCTAAGTTGTATTTTAGATATAAAAATACTTTTTGGGGATTAACCAACAAATTACCACTATGGCAAGAGTTGTTTTTTTCTAATAAATACAACGATATTTTGGCTCCTGCATCAGAAGATACAAGCAACAGAACACAAGATATTAACCTTACGGGTAGAGTAGGAATGTTTGTCGCAGGTTATGTAGATGATTTTGCCATGCGTTTGATTGATGATAACCCAACAAGCTGGAGACCTTTAAGTCCTGGAGGACAAAAATCTATTTCTCCTTATTTAAGACAAGGGGTGATGATGGCTGCCTATGGAGCAAAGCATGGTGTAGTTGCCGATAATAATTTTACAGAAGAACCAGGATTAAATATTTTATTCGGATTGATGAAATCTGGTGCTTTGCCAATTGTTAAAAAAGAGAATATTATGTCAATAGGTTCTTGGCATTTAATCAAAGATGTAGATGCTCATTTAATTCATTCTATAGATAGTCATCACTCTTTAAAACAATACAAGCCTACTGATACCGAAGATTTATTTTCTGTAACTCAAATGCATTGGGCAGGAACAGACATTCCAGCTCATGATTATTCTAAAATAGCTTTGGGGGTAGATTATAGATGGTTGAATTACATGCCTGTAATGCCAAATGGAATGGTGCCAATTGCTCCAATAGAATACGCAAAAGAATTGGAGAAGAATAAAACTCCTTATAGCGTTAGCAATGGATCTAAAGGAGTTTCTAACGGAGAATTAGTGGCAGCAAAAACTTATATGAGTGAGTTTAAAGAAATTGTGTCTAAAGGAAAGTCACAATTGCCAATTATTGTCAATGGGGCTTCTTGGAGCGCTGTTAGAATCGATAAAAATCACGTTCGTGTAATATTAGTAGATCCAGGATATATTGAACCAAAAGATAGAGAGGTAACCATTACTTTTAATGGAAATCAACCTAAAAAGGCTGTAGATATATTATCAAAACAACAAGTGAAAATCTCTAACGGAAAAATACAAACAAAAGTTTTAGCAGGTTCTTTACAGTTTATTGATATAGAATACTAATAACTAAAAATATGAAAAATGTAACTTTAATTTTAGGTTTATTTATAAACCTTATGTTGGGTAATGCACAACAAAAACCAAATGTTTTATTTATTGCTATTGATGATCTTAACGATTGGATAGAACCCTTAGAAGGAAACAAGCAAGCTATAACTCCTAATATGGATAAGTTTACCAAAAATGGAGCTATGGTGTTTAACAATGCTGTTTGTGCAGCACCTATTTGTGGTCCTTCTAGGTCAGCAATTTTATCAGGTTTTTTACCAAGTACTTCTGGAGTTTATAGCAACGGACATGATATGGTATATTCAGATGTGGTAAAGAAAAATGCAACGTTACCAGAGTATTTTTCTAAAAATGGGTATCATACATTGTCTAATGGAAAAATTTTTCACAAGCATGGTACTAAAAACGGAAAGACAGACTTTGGGGCTTGGGCTTTTGATGAGTTTGCTAGGGGTAGAAGATATAACAATGACAAAGCAAACCCTAAGTTTTTAACTTCTTCTAAAGGAGGAGTTATCAATGGTCAAAAAAGTCCGGATTTTAAAGACAAACTTAGCAAATTAAGTTGGGGTCCTACCAAAGATACTTTTGAAGAAACGGTAGATTACGCTGTGGCAGATTGGGCAAAAAATCAATTACAAAGAGAGTTTGATAAGCCTTTTTTTATGTCGGTAGGTTTTATAAAACCTCATTTACCTTGGTTTGTTCCTAAAGAGTTTTTTGACATGTATGATGTTGATAAAATAGATGACATTATTATAAAAGAAAACGATTTAGAGGATATTACCAATGCTCAAGGAAAACAAATATTTAAACCTTCGGATGAGTACAACTGGATAAAAAAACACAATTTAGGAAAACAGGCTACAAGAGCTTATTTGGCCAATATTTCTTTTGTAGATAAATGTTTGGGAATGGTGATGGATGCTTTGGAAAAAAGCGGGCATGCAGATAATACCATTGTAATGATATGGGGAGATCATGGTTGGCACTTGGGAGAAAAATTAAGATATCTTAAAAATACTTTGTGGGCAGAAGCGGTTAAACCGCCTTTAATGGTACGATTACCAGGAATGAACAAAACCTTGTATTGTGAAAAACCTGTCAGTTTGTTAGATATGTATCCTACCTTGGTAAGCCTTTGTGATTTACCCCAAAAGAAAAACATAGAAGGACATGATTTTTCTAAACTCTTAAAAAATCCAAAGTCTGATTGGAAGTATCCAGGAGTAACAATTTCATCTAGTGGGACTTCAGTCTTAACAGAAAAATACCACTACATTCAATATTTGTCAGGTGTAGAGGAATTGTATGACGTAAATAAAGATCCAAGAGAATGGGAGAATTTAGCTCATAAAGAATCATACAGAAATACCATGAATGAGTTAAAAAAATGGATACCTAAACAAAGAGTACAGGCTAAAAAGGAACATTATCCAAAGCCCAAAAATTACGTAGATGCAGATCAAGATCCTACCATAAAACAAAACAGAGTACTAAGTAATCTAGAGTAGGAATGAAGTAAAAGTAATATGTTCCTTTTAAGGAAATATTGCTTTTAAGTATTTACAAAGACAAAATATAAATAATAATTTTATTTAAAAATGAGTAAACTTAAATATTTAGCAATTGTATTATTGCTAGGAGCTTGTAAAGCTACGACAAAAGAAAAAGTAAGCCATAAAAAGCCAAACATCATTTATATTTTGGCAGATGATTTGGGAATTGGAGATTTAAGTGTTTATGGACAACAAAAGTTCAAAACACCAAATATTGATGCTTTAGCAAAAAGCGGAATTAAATTTACACAACATTATAGTGGAGCTGCTGTATGTGCTCCATCTAGATCGTCTTTAATGACAGGTCAGCACACGGGTCACACACCTATTAGAGGAAATAAAGAAGATAAAATTAGTGGCGGTCAAATTCCTTTACCAGCAAACTCTATAACCATTGGTGAAATGTTAAAGGGAGCAGGATATACAACAGGAATGTTCGGTAAATGGGGATTAGGTTTTGGAGAAGGAGACCCAAACAAACAAGGTTTTGATGAGTTTTATGGGTATAACGATCAAAAATTAGCACATAGATATTATCCACCTTATTTAAACCACAATCAGGGAGTTGATTCTTTAAAAGGAAACGATTGGACAAATACGGTTATTTATGCTCAAGATAAAATTCAAGAAAAAGCATTAGAATTTATAGAACAAAATAAAGACAAACCATTTTTTGCTTATGTACCTCTAGTATTACCTCACGCGGAGCTAATATCACCTAAAGACTCTATTTTACAAAAGTACATCGGTAAGTTTGATGAAGTTCCTTATAAAGATCATCCTTATTCATCAGATTATGGACCAAATATTATTGAATATAAATATTGTACTCAAGAAATACCTTATGCTGTTTTTGCATCTATGGTAGATAGAATGGACGTTTATGTAGGACAAATTGTTGCTAAGGTTAAAGCTTTAGGTCTAGAGGAAAACACGATTATTATGTTTACAAGTGATAATGGTGCACACGATGCAGGTGGAGCCAATCCAGAATATTTTAATAGCACAGCTGGTTTAAGAGGAATTAAAAGGGACTTGTACGAAGGTGGAATTAGAGCTCCTTTTGTGGCAACATGGACAAATACCATTAAGCCAGGAGTGGTTACCAATCACGTGTCTGCTTTTTGGGATGTAATGCCAACGCTTGCAGATATTGTAGGAGTAGAAACGCCTAAGCAAAGTGATGGAATTTCTTTTTTACCTACTTTATTAAGTCAAAACAATCAAAAACAACACGAATATTTGTATTGGGAATATAATATTAAAGGTGGTCGTAAAGCGGTTCGTTTAGGAAAATGGAAAGGAGTTATCTATAAAGCAATTAGCAATCCCAAAGCTAAAATTGAATTGTACGATTTAGAAAATGATGAATTTGAAACAACTAATATAGCCAATCAACATCCTGAAATTGTTGCTAAAATTCAACAAATAATGACAGAAGCTAGAAGTGAAAGTAACATCTTTAAGTTTCAATAATCAACTTAAGTTATATGAAGTATTATAAAATTTTAATTTTCTTATTTGTTGTTTCAGTACACAGTCAACAACACATTAATTTTGATGAAAACTGGAAATTTGTTCAACAAGATATAACAGGGGCTGAACAAATTATTTTTAATGATTCAGATTGGAAAACACTGAGTTTACCTCATGATTGGAGTATAGAGGGAGCCTATGATGAAAGTAATCCAATGGGAGATCAATGCGGATATTTACCTGCGGGTTTTGGTTGGTATAGAAAAACAATTGTTGTTCCCAAAGAATGGAAAGAAAAACAAGTAGAAATTGCTTTCGAAGGTGTTTTTATGAACAGTACCGTTTGGGCAAATGGGATTAAGTTAGGAAATAGACCTTATGGATGGATTTCTTTTGCTTATGATATTAGTGAAATTGCTCAAAAATCTGATAAAATTACTTTTACTGTAAGAGTGGATAATGACAAGCAACCTTCGGCAAGATGGTATACCGGTAGCGGAATATATTCTCATACTTGGATTGATGTAAAAAACAAAGTAAATATTGCTAGAAACGGAGTTTTTGTAAGAACCAAAGGAAACAAAGTTTTAGTAACTACAGATATAAATAATACAGGAGGTTCTAAAAAAGTAAAAGCTGTTTTAAGAACTTCTATTGTAAATGCACAGGGAATTAAAGTTGTAACAAGTTCAGAAAAATTAAAAATAGCACAAGGAGAACAAAATACAATTGAAAATCAATTAGTAATTGAAAACCCTAAACTTTGGAATCCGGGAACACCTTATTTATACACATTGGTATCAGAAGTTTTGGTAAAAGGAAAAGTGGTAGATGTTGTAAAAACAAAGTTTGGAGTTAGAGATATAAAATGGGTAGCCGAATCTGGAATTTGGATTAATGGAAAAAACATAAAATTACAAGGAGTTTGTAATCATCAAGATGCAGGGCCTTTAGGAGCAGCTGTTCCCGATAAAATTATTCGTTATAGAATTCAACAATTAAAGAATATGGGAGTAAATGCGATTAGAACTTCGCACAATCCTCAAACCCCTATTTTTTACGATATCTGCGATGAATTAGGAATGTTGGTGATGGATGAGATTTTTGATGGATGGATGAAAAAAGCCCCAGAAGATTATGGAGGTAGATTTTTTGATGATTGGTGGAAGCAAGATCTAACAGATTGGATAAAGAGAGATAGAAATCACCCATCAGTTATTATATATAGCGTAGGGAACGAAACTAAAGGAGAAATTGGTGCTGAATTGGTAAAAACTTGTCATGAATTAGACAATACTCGTCCAGTAACTTCAGGACACTCTGAATCTGAATATATGGATGTTTTAGGAGTGAATGGACATAGTGAGAAAAAAGGTTTTTTTGATCATTTAAAAGAGGAACAAAAAGGAAAAGTTTTTATAGGAACAGAAAATACTCATACTTGGCAAGTAAGAGGGTATTACAGAACCAAAACTTGGTTTAGAGATGGATTTCCTAGTAAAAAACAAAAACCTTATGCATTACCAGATTTAACAGAAAAAGAAGTGTTTACACATGATTGGATAGATGAATTAAACAGAACGAATCATAAACAAATTTTTAATTCTAGTTATGACAATGCCATGGTTAGAGTGTCTTCTCGTTTAAATATTGCTCAACTAAGAGATATTCCAGCTTATGCCGGTTCTTTCCGTTGGACAGGTCACGATTATATTGGAGAAGCAGGCTATGTACACGGAGGTTGGCCTTTTAAAGCTTTTATGGGAGGAGCTGTTGATTTGTCAAATTTTGAAAAAGATTTGTACTATTTGTACCAAAGTCAATGGACAACAAAACCAATGGTACATATTTTACCGCATTGGACACATCCTAAAGTTGCTCTAGATACTGAAATTCCAGTATGGGTATATTCTAATTGTGATGAGGTGGAGTTGTTTTTTAATGATAAATCTTTAGGGAAACAAAAGCCAGGTAAAGAATGGTTAGAAATGCAATGTCAATGGATGGTAAAATGGCAACCAGGAACGTTAAAAGCGGTAGGATATAAAAATGGAAAACAAATAACAGAAGAGGTTATTAGAACTGCCAATGCTCCTAGTCAAATAAAATTATCGGTTGATGGAGAATCTTTAGGGAATAAGAAAAATGATATTGTACAAGTACGTGTAACTACTACAGATGAAAAAGGTGAATTTTATCCTTATGGAGAAAATAGAACTTATTTTAATGTAGTTGGAGCAGGAAAAATAAAAGCTTTAGGAAATGGAAGCCCTGTAGATGTAGAACAACATGTTGGTCCAAACAATAGAAAAGCTTTTTACGGATTAACAAGAGCTTTTATAGAATCTACCAATGCAAATGGAGATATTGCTTTGTTGGCGAGTTGTATTTTAGGCGAAAAGAAACAAATTACATCAAATAAAGTAAGTATAGGTACAGATGTGTTGGTGTTAAGAGGTACAAAACCAAAAACTGATATTCAAATTTATTATACTACAGATGGAACAAGTCCAACAAGAAAATCAACCTTATATACCAATAGTTTTAAAGTTCCATTAGAAACTACCGTAAAAGCATTAATTGTTTTAAATGGAAAAGATATTCAAGTTTTAGAAGAAAGGTTTTCAAAGAAACTAGGATTTACTTGGAACAAAAATTCAGGAGAACGAATAATTGCAGGAGAACAAGCAGAAGATGCTAAAGTAACAAACGGAAAAGTTGTAGAAAAAGACAACTTGGTAAGAGGTAAAGGCTATGTAAAACTAAATAATATTGTTGGGGCAAGTTTGGAGTGGTATCAAGAAAATGATGGAGGTGCTGGTGAGGCCGATTTGTTTATTCGTTACAGCGGAAAATATAATGATGCGCCTGGAACATACATAAAAGTAATAGTGAATGGTAAAGTGGTTCAAGATAAATTGTTTTTAAGAAATACTCGCAACACAGGTAATTTTTGGAACAAAGTAAAATTGCCTATTCAAATGGAAAGAGGAGCAAATACCATTGTTTTAGAAACTGTGGAAAATAAAGGAATTTTAATTGATGAGATTTTAATTAACTAATTTTTTATAGCTTAAAAAAATACTTACAGCTACATTATAAAAATTTTCTAAGACATTAAAACTTTCCATTCTCATTATTTTTAAGGTTACATAACAAAAGAGTTTTCTTATATAAGAAAACTCTTTTTAATAATACATAAATGAAAAATAAATACTGTTTTCTGTTATTGCCTTTTATGATTTTGTCTTGTTCTAAAAAATCTTTAGAAAAAACGATTGGGCTAGAAGACAAAGAAGAAGTTTCTGAAATAGACGAAACTTTAAAAGTGATTTTAGAGAGTGAATTTTATACTCCACAAACAACCTTTTCTGTTACTAAAAATTTGGTGGATGATTACGCTGTGGACAATTCTTTTGAAACAGATGATAGTCAAAAATTACAACAGGCTATTGATGATGTTTCTGCTTTGGGAGGTGGTAAATTAATCATACCATCAGGAGATTATTCTGTTGCAGAAATCAATTTAAAATCTAACGTACATATTGTAATAGATAGTAAAGCTGTTATCCGTCCATCACTTAGAACTGATGATAAGAATTATATCATGTTTGGGTTTGGAAAAGAATCAGACAAAATAAGCAATGTTAGTGTTACTAGTAATGATGAATTGGAAAAATTCACGGTTGATTTAACACATAATAACAATATCAATGTTGCAGTTTTTAGTCTTGGCAATGTAGAAAATTTCTTTTTATCAAATTTTACAGTATTAGATGATTATACAGATTTTTCGGCTGTTACGGCTGGAATTACTGAATACAATGGAGCATGGTATTTTCCTAAAAATGGAATTGTAAAAAATGCAAATACACTAAATGCAGATTACGGGTATGGAATGGTTCAAATTCAAGCTGGAACCAATATTTTATTTAAAAATTTAGAAGGAACTGGAGGAGTAACTTTGCGATTGGAAACAGGTTGGACCAAAATGAATGATTTACAATTGGGAGGTGTTTCTAATATTTATGGACAAAATATTTCTTGTACTAATGGGAATGCCGCTGTTATGTTTTCTCCACATGCCATGCACAATGGAAAGGCTTATGTAGAAAATATAACTGCTAACAGTTGCGGTTTTGCAGTAAGAATAGAAGGAGGTTTTGTTTCTAAAAAATATACCAATCCAGAATTAGTAGATGGAACTTTTGAAGAGGTGGAAATAAAAAACATTACCACAACTTTTGGAAACAATGCACAACTAAAACCCAAACATTATAAATATATGCCTTGTGAGTTAAGAAATCAAGTAGCAACAGAGCCCATAAAACCAGGAGGGGAAAGCTACAAAGGGCCTTCTATAGCGGGTGTGGTAAATACGCCTAATTATCTAGCAGTTTTACAAGAAAGTGAGGTAATAGCAAATGGGTATATTACAGGTTTTGAAGTGGTAAACGATGAAGAATCAACAACAAATTGTGAATAAAAAATAAATCAAAATAGAATTATGATAAAAAATAAATTTTTGTACGCAGTTCAATTATGCGTGATGATTGGACTTATGGGAGTAAATACACATGCTCAACAAACCAAAAAAACAAATGTTATTTGGATTATTACAGATGAACATAATTTTAGAACTCTAAGTTGTTATAGAGATCAATTAACTCCAGAGCAAGCTTTACAGTGGGGTAAAGAGGCCGTTGTTGAAACGCCAAATATTGATGCTTTGGCAGAAAATGGAACGATATTTAACAGAATGTATTGTAGTGCAGCAGTGTGTACTGCTTCTAGAGCTTCTATGTTTACAGGTATGTATCCAATGACTTTAGGGATTCCTAACAATTCAAATAAAAAAGGGGATGGAAAATATTTAAAACCTAATGTAACTACCATTGCTGATGTTTTATCAGAAGAAGGGTATATGACAGGTTATGCAGGGAAATGGCATTTGGCAGAAAGTAGAGATGAATCTGGGAATAAAGATAAAGACGAATGGTGGTCTCCATATCCAACAGGAGTTCCTACAGATAATTATGGGTTTCAGGATAAAAAGTTTATGTTTAATGGAGGTCATGATAAATTTAAAGGAATAGATGCAGAGGGAAATCCTTACAGAGCAGCTAAGAATCCAAAATTGATAGGGAAGGATAAATATGGGCAGCCTATTTATCAAGATAAAAAATCTAAAAATGTAAAGTTTACAACAGACTGGTTAGGAGATAGGGCTGTTGAGTTTATTGGAGACAATAAAAACAAACCTTTCTTTTATGTAGTTAGTATTCCAGATCCACATACACCTGATATAGCTAGAACTCCATACGATACTTTGTATAATGGAATGAAGGTTGAATTGCCTAAAACATATGATTATGCTTTTAAAAACAAAGCCAAATTACCTAAATGGCAAAGTCCAGATAACAAAACCAATGATGAAGAAAAGTTGAAAAAGAGTATTCAACAATATTTAGGAATGGTAAAAATTGTGGATGAAAATGTAGGTCGTATTATTCAAAAATTAAAAGATGAAGGAATTTTTGAAAACACCATAGTGATGTTCTCATCAGATCATGGAGATTTATTAGGAGAGCACGGACGTGTAAACAAAGGAACTATTCACGAAGCATCTGCTAAAATTCCATTCGTGTTAGCACAAGGAAAAGAAAGTAAAAATCCTTTAATCCCTAGAAAAAAGGTGGTGAATTTAGCAGCAAATAATACCGATTGGATGCCAACTTTTTTAAGCCTGTTAGACATCGATTGTCCTAAAGTTGCAGGAAGAGATATTTCTCCTCTATTTAAAGATGAATTACCAGATAATTGGGATGATGTTACTTTTTCACGTTTAGGTTATTATGCTGCAATTACTAGTAGATACAAATTAAGTATAATGGCTAAAGGTAAACCTTGGTTGTTTGATATTGAAGCTGATCCAGATGAATTGGTCAATTTTATTGATGATAAAAAGTATGCAAAAATAATTGTAAAGTTGGCTAATGATTTAAATACCTATATGGATTTATCTAAAGACAATAACAAGAAAATAAAAGAACAAATAACAAAATTGATTAATAAAAACTCTTAAAAATAGAGGGATTCAATACTAATCAACAATAAATTACACAGAGATAAGTAAGATATACTTAGAGATACTTAAACCTTATTAATCTCTACTAGATTTGTTGCGTAATCAATAAAATATAGAATTAAATGATGAAATTACAAACACTTTGCTTCTTGCTTTTTATGTTTGTTTTCTATGGGAATGCGCAAACTATTAATGTTTCCGATTATGGAATTAAACCAGGGAAGGATGTAACTTTAGAAGTTTATAGATTAATAACATCACTAAAAGGAAAAAAGGAGGTTACCTTATTTTTTCCAAAAGGGAAGTACGAATTTTATCCAGAGAATGCCTATGAAGAATATAGAGCAGTAACCAATCATGATAATAGTTTAAAACATATTGCTTTTCCTATTTATGGATTTCAAGATTTTACTATAGATGGTAATGGTTCTACTTTTAATTTTCACGGAAAAATATGTCCTATTGTTGTAGAAAACTCAGAAAACACAACGTTAAAAAACTTTAAAATTGACTGGGAACATTCTTTTGTGAATGAGTTAAAGGTTATTGAAAATAATAGTAAAGAAAATTCTTTTGTAGTAGAGGTAAACAACGGAAAGTTTGGCTTTGAAGTAAAGAATAATGAAATATTATTTAATCATTACGATTGGCAAGATGTCATAGGTCAAAACATTGCTTTTGATTCTAAAACAAGGGCTCCTATTTGGCATACCAAAAATTATTATTTAAAAGGAAGTTCTAATAAGTCTAAAGTAGAAAAATTAGATAATAAAACGGCAAAGTTTATTAATTATACCGAAGTAACCCCACCTATAGGAACTGTTTTTGCAACATATGGTCCTACTCCAGGAGGAAATAGATTTGCACAAGCCATACATTTGTCAGAATCTAAAGATAGTTTTATAGAAAATGTAACTGTATATGCTGCAGGAGGAATGGCTTTAATTGCCGAAAGATGTGAGAATATTACGGTTGATAAATTCATCGTTACCTCTCGTGAGGATAGATTTTTTTCAACAAGAGCAGATGCTACACATTTTTTAGGATGTAAAGGGATGATTAAAGTGGAAAACTCTTTACTAGAACACATGATGGATGATGGAATTAATGTGCATGGTGCTTATGTAAAAGTGGAGAAGTATTTGGGAGATAATACCTTTTTGTGTGAGATTAGTCATGTACAGCAAGCGGGAATTGTTTTCTCTGAGCCAGGAGATAAGGTGGCATTAATTTCTAGAGAAACCATATTACCTCTTTATGAAACTACAGTTACCAAAACTCAAAAATTAAATGAAAAAAGGTTTTTATTAACGGTTGCTCAAGTGCCAAAAGAAATGCCAAAAGGACTTTTGTCTTTTGAAAATTTGACATGGAATCCAGATCTATACATGAGTAACAATACTATTAGAGACAATAGAGCTAGAGGCGCTTTAATTACTACAAAAGGTAAGGTAGTGATAGAGAATAATTATTTCTCATCACAAATGCATGGTATTTTAATTGAAGGAGATAATAATAAATGGTATGAGTCCGGAGCAGTAAAAGACATCACCATCACTAATAATACTTTTGAAAATATAGGATACGGTACGGGTGAACATTATCCATTATTTATTGGGCCAATGTTTACACCTAAGCAACATTTAGGAACTGAAAAATATCATAGAAATATTAATTTCACTAATAATACCATAAAAAGTTATAATGGTTTATTAGCACATGCAATGTCTGTAAGTCAATTAAATATTCAAGGCAATAGAATTACATTTAGTACCGATTACCCAGAAGGTTCTAAATTACCTTCAGTAGATTTAATTTACTGCGAAGATGTTTCTATAAAAAAGAATAGTTTTAAAAACTTTAGTTGGCCTTTGGTTGTAAAAACATCAGATGATGTTAGTAATTTAAGTGTAAGTAAAAACAAAGGACTTTCTAAAAAATAGTATTAATACCTCCCTAATTTTTTTAAAACTAAAATAAAGACTTTACTTTTTTAAGTAAAGTCTTTTGTTTTTTATAAAGCTTATACTGTATAAAAAGACTGGAATATAGCAAACTATACACAGAGGAACATTTTTTTAACAGTTAGATACATTATAAAAATGTTTTTTGGCTTATTTCGTAGTAATTAAATGATGTTATTAAAATTTTATAATGAAAAAATATATCTTATTTGGTTTATTAGTCTTTGGTGTAGTCAATAGTTATGCTCAAAAATCAGGAACTCAACCCAACATTGTGCTGTTGTTTGTAGATGATTATGGTTGGGCAGACATAGGTTATAGAAATAGTTCTTTTGAAACCCCAAATTTAGATCAGCTAAAAAAAGAAAGTTTAGATTTTCAAAGAGCTTATATTCCTACCCCTACATGTAGTCCTAGTAGATTGTCTTTATTAACAGGTAAAGAAGCTGTTCGTTTGCAAATGGTAAGGCATATTGCTTTGGATCCTAAAAATCCTGATGCAAAATATGCAATGTGGAAAACAGACCCTGTGCAAATGCCATCTTTAAATTATTTGCCGTTAGATGAAACTACCTATGCAGAAAAAATTAAGGAATATGGATACTACAATCACTTTATAGGGAAATGGCATTTAGGTCATACAGGTCGTTACCCTATAGATCAAGGGTTTGATAGCGAGTTTGGAGTAACAGATGCAGGACATCCAAAAAGTTATTATTATCCATTCTTTAAACCTTCAGAAGATCCAAAAGGATTTATGAAAGGTTTTAAAAAAGGAGATTATTTAACAGATGTTTTAACAGATGGAGCTGTTGATTTTATTAGCGGTTATAATAAAAAACAACCCTTTATGTTAACGTTTTGGTACTATTCTGTACACGGACCTTCTGTAGGTAGAAAAGATTTGTTAAAAAAATATCAAGATAGAGGAATTACTGGGAAATATGCAGATCATCATGCTATGGTAGAAGCTATGGACGAATCTGTGGGAAGGGTCAGAAAAGCCTTAAAAGAAAAAGGAATTGAAGACAATACCGTAATTATTTTGTTATCTGACCAAGGAGGGGCTTATACCAATGCTCCTTTAAGAGGAGGTAAAAAAGGAGGCGATACTTTAGCAGAAGGAGGAGCACGTGTTCCGTTTATGATTAAATATCCTGGAATTACCAAAGCGAATACCGAATCTTTTGTACCTGTTCAGTCTATTGATGTGTTTCCTACTGTTGTAGAAATTGCTTCAGGAAAAAAATATAAAAACAAAAATATTCAAGGAGTTAGTTTAATGCCTTTACTAAAAGGAGAAAGCATTAAAGACAGAAACTTGTTTGGATTTAGAAGTTACGAAGATCAATATACTTCTATCATTCGTGGAGATTGGAAAATCATCAAATACCATTCAGGAAAATATCAAATGTACAATGTTAAAACAGATCCTAGTGAATTACATGATTTGATTGGTACAGGATTAAAAATGGAGAAAAAGTTAAAAAGAGATTTAGCAAAATGGGAAAAGAAAGCCGTACCTGCTTTTGGTCTATATCAATTAAAAGAATAGTAGCATGAAGAGTTTAAAACTAGGAATAACTTTAGTTTTATTAACAAGTTTATTTGCTTGTAATACGCAACAAGAAAATAAAAAACAAGTTGTAAAAAAGCAGTTAGACAAACCCAATATTATTATTTTATTGGCGGATGATTTAGGTTATGGAGAATTAGGTTCTTATGGTCAAAAAGTAATCAAAACCCCGTTTTTAGATGAAGTAGTTAAAATGGGAATGCGATTTACTGATTTTTATGCAGGGACTTCTGTTTGTTCTCCTTCTAGAGCTGTTTTAATGACAGGTAAACACACAGGTCATTTAAGTATTAGAGGAAATAAAGGAGCCATAAACGGAAAGTGGGATAGAGTGCCTTTACAAAAAGATGAAATCACTATTGGAGAAGTATTGCAAGATGCAGGTTACCAAACAGCCATGATTGGAAAATGGCATTTAGGAGTACCAGAAGATACTTCTACTTGGGCAAAAGGAAGAGGTTTTGACTATGCTGTGCAAGAACAGTGGGGAGAAGATAAAAACGGAAAAGAAATTGATGAAAGAGTACATTGGGTAAACAACAATCAAGATTCTATTTTTTACAACTACAACAATTACCAATGTTTAGATGAGTTTAGAACTAATTTTGCATTAGATTATTTAGAGAAAAAATCAGAAGAAAAACCATTCTTTTTATACATGTCTTACAGAATTCCACACGCACATGAATTCTTTTTAAGCAAAACAGACTTGTACAAAGATAAAATAGAAGAATGGCCAGAAATAGAAAGAAGACATGCGGCTAGAATTACCATGTTAGATGAGCAAATTAAAAGATTGTTTAACAAGCTAGAAGAAAGAGGAGAGTTAGAAAATACTTTAATTTTAATTTCTAGTGACAATGGACCAACAGCAGAAAACCACCATGATTATAAGTTCTTTAATAGCTCTGGAGGTTTAAAAGGATATAAAAGAGATGTGTACGAAGGAGGAGTAAGAGTTCCTTTAATTGCTTATTGGAAAAACAAAATAAAAGAAGGAGCAACCACTAATTTCCCTGCTGCGTTTTATGATGTAATGCCAACATTAGCCGAAGTAGCAAAAACAAAAACGCCTAGTAATATTGATGGTATTTCTTTCTTACCACATTTGTTAGGAAAAGAACAAAAGCAAAAGCATGAATTTTTGTATTGGGAAATTCAAGAAGGGCAATCTGTAAAAGGGTTTAGACAAGCTGTTAGAATGGGGAATTGGAAAGCAGTTCGTTATGCGGATAATTACCATACAGAGTTGTATGATTTAAGTAAGGATTTGTATGAAACGACAGATCTTTCTAATGAACATCCGGAGTTAGTTGCCAAAGCCAATACTATTTTAAAAAAAGAAAGTAAAGTGAACCCTCATTTTCCTTTTTCAGGAGGAGTTTTCAAAAAATAATCATTCAACTATGAAAAAAATAATTTTATACAGTGCTGTTTTATTGAGTGTAAATTTAATTTTTGCTCAAAAAAATAAATCAGAAAAACCAAATATCATCTGGATTATGGCAGAAGATATGAGTACAGATTTAGAATGTTATGGTTTGCCAGATGTTAAAACACCTAACTTAAACAAAATGGCATCCGAAGGAATTAGATTTAATAATGCCTTTGTAACCAATCCTATATGCTCTCCTAGTAGATCTTCTATGATGATAGGAACTCATCAGGTAAAAACAAACACACATAACCATAGAAGTAACAGGAATGTGCCTTTAGATACTCAATTTAAACCTTTCACCAAATTATTAAGAGATGCTGGGTATACTACTATTTTAGGTCACCACGGAGTAATGAATAAGGGTAGAAAAATTGATGTGAATTTTAAGAATAAACCTATTGGTGAATGGGATGGTAAAACCAAGTTTGGACTTTTTGATAAGTACGATACTTTTGAAAAAGAAGATCAACCTTTCTTTGCTCAAATTCAATGTGTTGTTACTCACAGAGGTCCTTGGTGGAACGAGGTTAGAGAACAGTCTAAGCATCCAGTAAATCCTAAAACAGTAAATATGCCTCCATATATGGCAGATCATCCTGCGGTTAGACTAGACTGGGCTAAGTATTTAGATCAAATAGAGTACATGGACAATGAAGTTGGGATGATTTTTAAGGAGTTAGAAGAAAAAGGAATGGCAGATAATACAATCGTTATTTTTATTGGAGATAACGGGCGTTGTAACATTAGAGGAAAAGGATATTTACAAGATCCAGGATTAAGAATTCCTTTGTTAATTCACTATCCTAAGAATATAAAAGCAGGACAAGTTAGCAATCAAGTAGTTTCTGCTACAGATATCACGGCAACTATTGTAGATTATGCAGGAGTTAAAGTTCCAGATTATATGACAGGTCAACCAATTTTTAGTAAAAAATTTGATAGAGAATACGTATATGGAGCAAGAGATTTATGGGATGAAATTGAAGAGAAATCAAGAGCGGTTACTTCGGCAGATTGGTCTTATATTAGAAATGACAAGCCAGAAGTTCCTTATGATGCTCATCAGGCATATTTAGAGTTTTATAGACCAGCAGTACATGTAATGAGAAAACTGTATAAAGAAGGAAAGTTAAATGAGAATCAAAAACCATTTTTTGAACCTTCAAAACCAGTAGAAGAATTATATGATTTAAAAAACGATCCTTATCAACTACACAATTTAGCAACCAATCCTAAGTATGCTAAAATTCTAAAAAAACTGCGTAAAGAAACCATTTGTTTTGATAAAAAAATGGAACCTGTAAGTGATATTTATGAACCAATTATTACTAAGGGACCAGAACTAGTAGAGTGGGTAAAAAAAACATATCCTAAAGACTATCAAAGAATGGTAAATGGAGAAGAAATAGGTTATAAGCACTTTTCTAATCTGTACAAAAAGTATCATAAAAATTAACAATTATTTTAAAACTTATGGAGTTACTATCTAAAATAAAAATATTCATTCTAAGCCTTTTTGTTGGGGTTTGTTTGTTTTCATGTCAAAAGTCCAATAATGTTCATTTTAAGATAAATTCTGAATGGAAATTTAAACTCTTAGATAAAGATGATAATAATGAAGCTCAATTTGAAAATGTAGATTTTAATGATTCAAATTGGGAAACTGTAAACTTGCCTCATACAGCTCATCTAGAGCCTCTTATAGTTAATAATCAATGGCAAGGTATCTGTTGGTATAGAAAATCTTTTGATTTGCCACTAGTAGATGATGACAAAAAAGTGTTTGTAGAGTTTGAGGCGGCAATGAGTCATTCTGTTATTTGGATTAATGGAGTAGAAGTAGCTATGCACAAAGGAGGTTATTTACCAGTAGTGATTGATGCTACTAAATATATTGTTAAGGGACAAACAAACACGATTGCTGTTAGACTTAATAATACAGATAACCCGCTAACTGGACCAAAACCTTTGGCAAAGTTAGATTTTAATATGTATGGAGGTTTGTACAGAAACGCTTGGTTAAGTGTTAAGGACAAATTGTATATTTCTCACCCTGCAATAGCAAATAAAGTTGCTGGAGGAGGAGTATTTATTACTTATCCTAAAGTTTCTAAAGACTTATCAGAAATAGCAATTAAGACTAATGTTGTTAATGAATTTACAAGTGATAAAACGATCAAAGTCACCCAAAAAATATTATTTGATAATAAAGAAGTACAAAGCAAAACAACATCAGATATTTCTATTCAATCAGGAAAAGATATAGATGTTAGTATGAATATTACGTTACCAAACGCTAAGTTATGGTCTCCTAAACAACCAAATTTATACAGTTTAGAAACTTCAATAATAGTAGATGGAAATATAATAGATCAAGAAACAACACGTTTTGGAATTAGAAAATTTGAGTTTAAAAACAAAGAATTGTTTATTAACGGAGAAAAAACCTTTTTAAGAGGGGTAAATAGACATCAAGAGTATCCGTTTGTGGGTTATGCACTTTCTGATAATGCTCAATATCGTGATGCAAAAAAAATAAAAGATGCTGGTTTTAATTATATAAGGTTATCTCATTACCCTCAATCACCATCTTTTTTAGATGCTTGTGATGAATTAGGATTGGTTGTTTTAGATGCTATTTTAGGATGGCAATACTACTTAGATAACGATCAGTTTAGAGCGTATTGTTACAAATCGGCAGAACAATTAATTCGTAGAGATAGAAATCACCCATCAGTGTTGGCATGGGAAGTATCTCTTAACGAAACGCAAATGCCAGTTTTCTTTATGGAGGAGTTAGATAGAATTGTACATGCAGAATACCCTGGAGAAAATGTGTACTCTAGTGGTTGGATGGACGATGTATATGATATTTATTTACAAGCAAGACAACATAGAATATTGTCTCCTCACAAACTTAAAGACAAACCTTATTCAGTTTCAGAATATGGAGATTGGGAGTATTATTCTAAAAATGCAGGGTTAAATCAAGATCAATTACCGAACGATTTACGAGATGAATTTAGTAGTAGACAAAAGCGTGCATTTGGAGAAGAGCGTTTATTAAGACAAGCAGCCAATGTACAAGAAGCTCATAATGATAACTTACAGAATACAGTAGCTTTTTCAGACAGTTATTGGGTGATGTATGATTATAATAGAGGATATCATAACGATATAGAAGCATCTGGTTTGATGGATATTTTTAGATTGCCAAAATTTGCTTATTATTTTTATCAAAGTCAAAGAGATATAGAGGATGGAGCTGTAGTAAAAATTGCTTCTTATTGGAATAAAAAATCTCCATTAAATCTAAAAGTATATAGTAATTGTGATGAACTTGCCTTGTACTTAAATGATGAGTTAATAGGAAAACAAAAACCAGATACAGATAAAAATTCATCAGATTTGTCACATCCTCCTTTTACATTCAATTTAAAAAGCTTTAAAGCAGGAACTTTAAAAGCTGTAGGTTATGTAGATGGAAAAGAAGTAAAGATTGATGAAGTAACAACACCAGGAAATCCAACAGCATTAAAAATTTGGATAGACACCTCTGGAAAAAAGCCAGAAGCTGGAGTAAATGATGTTTTATTTGTATATGTAGCAGCCGTTGATGAAAATGGAACTATTGTCCCTGATTATTCAGAAAAGGTAACTTTTGAAATAGAAGGAGATGCAAGCATGCAAAATGTAGGAGAGATAAAAGCCGAAGCCGGAATTGCAACAGGATTGTTAAAAATCGGAACTAAAAAAGGTAAAATTAAAATTGTTGCAAAATCGAACAAGATTGAGCAAACTTATGAGATAAACCTGTAAATGTAATATTAACAGGGTTTTAAAAGGACTTATTCTTTATGAATAAGTCCTTTTTTACTTATAGATACAATTAATTTACAAAAGGAAACATTTATCTTTTATTAAAAAACAATCTTTGCTAGAGGCAAGTAATTAAAATTAAGAATGAAAAATACTAAAAAGAATATTTTAGGTTTGATAAAAAGTTTTTGGGTAGTACTATTTGTATTTACTACAAATTCATTTGCTAAACCAACAGCTGTGGAGCCTATTGTTTTTAAAACAGATATTGCTGAGGACGCTACTCCAGCTGTTTTAAATAAAATTTTAAATTTAAATAAGGAGCAAGAAAATCAAATTAAATTTGAAAAAGGTATCTATCATTTTTATTCTGATAAAGCACTAGAAAAGTTTTGTTACATTTCTAATCATGACGATGTAATGGTAAGAACTGCTTTTCCAATTTTTGATTTTAAAAACATCACTATAGATGGTCAAGGATCTACCTTTATTTTTCATGGAAAAATGGTTCCTTTTTTAATTAATAGTTCTAAAAATGTTACGGTTAAAAATGTATCTGTAGATTGGGAAATTCCTTTTCATAGCGAAACAAAAATTGTAGCTGTTGATGAAAAAAACAAAACTTTTGATATGACCATTTCGGATAAATATCCTTATGAAATTAGAAATGGAGAATTGATTTTTATAAAAGAGTTTTACGAACATAATTTAGGCCAAACTATATTGTATGATCCTATTAGAGAGGCAATTATGTTTGATACCGAAAGTTATACAAACCTAACAACTATTAGAAAAAATAATGTTTCTAGAAATCTAGATAAAATTAAATACAAGTACGAAGTAGATGATAGAGGAAAGTTGTTTAAAGATTATGGAAAAGAAAATAATCTAATAGTAAAGGAGTTAAAACCAGGTTTGGTAAGGGTTTTTAACCACAAAAAAAAGTTACCTCCTGTAGGAATGATTTTAACGGCAAAAGGAGATCAAAGTGTAAATAGATTGGCCCCGGCCTTTAGAGTAACAAATACTGATGGCTTTAATGGAACCAATGTAAATATTCATCACGCTGGTGGAATGGGGATTATTGCAGAAAATTCATCAGATTTAATTTTAGATAATTTTAATATCACTCCCTCTCATGGTAGAATGGTATCTGCAACTGCTGATGCTACACATTTTGTAGGGTGTAGAGGAAAAATAGTATTGAGAAATTCCACTTTTCAAAATCAGTTAGACGATGCGATGAACGTTCACGGAACCTATCAAAAAATTGTTGATGTTTTGGGAGGGAATAAAATAGGGGTTAGAATGGGACATTCGCAACAACAAGGTTTTCAAATAGGAAAAGAAGAAGATCTTATTGGTTTGGTTAGATTGAGTGATTCATTTTTTCCGTATCACAAATTAACTATTAAAGAGGTTCAATTCATTAACGGACGATACCAAATTATAACTTTTAATGAAGAACTACCTAAAGAAATTAAGACAGGGGATTTAATTGAAAATTTAGATGCATATCCAGATTTGTTAGTAGAAAATTGTACCATTAGTAATAATAGAGCAAGAGGGTTATTAATATCTAATCCCTTAAAAACAATTGTAAGAAATAACTTTTTTAGTACAGAAATGGAAGCTATTTTAATTCCTGTAGAAAGTGGACATTGGTACGAATCAGGTAATGGAGCTAATATTTTAATAGAAAATAATACTTTTCAAGACTGTACACATAGTGGTCAGAACAGAGGAGTGATTCGTTTTGTTACTGATGATGATAATGAAAATATTGCGTTTAAAAATATTAGTATTATCAATAACACCTTTAATCAATTTGATAATTTAATCTTAGAGGTTGCCAATACAGATGGATTAATTTTTTCTAAAAATACAATTAGTAATTCAGGAACTTTTAAAATATTGCATCCAGAAAACCCTGCAATAACTGTTAAAACATCAAAGAATATCACCTTTAAAAAGAATAAGTACAAAGGAAAAGCAAAACAAATTTTAGTAAAAGACAATCTATTACCAAAGTTGAAATTTAAATAATAGATAAATAAAAAAGTCATTACTACCATCTGTTTTGATACTAACTCGTAAAATAAATATCCAGTTTAAAATTAAAATATATAAAATGAATTTAAGAAACATCTTTCTGTCTAGTTTAGCCATTTTGGCTGTTGGTAGCATGGTTTCGTGCAAATCCAATAAAGAAGAAAAAAAAGTAATAAATAAAACAAAACCTAATGTAGTGGTCATCTATTTAGATGACTTAGGATATGGTGATGTTAGTGCTTATGGAGCCACAGAATTGGAAACTCCAAATATTGATAATTTAATCAATCAAGGAGTAAAATTTACAAACGGTTATGCTTCTTCAGCCACTTGTACTCCAAGTCGTTATGCATTGTTAACAGGAGTGTATCCGTGGAGAAATAAAGATGCTAAAATTTTACCAGGAACAGCACCTTTAATTATTGGTACAGAACAACAAACATTACCTAAAATGTTAAAAAGTAAAGGCTATGATACTGCTATTATAGGAAAATGGCATTTAGGTTTAGGTACTGGTTATGTTAATTGGAACGAACAAATTAAACCTGGACCAAATGAGGTTGGTTTTGATTCTTCTTATATACTTGCAGCAACACAAGACCGAGTTCCTACAGTGTATATAGAGAACGGAAATGTTGTTGGACTTGATCCTAAAGACCCAATTTCTGTTGATTATAAAAATAATTTTGAAGGAGAACCAACAGCTATAGATCATCCAGAAATGTTAACAATGAAATGGCACCATGGACATAATAATAGTATTGTAAATGGGGTTCCTAGAATTGGATTTATGAAAGGTGGAGAAGCTGCAAAATGGGTTGACACTGATATGGCAGATCACTTTTTAGCCAAAGCGAAAAACTATGTAAAAACACATAAAGAAAAACCATTTTTTCTATACTATGCAATGCAACAACCACATGTGCCAAGAATTCCACACCCAAGATTTGCAGGAAAATCTGGTTTAGGACCAAGAGGAGATGTTATTTTAGAAGCTGATTGGTGTATTGGAGAGTTTATGAAAACTTTAGAACAAGAAGGAATGTTAGAAAACACATTAATTGTTTTTTCTAGTGATAATGGACCTGTGTTAAATGATGGATATTATGATGATGCAGTTGAAAAATTAGGAAATCATAAACCAGCAGGTGATTTAAGAGGAGGAAAGTATAGTTTGTTCGAAGCTGGTGTAAGAGTTCCTTTTAGTGTTACCTGGAAAGGAACAATAAAACCAATGGTTTCTGATGCTGTTGTTTGTCAAATGGATTTATTGTCTTCTTTAGCTAATTTAACAGGAGCAAAAGTAGAAGAAGGGTTAGATAGTCAAAATTTATTATCAACCTTTATGGGAGAAACTACAAAGGGTAGAGATAATTTAATTATTGAAGCAACCTCTAGAACAGCTTTAAGAAGTGGAGATTGGTTAATGATTCCTCCTTATAAAGGTCCAGCTTTTAGTGAAAAAGTGGGAATAGAATTTGGAAACTCTAAAGATTATCAATTGTATGATCTAAAGAAAGACGTTGGACAACAAAATAATTTAGCAAAATCATACCCAAATAAACTTAAAGAATTATTAGGTGTTTTTGAAGAGTTAAGAGGAAATGATTATCAAAAAATTCAACAATTAAAATTGAGATAAACATTTTGGATTTACTTCAAAAAGATTAACTATAATAGAATTATACTTACTCCGAAGCTCTCATTTTAAATGAGGTATAAGCCTTATAAACGATATGTTTATAAGGCTTTTTTGTTTGTCATAATGATAATGAAAAATTAAATGCTACCTATTATATAAAATGGAATAAGAGTTTAAATAGTTATTACAGTAAAACCGTTTTTATGATTAATACTATAGATTTATTTGAATTACAGATAAAATCAAATATATTTGTTAACGTTAACGGATTTTGATTTCCAAATAAAATATATAGATGAAGAACTTTATCAACGATCAGTTTTTACTTCAGAATGATAAGGCAGTTGAGTTATACAATGCAGTAAAAGATTTACCTATAATAGATTACCACTGTCATTTACCTCCAGATGAAATAGCCAATAATACTTCTTTTCAAAATATTTCTCAAGCTTGGTTAAAAGGAGATCATTATAAATGGAGAGCTATGAGAACTTTAGGGGTTGATGAAAAGTATATTACAGGAAATACTTCGGACGAAGAAAAGTTTAAAAAATGGGCTCATACCGTTCCTTATGCAGTGTTAAATCCTCTTTATCATTGGACGCATTTGGAAATGAAACGCTATTTTGATATTGACGAATTGCTTACAGAAAAAAATCATGCAAGTATTTATGAGCAAACATCAGAAAAATTACGATTACCCGAGTTTAGCACACAAGGGTTGATAAAAAAAATGAATGTTGAACATATTTGTACTACGGATGATCCTCTGTATGATATGGCCTACCATGATACCATTAAAGCACAAGGAAATTCTTTTAAGGTAACCGCTTCTTTTAGACCAGATGGGTTTATGAATATAGAGAGTGAAGGTTTTCTTGATTATATGGAAAAATCAGAAGAAATATTTAAAAAGGATATTAGCTCTATTTATGATTTGATTGACTTTATAGGGGGAAGAATTGATTTTTTTAATGAAAAAGGATGTAGAATTTCAGATCATGGTTTAGAAAATGTTTGTGCAGCAGATTTTAGTTTAAAGTCTGTAGATACAATTTTTAAGAAAAGGAAAGAAAATAAGATTTTAACAGCCAAGGAAATTGAAGAATATAAATCTGCTATTCTAGTAATTTTATTCGAAAAATATCACGAAAAAGGTTGGGTACAGCAATTACACTTAGGAGCATTAAGAAATAATAATTCAAGAAAATTAAGTATTCTAGGACCTGATACTGGTTGGGATTCTATTGGTGATTTTCCTCAAGCCCAAAGTTTGTCAAAATTCTTAAATCGTTTAAGTAAAGAAGATAAATTAGGGAAAACGATTATTTATAATTTAAACCCTGCCGATAATTATGTTTTTGCAGCGATGGTTGGAAACTTTAATGAAGGAACCATGAAGGGGAAAGTTCAGTATGGGGCTTCTTGGTGGTTTTTAGATCAAAAGAAAGGGATTGAAGATCATTTTGATGCCTTATCTAGTTTAGGGTTAATTTCTTGTTTTATAGGAATGTTAACCGATTCTAGAAGTTTCTTATCTTATCCAAGGCATGAATATTTTAGAAGGTTGTTATGTAACTATTTTGGAGGGAAAATCCAAACGGGAGAGTTGCCAAATGACATCCCTTGGTTGACAAAAATCTTAAAAGATATTTGTTACAATAATGTAAAAGGGTATTTAAATTTTTAAATATTAATTTCATCACTCCAAAAAAAGCTTGCTATTTAATCTATTTAGCAAGCTTTTTTATATTTAAAATTTAATTTCTTTGTAGAACAATTAATCTTAAACATTAAGATGGAAAAACCTGTAGGAATAAAAGAAATAGCAAAGTTATCAAACACTTCTATTGGTACTGTAGATAGAGTGCTTAATAATAGAACTGGGGTTTCAATTAAAACAAAAGAAAGAGTTTTAGAGGTTATAAAAAAAACAGGTTATGTAAAGAATAATGTAGCAAGTAGGTTAAAACTATCTGCAGGAAAAAAAATAAAAATAGCAGTTATTTTACCAAAAGGAAATTCTAAAGTTAGCTATTGGTCACTTCCTAAAAATGGTGTTAAAAAAGCTTTAAACGAGTTAAATAATTTAGGGGTAGAAGTAGATTTTATTAGTTTTAGATCTGATGATATTAAGGAATACAAAAATTTATTATCTCCAGTATTTAATGATGAATACAATGGAGTAATTACAGTTAGTTTATTTGATGAAATATCTAATCAATTAGTTGCTTATTGTACGGAAAATAAAAAAGAACTTGTATTTATAGATAATAAAAACAACAATGTTACTAATGCCAATTTTATATGTCAAAATTCAATAAAATCAGGTAGAGTAGCAGGTAGGTTGTTGTATAACTGTGTAGGTGATAGTGGAGATTTTATAGCTTTAACTTTTCTTCAAAAATCAGAATATCAAGGTAATCAAAAAGTTAGGGAGTTGGCTTTTAAAGAGTTTTTAGAACAAAAGAACCCAAAAATCAACATACATACAATAGTTCATACTATAGATCAAAATTTAGAGAACAATACCGTCTTAAATAATTTGCTAAACTCTAAAACAACAAAAGGAGTTTTTATAACCAACTCAAGATCTTATCTTTTTTCAAATTATATAAAAAGCAAAGGATTAAAAAATATTAAAATAGTTGGTTTTGATTTAAATGAAAAAAATGTTGAAGAATTAAAGAATGAAAATATTCAGTACTTAATTAATCAAAAACCAGAGTTACAAGGGTACCAAGCATTGATGAAAATTTTTCAAAAAATCACCCAAGACGACTCTATTTCCTTGAATATTGATATTCCCATAGAGATAATAGTTAAAGAAAATTTTGAAGATTCAAGTGATGTTTTGTAACGAATCTTTTTATCTTCGAATCTTTTAAGGTCAAAAAATAATTTTTACCAAGTTAAATGAAAGTATCTGTTGTTATTGTTAATTATAATGTTCGTTATTTTTTAGAGCTATGTTTATATAGTGTAAAAAAGGCGTTAAAAAATATTGACGGAGAAATTATTGTGGTTGATAACGTGTCTAAAGACACAAGTTGTCAAATGGTAAAAGACCTATTTCCAGAAGTCATTTTAATAGAGAATAAAGAAAATGTTGGTTTTTCTAAAGCCAATAATCAAGGAGTTGCTATTGCTAAAGGGGAATATGTATTGATTTTAAATCCTGATACAGTAGTAGGAGAAACTCTTTTTGATCAAATATTGCCATTTGCTGATGAGCAAGAAAATTTAGGTGCTTTAGGTGTTAGACTTATTGATGGTACTGGGAACTTTTTACCAGAAAGTAAAAGAGGATTGCCTAGGCCTAAAACTTCTTTTGAAAGAATGATAGGGATTAACAAAAGTGGATATTATTCTACCTATTTAACAAAAGACGGGATAGGAAAAATAGAGGTTTTAGTAGGGGCTTTTATGTTGATGAAAAAAGATCGATATATAGAAGTAGGTGGGTTTGATGAAGATTACTTTATGTATGGTGAGGATATTGATTTAAGCTACAAACTAACACAGTCAGGTTACACAAATTATTACTATGGTAAATCTGTAGTAATACATTACAAAGGAGAAAGTACCAGAAAAGATGTTAAATACTTACGTCACTTTTATGGGGCAATGAAAATATTTTATGAAAAGCATTTTAAACTAACTACCTTAGATTTTCTTTTAATGAGATGTGGAATCAAGATTGTTTTTTTAATAAAATACTTTAAGCTAAGTAACACCTCTATTGTTGTAAATGATACTGATAGAATTCTTTTTGTTGGAGATAGAGATATTACAGCTAATTTTCAGCTTAAAAAGAAAGTTATTCAGGTTCCAACGCAAGAATTGATAAAGTTAGAGGAATATATTAGAGAGTACGAGATAGAAGAAATTTGGTTTGAAGAAGGAGCTTTAACCTATAAAGAAATTATCAATCAAATAGGAACTCATAGGTTTAGTAAAGTTTTATTTAAAATTTTACCAGAAAATACAGATTTTTTAATTGGTAGTAACACTACTGATGGAAGAGGAGAAGTAATTTTCTTAAACTAAAAAAAGCGACCATTTTAATAGTCGCTTTTTTAAATTTATTGTTTTTCCCAATCTTTTTTGGCTCTAAGTCTTTTGTATAGTTTTACCATCATCATTAAGGTAATAGAGAATAGTAAGATTCCTATTACACCCCAAATCCATCCTATAGCATTTTTTAATACAACTAAAAATACAACAGCAAATAAAATAACAGTGGCTACTTCGTTCCATAAACGCAACTGCATGGTACTGTATTTACAAACATTGTTTTGTAATTGTTCAAAAATTCTATGGCATATATAGTGGTATAAGTATAGTGCTAATACAAATGATAGTTTTACCCACATCCATGGTTGTTCTAAATAATGAGGTAATAAATACAACAAATAAAAGGCAAATAAACTGGCTAAAATTGCCGATGGCCAAGTAATTATATACCATAAGCGTTTTTCCATTAATTTATACTGCTTTTGTAAAATAGCCCTAGTAGGTTCTTCTTTTTCTTCTGCTTCTGTATGATAAATAAAAAGGCGTACAATGTAAAACAAACCAGCAAACCAGGTAACTACAAAAATTATGTGTAAAGATTTTACGTATAGGTATTCCATCATTTTATTTATTTAACCATTCATTTAGCCAATTACTCACTATTTCAACCCAGTCATCTCTGTCGTTTAAACAAGGAATGGTGGTGAATTTTTCTCCAGTATTTTCCTCAAACTCATGTTTGGCTTCCATACCAATCTCTTCTATGGTTTCTAAACAATCAGCAACAAAGGCAGGAGTTACAACTGCTAGTTTTTTTATTCCATTTTGAGCTCTATCATTTATGGTTACATCCGTGTAGGGTTGTAACCAAGGATCTTTTCCTAGTCTAGATTGGAAAGAAGTGCTGTAAAATCCAGGTTTTAAATTCAGTTTTTCTACAACTCCTTGAGTTGTGGCATAGCACTGATGTCTATAACAAAACTCATGTGCGTCAGATTTAGTATTACAACATTCTCCGTTTAATTTACAGTGGTTTCCGGTAACATCAGAATTTTTGATATGTCTTTCTGGTACTCCGTGATATGAAAATAAGAGATGATCATATTCTTCTTTTTCCAAAGTTTCTTGAATACTTTTAGATAATACATCAATATAGTCCTGTTTATGATAAAATGCAGGTAAAGAGCTTAAATTGATGTTTGGGAATTTATCTCGTATAATTTTTTCTGCTAAAACAACTATAGTTTCAGTAGTGGCCATGGCAAATTGTGGATACATAGGTACTAACAAAATATCTGTAACTCCTTGGTTAGCCAACTCTGTGATCCCTGTTTCTATAGAGGGTTTTCCGTAACGCATGGCAAGTGCCACAGGAGCATCCACTTGTTTTTTAATTTTTGCAGTAAATTTTTCAGAAATGACAATTAAAGGAGATCCATCTTCTGTCCAAACTTTGCTATATGCTTCTGCAGATTGTTTAGGCCTTGTGTTTAAAATAATTCCTTTAACTAATAAACATCTAGTTAAATATGGAGTGTCAATCACACGTTCATCCATTAAAAACTCGTCTAAATAATTTTTTACATCTTTTACAGATGTGCTGTCAGGAGAACCTAGGTTAACAAGTAATATTCCTTTCATTATGAAATTCTTTTATGTATTAATTGTTTTGTGATTTCATACAAACTCACACTAAGACTGTTAATTACATTCATAGAGGAATTTTTGCCATACATAGGAATATGTATACTTTCTTCACAAAGATTTAATGCTTCTTGATTAATTCCAAATCTTTCAGAACCAATTAACAAAGCTATTTTTTGATGTGTACTAAAATTGTATTGATGTATGTTTTTACTTTTATCAGTAATTTCTAATGCGATAATAGTATAACCCTCTTTTTTTAAAGAGGTGATTAATGAGATAATGTCATGATAACTAATAATCTCAATATTTTTTTCAGTATTTCTAGCCGTTCGTTGTACTAACCTGTTATCTGTGTTAGGAGAGTTATCGTTTAGGTAAAAAGTTTTTACTCCAAAAGCTTCAGAAACTCTTAAGCCCATTCCCACATTTTGTGGAGTTCTTAATTCTTCTCCAATCACAATTAATGGAAAATCAATAAAATTATTTACAGTTTTACTGTGGTCTAACTGTTCCATTAAGCATTGTTTTGTTTGGTAAATTGTTTAGGTGTAATTCCAAATTTTCTTTTAAAAGCCGCAATAAAATGACTTGAATTGCTGTAGCCTACTTTATTTCCAATTTCGTTTACGTTTAACTGATTTTCGGTTAGTAATTTTTTAGCAAACTCTAATTTATAGTTTAGTAAAAATGTAAAAACAGGAGCTCCATAAACCTCTTTAAATCCTTGTTTTAGTTTTTTAATATTTAAGCCAACCGTTTTAGATAATTCTTCTAATGATGGAGGATCGGCCATATTTTCTATAATAATGTCTTTTACTTTTTTTAGCTGACTTAATGTATCTTCGTTAGCCATAAAAGGACAATTTTCATTGTTGTTATCTTCAACATTGCTAAAATAAAGACTAAACAATTCAAACACTTTTGCTTTTAAAAACAAGTTTCCTAATGGAGAATTATCTTGTTTGCTAATAATTTGATGTAATACTACTTGTTGAGAAGGAGTAGTGGTTTTGGTTTCTATAATAGGTTTACCTACAACAAAATTATTATAGTTTAATAAGTAATTATTTTCATCACTAAATAAAGAATGAAAATATTGTACAGGCACAAGCATGACTATCATTTGAGATTCTTCTCCCATCTCAAACAAAATATTCATTTTATCATCCTTAAAATATACCATGCTAGATTCATTTTTTTGCAATTCCACAGCACAGTGCTCCATATTAAAAGCAACCTTAGAGGTGTTTTTTAAATTAAAGAATAACTGAATGTAGTTTCGCTCAGTTTCAAATCTATAGTGTTGTTTTTCAGATTGATAGTTGTCTAAAATTAATAACGAAAACAAATGTTTTTCATCAATAAGTATCTTAGTACTTTTGTCGATGTTTTTATATTTTGTGGGATCAAAATGTATCATCTTTTTATCGCTATTTTTATTGTTGTGCGTGACAAAATTAAATTAATTATGGCAAAATAAGAGATTATAAATAATGTTTTTATGATAGATATCATATTTTTTAACAATATAAACATCAATAAAACTTATGGTTTTGGTTATTTAGATGTGTTTTAAATTAGGAGAGATACCTTATAGGGTTGTTATTAGTTCTTTTGTCGATGTTTTTAAAAGATTATTGGTGGTACTTTTGTCGATACTTATGGTATGCAAACATATGAGAACTGAACAAATAGGAACTAAACTTTACAATGTAGGGCTTAGTTATAAAAAGGCAGATGTGGAGACACGTAGTGCTTTTAGTTTGTCTAAGCAAAAGCAAATAGATTTACTAAAAGATGCTAAGTCTAAGGGAATTGATGGAGTGATGGTAGTTTCTACTTGTAATAGAACAGAGATTACAGGGTTTGCAAAACACCCCTTTGAATTAATTAGTTTACTGTGCGAACATTCTAACGGTACAGTAGAAGAGTTTGTAAAATATTCTAATATTTACAAAGCTTCAGAAGCTATTCAACATCTATTTAAAATTGGAACTGGTTTAGAAAGTCAAATTTTAGGAGATTACGAAATTGTAGGGCAACTAAAACAAGCATATCAAACAGCACAAAAATACGGAACCATTAATACTTACTTAGAAAGATTAATGAATTCTGTATTACAGGCAAGTAAAGAGGTTAAAAACCAAACAGAATTAAGTTCTGGAACTACTTCTGTAGCCTATGCAGCAACACAATACATAATAGAAAATGTAGAAAACTACAATTCTAAAAGAGTATTGGTTTATGGTTTGGGAGAAATTGGTAAAAATGCCTGTAAAAATTTATTGGAATATACAGAGAACAATAACATTCATTTAATCAATAGAACACACGCTAAGGCGATTGAGTTTTCAGAGGTACATCAAAATATAGCGATCAATACTTTTGAAAATTTAGATGTTGAAATTGATGATGCAGATGTGTTAATTGTTTCTACAGGTTCTGATATGCCTACCATTACAACCAAAAACATCAAAAAAGATAAAAATTTATTGATTTTAGATTTGTCTATGCCAGAGAATGTAGATAAAGCTTTAAAATCTTTTGAGAATATTACGTTGGTAAATGTAGATCAATTATCTAAAATTACAGATAAAACTTTAGCTAAGCGTACTGCAGAAATCCCTAAGGCAATGCTTATTATTGATAAACATAAGCAAGATTTTAATGAGTGGGTAATGCATAGAAAATTCACTCCGGCAGTCGCTGCTTTAAAAGAGTCTTTAATGGCTATTCAGCATGATGAATTAGATTTACACAAAAAACGTTTAGATGGGTTTAATGAAGAACATGCAGAAATCATTACCTCTAGAATTATTCAGAAAATAACCACACAGTTTGTTAAACATTTAAAAGATGAGAATACATCTGTTAATCAAAGTATAGAGGTGGTTAGTAAAATATTTAATACTTCATTAGAAACTCAAGAATGAGTAAAGTTATTAGAATAGGTACAAGAAATAGTGAATTGGCTTTATGGCAAGCTCATTTAGTACAAGGTAAACTTCAAGCATTAGGTTACAAAACAGAAATTGTTGAACTATCATCTATAGGTGATGAAATTTTAGATATTCCTTTACATCAAATTGGGAGCATGGGAGTTTTTACCAAAACTTTAGATGTTGCCATGCTACGAGGACAGATAGCTATTGCTGTTCATTCTTTAAAAGATGTTCCTACACAATTACCAGAAACCATTGTACAAGCTGCTGTTTTAGAACGTGCAGATGTACACGATGTTGTTGTTTACAAAGGAACAGAAGAAGAGTTGATTGCAGATGGAGCTACTATTGCTACAGGTAGTTTGCGTAGAACAGCACAGTGGTTACACAAATACCCTACTCACAATTTAACAGATTTACGAGGTAATGTAAACACTCGTTTACAAAAGCTAGAAGATAATCCTTGGAACGGAGCTATTTTTGCCAAAGCAGGATTAGAACGTATTAATTTGTTACCAGAAAATCATTTGGTGTTAGACTGGATGATTCCAGCGCCTGCACAAGGAGCTATTATGATTACTGCTTTAGAAAACGATACAGAAGTTTTAGAGGCTTGTGCTAAAATTCACCATGAAGAAACCGCACTTTGTGTAGGTATAGAACGTGATTTTATGAGAACTTTAGAAGGTGGTTGTACTGCACCTATCGGAGGAAATGCCGAAATTGTTGCAGATAAAGTTACCTTTAAAGGTTTATTAAGTGCTATTGATGGAAAAGAGCAAAAAGGCGTTTTTAGAATAGCAGATTTAAAAGACGCTAAAGATTTAGGAAAGCAATGTGCTCAAGAAATTTTAGCAAATGGAGGTGATGTGTTGATGAAAGAAATTAAAAAAGTGATTAAGAAGTAGTATTCAGTAATGAGTACAAAGTATTAAGAAATATTGAATCCAAGTAGTTTTGTCACTTCGAGTAATTTTGAGGTACGAAAAATTGTATCGAGAAGTGAGTTTAAATAACAAATGAAAATTCTATCAACCAAAATATTAACTCCTAGTCAAAAAGAATTGCTATCCGGTTTTTCAGTTGTAGAAAAAGCGATGATTTCTATTTCTTTTGGAGAAAATTTTAAAGTAGATGAATGTATTTCACATGCGGTTTTTACTAGTGCTAATGCGGTAAAGTCTGTGTTTGAGAAAAACAAAAATAAAGTTGAACATTTTCAAAACGTATATTGTGTTGGCTTAAAAACAAAGTCTTTATTAGAGAGTTTTGGAGTTCAAGTACAAGATGTTGCAAATAATGCTTTAGCATTAACAGAGATTTTAGTTGCTAAAAAAATAGAAGACATTCATTTTTATTGTGGAAATCTTCGCAATAATGATTTGCCTAATGTAATGGCAGAAAATGGAGTATTGGTAACTGAATATATAGTTTACAAAACAGAATTTTGTGAACATACTTTTGATGAAAACTTTAACGCTGTTTTGTTTTATAGCCCAAGTGGGGTTAGTAGTTATGTAAAAGCAAAAAACAATTGCAATACCATTGCTATTTGCATAGGAGTAACTACAGCAACCGAAGCATTAAATAGTTTTGAAGAAGTATATATGGCAGAGGAAACCTCGGTAGAATCTGTAATAGAAAAATTAAAAGAGATAATATAGTACAGAGTACTAAGAGTAATAAATTACATAGCAATAAAGGTCTCTGTACTAACAACTATGTACTAACTACTAAGAAATGAACAGAACAAGAAGGTTAAGAAAAACAGAAGGAATCAGAAGATTGGTTAGAGAAAATCAGCTAACGGTTGATGATTTGGTGTATCCTTTATTTATTGAAGAAGGAGAAAACATAGAAAAAGAAATTAGTTCTATGCCAGGTATTTTTCGTTTTTCATTAGATACCATTTCTAAAGAATTAGATGAGGTAGTTTCTTTAAATATACCAGCAGTTTTGTTATTCGGAATTCCATCAGAAAAAGATGATGAAGGTACAGAAACGTGGAATGATAACGGAATAATGCAACAAGCGGTTCGTTTTATAAAAAAGAATTACCCTAGTTTGTATGTAATTACAGATGTTTGTTTTTGTGAATACACAAGTCACGGACATTGTGGAATCATTCACGATCATGATGTTGATAACGATGCTACTTTGGTAAACATTGCCAAACAAACTATTTCTCATGCCAAAGCAGGGGTGGATATGGTAGCTCCATCAGGAATGATGGATGGAACCATTGCTACTATGAGAGAAGCCTTAGACAATTCAGGTTTTCCAAACATTCCAATTATGGGATATTCTGTTAAATATGCATCAGCATTTTATGGACCTTTTAGAGAAGCGGCAGATTCTACACCGTCTTTTGGAGATAGAAGAACTTATCAAATGGATCCATCTAACAGGTTAGAAGGACACAGAGAAGCGTCTTTTGATGACGAAGAAGGAGCAGATATTTTAATGGTAAAACCAGCACTTTCTTATTTAGATATTATTAGAGATTTAAAAGAAGATTTTGATAGACCTATAGCATGTTACAATGTAAGTGGAGAATATGCCATGGTAAAAGCAGCAGCAGAAAAAGGTTGGATTGATGGAGAGCGTGTCATGATGGAATCTCTGTTATCTATGAAAAGAGCCGGAGCAAATATCATCATCACCTATTTTGCCAAGGAAGTAGCTAGAATTTTAAAGCAGAAAAATTAGATGTTGGTAGTTAGTAGTTGGACGAGGGTCTAATTACCAAATACCCAATACCAAATACATAAAGAATGAACACAAAAAACTCAGAAAAATTATACAAAAAAGGATGTGAAAACTTAGTAGGAGCTGTAAACTCTCCTGTTAGAGCATTTGCATCGGTTGGTGGAAATCCTTTGTTTATAGATAAAGCCAAAGGAGCTTATATTAAAGATGTAGATGGAAACAAATACATAGATTTGGTACTGTCTTATGGTCCTATGATTTTGGGTCATAGAAACAAAAAGGTAGAAAAGGCAGTTACTAAAGCTATAAAAAAAGGAACTTCATTTGGAGCTTCTACCAATGCAGAAATTAAGTTGGCTAAAATAGTTTGCGATGCTTTTCCAGGAATGGATAAAGTTCGTTTTGTAAATTCTGGTACAGAGGCTGTGTTGAGTGCTATTCGTTTGGCAAGAGCGCATACAGGAAAAGATAAAATCATTAAGTTTTCAGGTTGTTATCACGGGCATATGGATGCCATGTTGGTGGCAGCGGGTTCTGGTTTGGCAACCTTAAGTTTACCAGGTTCTAAAGGAGTACCTGCGCAATCTGTAGAAAATACGTTGATTGCTGAGTATAATAATTTAGAAAGTGTAAAAGCTCATTTTGATAAGCATGATGATATTGCTGGGGTGATTTTAGAGCCAGTAACAGGAAATATGGGAGTGGTACAGCCTACAGATGATTTTATCAAAGGATTAAGAGCTTTAACTAAAGAAAAAAATGCTTTATTAATTTGTGATGAGGTAATGACAGGTTTCCGTTCTAAATTTGGAGGAGCACAAGAATTGGTTGGAGTAGAAGCAGATATTACTTGTTTAGGAAAAGTTATTGGTGGTGGTTTTCCTGTAGGAGCCTACGGGGCTCGTAACGAAATTATGGAAAATGTAGCCCCATTAGGAGGAATGTACCAAGCAGGAACTTTATCAGGAAACCCTATTGCGATGGCAGCAGGAATTTCAACTTTAACGGAGTTGAAAAATCAAAATCCATATGAAAAGTTTAATACTGTTGCAGAAAAGTTAGAGGAAGTATTATTGTCTTCTGCTAAAAAATATGGAGTAGATTTAAAAGTGAATAGATTTGGATCTATGATCAATCCATTTTTTACCAATAAAGAAGTGACCAATTTTGCTGATGCACAGACATCAGATACAGATAAGTTTGCAAAATTCTTTTGGGCAATGATAGAAAACGGTGTGTTTTTACCACCAAGTCAGTTCGAAGCTTGGTTTTTATCAACTACCATTACTATTAAAGAATTAAAAAAGTTGGAGGAAGCGATAGACAAATCGATGTTGGTAGTTGGTAGTTTGTAATTGGAGAGACATCAATAATTATAATTTTACAAGATGCATCATAATTTTAGAGAATTAGAAATTTGGAAAGAATCAAAAGATTTAAGTATTCAGGTTTATAAAATAACTCGAAACTTTCCTAGAGAGGAAGTCTACGGAATTACTTCTCAGATATGTAGAGCATCTGTATCTATACCTTCAAATATAGCCGAGGGAGCTGGAAGAAATAGTAATAAAGATTTTTCAAGATTTATTAACATAGCATTGGGTTCTGCTTTTGAGTTAGAAACACAATTAATAATAGCACTTGAATTAGAATATATAAGCAAAGAAGATTTTGAAAATTTGATAAATAATCTACAAATGATTCAAAGAAAGTTATCAGGTTTTAATAAATATTTACAAAAATAGTAGTCAGGTATTAAGAGCAAGTGTTTGGATAAAGATATCCAATAACCAACTCCAACTACCAACTACCAACTACATCAATATGATAAAAAACGACCTATACCTAAGAGCCTTAAAAGGCGAAACTGTAGAGAGACCTCCAGTTTGGATGATGAGACAAGCAGGGAGATACTTGCCAGAGTTTCAGGAAATAAAAAAGAAATACGATTTTTTTACACGTTGTCAAACACCAGAGTTGGCAGCAGAAATTACCGTACAACCTATTCGTAGATATGGAATGGATGCGGCTATTTTGTTTTCGGATATTTTAGTGATTCCACAAGCAATGAATATTGAGGTGGAAATGAAAGCAGGAGTTGGACCTTGGTTGCCAAATCCAATCCGTACCATGCAAGATGTAGAAAACGTAATTGTTCCAGACATTGATGAAACTTTAGGATATGTAATGGATGCCATTAAATTGACAAAAGAAATGTTGAACGATGAAATTCCATTGATTGGTTTTGCAGGTTCTCCATGGACAATTTTATGTTACTGTATTCAAGGACAAGGATCAAAGAATTTTGATATGGCCAAAGAGTTTTGTTTTACACAACCTTTAGCTGCCCATGCCTTATTGCAAAAAATTACAGATACTACTATTGCATATCTTAAAAAGAAAGTAGAAGCAGGAGTAAACGCTGTACAAGTTTTTGATTCTTGGGGAGGAATGTTATCTCCAACAGATTATCAAGAATTTTCTTGGCAATACATCAACCAAATTATAGAAGCTTTAAAAGACGATGCACCTGTAATTGCTTTTGGAAAAGGATGTTGGTTTGCTTTAGAAGACATGTCTAAATCTAACGCATCTGCTTTAGGAGTAGATTGGACAATTACTCCAGAGTGGGCAAGAAAATTAACAGGAGGAAACATTACTTTACAAGGTAATTTTGATCCAACTCGTTTGTTCTCTCCACCAGCAGAAATTAAAAAGCAAGTAACTACTATGATAGATGCTTTTGGTAAAGACAAATATATTGTAAACTTAGGGCACGGTATTTTACCAAATATTGGTTTAGACAATGCCAAAGCGTTTATTGATGCGGTTAAGGAATACGGAGTATAAGGTAGTTGATATTTGGTACGCTTGGCTTTTGGTCGTTTGAAAATTGTATCAAAAGTCCAACGACCAAGTACCAATAGCTAAAAGCTAAAAAAATGAAAGAACAATTTTACAACTACATACAACAATTACAAGATACTATTTGTGCAGGTTTAGAGGCTGTAGATGGTGAAGCAAAATTTGTACAAGATCTTTGGGATAGACCCGAAGGAGGTGGAGGTAGAACTCGTGTAATTTCAAATGGAAAAGTGTTTGAAAAAGGAGGGGTGAATATATCATCTGTTCATGGTGAATTGCCTTTGGCTTTACGTAAACAATTTGGAGTAGAAGAAGGGAATTTCTATGCTTGTGGTTTGAGTTTGGTGATACATCCTAAAAATCCTATGGTGCCAACAGTACATGCAAATTGGCGATATTTTGAAATGTATGACGAATCAGGTAATGTAGTTACCCAATGGTTTGGTGGTGGACAAGATTTAACTCCTTACTATTTGTTTGATGAAGATGCTGTACATTTTCATACAGTTTGTAAAACAGCTTGTGACCAACACAATTCTGAATTTTATCCGTTGTACAAAAAGAAATGTGATGAGTATTTTTGGAATGCTCATAGAAATGAAGCTAGAGGAATAGGAGGTTTGTTTTTTGATTATTGCAAACCTACAGAAGATATGTCTTTAGATCAATGGTACAATTTTGTTACAGAAGTAGGAAATAGCTTTTTAGAAAGTTATGTGCCTATTGCAGAAAAGCGAAAAGATTTACCTTATACTAAAGAACAAAGAGATTGGCAAGAAGTCCGTAGAGGACGTTATGTGGAATTTAATTTAGTTCATGACAGAGGAACGTTGTTTGGTTTAAAAACCAATGGCAGAATTGAATCTATTTTAATGAGTTTGCCACCACATGTACAATGGCATTATTGTCATGAACCTCAAAAAGATAGCGAGGAAGAAAGGTTGGTTAAAACATTAATGAACCCAAAAGAATGGATATAAATGCGTGTCATAAAGTTCTTTATCATAGTATGCTATATTTCTGCATTTAGCCAGAAAAAAGATACTCTGTATGTAGAAACTTTTTCGCATAAAATAAATATAAGAACTTCATTAGAATTAGAGGAACAAGCCTTAGAGGTATCAAACCTTAATACCTCAAATGATTATTCGCTTAGACAAAATGAAGTTGGTAAGTTAGCATTCTCGCTAAACTATAAAATATTGGGAGTAAAATTAGGTTTTACTCCCGGTTTTTTAAAAAATGACTTTGCCTTAAAAGGTCCTGCTGAATATAGGCATTACAGAATCAGAATTTATTTCCCTAAGTTATATCAACAATTTTATTACTATCGCACCAAAGGTTTTTATGTTAAAAACACTGATGATTATGTAGATGGTTGGGAAAAAGGAAAAGATCCTTATTTGCAAATCTCTAATTTAAATACTTTAGAAATTGGAGGAGAAACAAGATACTACTTTAGTAATAAATTTGGATATAGAGCTATTTTTTCAAATACAGAAAGGCAATTAAAATCTAAAGGAACTTGGATGGCTGTGTTAAAATACAATTATTCAAAAATAGACAAACCTACTACAGATTACTTCGTGTTGAATGATGAAAGTTATAATCTAAATTTTATAGGTGGATATATTTATAATTTAGTTTTTGATAAAAATAAATATCTGTTTGGGCAAATTACTCCTAGTGTAGGAATTAAATATGTAAGAAATATTCACAACAATACCGGAGGTGGAGTAGAGCAAGATCATCTTTTAATTCCCAACATAGGCTTACGAACTAGACTAGGTTTAGGTTATACTTCAAACAAATTTTATTACGGAGTAAGTGTTTTGATTAATTCAACATCTTATGAAGAATATGCAAATATGAATTTAGTTGATTCTAGAGTTTTTGCCTCTATACATTTAGGGTATCGTTTTAAAGCTTTTAAAAGTTTAGAAAAGTTATTTAATAGGTTTGGTTTATGATTTTAAATTTTCTAAAAGCAAGGTAAAATCATACTGAAGATCTTCGTGTAATGTGTTGATTTTCTTCTCAATATTTTTAATTTCTCTCCCGTAAAGATTAACCAATTGCTGATTTTTAGTTATTGATGGCTTTAAAGAACGAAGCTTTTTACAAAAATAGAGGAGTAGCTCAATCTCTGTTTCTTTTACGTTAGAATAGCGTATATAAGTTTTAACCATTTTTAGAATTTTACGAACACTTTTCTTGATGTAGAAAAAAGAAGAAGTATTAATCTGTGAAAAAGCTTCATCAATCTCTATTTTTATTTCATGTACATAATCCTGTTCGTTTTCTGATTCAAAAAGTAAATAAGTTAAAAGTTCTTTATTTTCTTTTTTGAATTTTGATAGTCTTAAAATAATATCAATAAGTTTTAACCTATCAATATCATTTAATTCTGTTTTTAGTTGTTTTACTGTAGCTGTATTCATGACATCACGAAGATAAAATTTTAAGATCATTTACAATTAAGTAAATACTTGTGTTATTCATAATAATTAAACGTTTTGTTTATGTTTTTATTAAAAAATAAAGTATTTCGTTTTTGAATGTTTAATAAATTATTATATATTCGCTTCGATATTATTAATATTACCCTTTATTTATTGATAATATCCTAACTAAAACTAACAAATAATGAAAAAACTACTTTTTAGGTGTGCATTAGTAACCATGTTACTATGCACACATCTTTTGTATGCTAGTATGGATGTTGATAATCTAGTACCAGACGACACAGCCACTCACACTGCCCTAAAATCTGGAAATTGGAATGATACTACTGTTTGGGGAGATAAGGGAGTACCAACTTCAGCAGCTATTGTAATAATTCCTTCTGGGCTTACAGTTACTTATGAAGAGAACTCAGACGAACACATTTTTGCTATTAGAGTAGATGGTGGATTTATCATTCAACAAACAAATCAAGCTAGTACTACAAAATTGGTTGTAGATACTTTTGTAGGACTTATGGGGTCTAACATTAAAATTATTGCTGATGATGTAACCGATGGTAATATTGAAGTGGTTTTTAAACCTTTTGATATTATGCAGCACAGGAGTAATCAGACTAGGATTTATCCTTTAAAATGGTCTACTACAGCAAAACAATTTTTTAAAGATGGAAAACCACATTATCTTAAAACTTATCAGATAACGACAACTGATGATAAAGATAGATTTGACAATGCAGCCGAAGGAAATTTAAATACTTCTATAAGTGAGTATTCATCAACATTAGTAGATGATGGTGCGGGGGTTTATGGAAGAAATACTTGGGATCCTAAAATGTTATCTCTTGGTTTAATTACCGCTGGTGAAATTGAAATTTTAGGTAAAGAAAAGACCAATATGGTGATGTTGAGTGGTGTTGCAGATTCTGGAAACAATAGTTTTTCATTAACAACTACTCCAATAGGGTGGAATGTAAATGATGAATTGGTAATTACTAGTAGTGGTAATCAGTCAGATATTTCTTCAACAGGAATAGATCAAGTTGCGATTACAAATATATCCGGAACTTCGGTTACTGTAGATCAAAATTTACAAAACAACCATAGGCCTAATGCCTCTCAGGGATTGAATAGTTATGTTGGTAACTTGTCTAGAAATATTACTTTTTCTTCTGCAGAAACAGAAATTTCTAAGCGTGGACATTTTATGGCAATGCACAATCCTGCTAACGTACAAGTAAAATATGCTTTGTTTAAGGATATGGGAAGAACAGATAAAAGTAGGTTGACCGATGATTTTATATATGATAAATGGTTAGACCCTGTAGTTCCTATCTCTAAATTATCATCATTAGGACAAGAGTGTATGCAATTAAAGCAGCCAGAACCAAATGCTGTTACCAATCCAAGAGGTAGATACTCTATCCACTTACATATGACTGGAGCAACAAACGGAACCAATGCAGCTGTTGTAGAAGGAAATGCTGTTTGGGGAAATCCTGGTTGGGCAATTACTCAACACGATTCTCATGCAAACGTATCTAAAAATGTAGTATATGATGTTAGTGGAGCAGGAATTGTTTCGGAGGCAGGAAATGAAACTGGTTTTTGGAATGATAATTTATTAGTGGATATTAGAAAAGCGAGAGATGGAAAAGGAACAGCTATGCATCCTACTTCAGGTGAAGTTACTTTTGATGCTGATTTTTACCATTCAGCTTTATTTTATGATGATTACCTTTTTAGAGGAGAAGGATTAGCAATGAAAGGAAGAGCTGTTGTTTGTAAGAATAACGTAATATCAAACGCTAATTTTGCTGTGGGGATTACTAACTTAAATCCGGTAGTTAACAATTTAAGAAGAGTAGATCCTGAAGCACTTGCAGCTGTAAGACCAGGTTTTCAAATAGATCAATTTCCTTTAGAAAAAAACGTTTATAGTGCAGCTGGTGATGGAGTAATGCCTGTTGAGGTTTCTTTAATTATTGAAAATACTACAGTTATAAACTCTTATACTGCAATGAATTCTATTGAGAGAGATATGGGAGTAAATCACGAATCTCGTTCTGTTTTTGATGGGTTTAAAGCATGGGGAGTAAATACAGGTTTTCAGTTAACATATCAAATGGATTATTCTTTTAAAGATGTTTATATATCAGGAAAGAATATGAATGCAAAAGGAATTGATATGTGGAAGCACTCTCAAAACCACACTTTTGAAAATATCAAATTAGAAGATTTAGGAACAGGAATAAGAGTGTCAAAAGTAGTAGGAACTAGTCCTGACTATGATAAGGTGAAGACTAGAAATAACGGATTTACCCCTTGGTTATTTGTGAATTTAACTGAAAATAATGTAACCAATCATTATGGTATTGAATTAGACTCTAATGGAGCAACTTATAATTATACTGAACACTGTGATAATATTGCGTATTTAACAAATACTGATATTCATAAAGAAAGAGAAATTGTTTTTACGCCATTTACAGATGCTTCTTTATTAAATAGTGCGTATTTAGCAGCTAATGCTGATGAAGCATTGTCATATCATGATGATTTAACGGTAGATTTAAAGGTAGATGTTACAAGTTCTGCAGATCATTCGTTAAGGTTTTCTGTAAACGGTTTGGTATCAGATTCTGGAGGAACATATAATTTTGGAACTAAACAAGCTTGGGCACAAGGAGATTTAAGATATTCATACCCTCAACGTATTTATGAATTTGCTTCTGTAGATAAATTAAAAGAATATTTAACCGTAAATGGTGTTTATAAAGATGCAGAGAGAGGAGATCAATTATATTTTATAATTAATGAATTGATTCCAGATAGATTTACATTTGAGTATAAGTCTTTCCAAATTAGAGTTGATATTGTAAACGCAAATTCAACAGAAGCTCCATATTCTAGTGCAGTTTATGAGTCTGAAGTTGCATTAGCACCACAATCAAAAGTATTGAGTATTTATGGTACAGCTACACAAAGTTCTACCTCTACAAACGAAAGTTTTGAAAGTGTAGCAATCGCTACTCCTGCTGATAGAGCTATTGATGGAAATACAAACGGTAAAATTCACACACAATTTTACCAAAAAGGAGAAGTGCCAATTGGTTCATCTGCTTATACACAACAAGAAAGTGAACCTTGGTGGGATTTAGATTTAGGACAAATTTCAACAGTAGAAAACATTGATGTTTGGGGAACTCAAGAATTAAATGGAGCGTCAATTAGTCAAGATGATCCAGATTTTGAAGATTTTTATGTGTTGATTAGTGATACACCTTTTACTTCAACAACAACTTTAGCAGAAGCAATTGCACATGCAGGTACTGGAAATTACTTTTACAGTAATTCTCCTTCATCAAGAGTATTTTCGCTAACCAATCTTAATAAGTCAGCAAGGTATGTTAGAGTGCAATCTGCAAAATCTAATACTCAATTAAAATTGGCAGAGGTTATTGTAATTGGTAAAGCTGTTCCTCCTGCAAGTACTTGTGGTGAAGTTGAAGATGGAGGGATTATTATTAACGGAGATTTTGAATGTGGATATACCGAAGATTGGACGCATAGTGTGTCTGGATCGGCAGCGGCTACTTTTGCTGATGGAACAACAAACTCAAACTCTGGTGACGTAAGTACTTTTATAGATGTAACTACAGCTGATGGATATAATAAAGTTCAATTATTGAATACTGAATATGTAGGCGATTTAAATGGAAAAACATTAACTGTTAAAGCTTGGGTAAAATCTCCAACTTCAGGAGCCAAGTTTAAATTCCAAATCGGAGTTAATACTACGGCAAGTGGAACCATTCAGAAAACATCTTCTCCATTTGATTTAACAAATACTTATCAAGAATTTACTTATACGGTTGATATTACTGAAGAAACCTCAAGTATCTTAGTCAAAATAAATACTGGTAATTTTGTAGGAGAATACTACTATGATGATATTTCTAGTACAGTAGAAGATACGGTATCTGGCAGTAAAAAATCTTTAAGTGTTGATATAACAGAAGGAGAAGTATTTAACATGTACCCAAATCCAGCAAAAGGATCTGTTTATGTACAAGGAAGTGATAAGGTTTCTAAAATTAGTATTTATAATGTTTCAGGAATATTGGTTAAACAAATAAACAAGGTTGGAAATGTAATAGACTTGTTTGATTTTAACAATGGAATATATATTGTCAATATAGAATTTAAAGACGGCACCAAAGAAATAAAAAGATTATTGGTGAATAATTAAATAAACTAGAACTAAAAAGCAAAAGACCATAAAGTAATATTTATGGTCTTTTGTTTTTTAATAGATGATAGTATAACATAAATTAATATGAATTTGTTTACTCACTAAAAAAACGATGCCTATTTTTACTTCTTTAAATAAATCAAAAATGAAGGTTTCTATAGAATTAACATTATTGCCTCTAAACAATAATTTTGAAGAACATATTATACATTTTATAAAAAGGTTACGAGCATCTGAATTTACAGTGTTAGAAAACCCAATGAGTACTCAGATTTATGGAGAGTACGATAAGCTGATGCCATTTTTAACAGAGGAGATTAAAAAATCTTTTGAAAGTCAAGAAAATGTTGTGGTAAACTTAAAAATGGTAAAATCTGATAGAAGTAATTATGAACCACATTTCTAATTTTTTTTTAAGTGCTTATGAGCATACTCCTGTAGGTGATATAGTTTTAGAAGCTATTGCTTTTGTTTTTGGAATTGCAAGTGTAATCTATTCTAAAAAAGAGAATATACTGGTTTATCCTGTTGGATTGATTGCTACAGTCATTACTGTTTATTTACTATACAAAGCTCAATATTTTGGAGATATGATGATGAATTTTTATTATTCAGTCATGAGTATTTACGGATGGTGGAACTGGTCTAGAAAGAAAAATAATAAAACTACAATACCCGTTTCTAGAACAAGCCTTAAAGAGAAAATTATTGGAGTTTTATTGGTGGTTGTTACAATGGTGGTAACTTATTTGGTATATAAGTCTTTTGGATATGATATAAAACCAGAAAATTATATTGATATTTTTACATCGGGTATTTTCTTTACAGCAATGTGGTATATGGCCAATAAAAAAATAGAAAATTGGGTGTTATGGATTTTTGCCGATTTAATTACAGTTCCTCTATATGCTTATAGAGGTTTAGGAATGTTATCGTTACAATATTTTATTTTTACAATTCTTGCCATTCAAGGGTATTTAGCATGGAAAAAAAGCTTAGACAACAAACAAATAATATCATAAAAGTAGTATTGTTTGGTCCTGAATCTACAGGTAAAACAACACTTTCTCGTCAATTAGCAGAGCATTATAAAACTGTTTGGGTTCCAGAATTTTCTAGAGATTATTTACAAGAAAAATGGGAGAACGAACAACAAGTTTGTCAAAAAGAAGATATCATACCAATAGCCAAGGGGCAAATGTGTTTAGAAAATACTTTGGCAAATAAAGCGAATAAACTGTTGATTTGCGATACAGACCTACTTGAAACCAAAGTGTATTCAGAAGAGTATTACAATGGTTTTGTTGATGAAAAATTGAATAAAGCAGCCATAGAAAATAAATATGATTTGTATTTATTAACTTATATTGATATTCCCTGGGAAGCAGATGATTTAAGAGATAGACCAGAGCAAAGAGAAGAAATGTTTATGGCTTTTGAAAATGCTTTAAAAAAATATAACAAACCTTATGTGCTGATAAAAGGAGATAAACAAACTCGTTTTAATTTGGCAACTACAGCTATAGATAAATTGTTAATAAAGTAAAGAAATGAATAAAGAAGAAATTATAAAAGAGCTTAATTTTAAGGCTATCAGAAGTTCTGGAGCTGGAGGACAGCACGTAAATAAAGTTTCTTCTAAAATTGAATTAACTTTTAATTTAGAACAATCTAATGCTTTGTCAGATAGGGAAAAAGCTTTGTTGATAGATAAGTTATCATCAAAACTATCGAAAGAGCATCAGTTAATTTTGTTTTGTGATGAAAGTAGATCACAACATAAAAACAAAGAACTCATCATTAAGAAGTTTTTAGATTTAATCACTCAAAATTTGATTAGACCTAAAATGAGAAAAGCAACTAAGCCTACAAAATCTTCTGTTCAGAAGAGAATTGATGGAAAGCAACGAAATTCTGAAAAGAAAAATTTAAGAAGAAAACCAAATCAAGAATAAAATAATAAATCATTTTAAGGTTTTTAGTTCACAAAATAGAGCGTATTTTTGCAGCGTTCTCATAAAGGGGTGCTTTTAGTTGATCGTTTTTACTTTTATACTTTCAACATACAACGGCTGAGATCATACCCAAAGAACCTAGAACAGGCAATGCTGTTTAGGGAAAATAGAATGTTATTTTTAATAATGTTCACCATATATTATTCAATTTCAACACCGGAATAATAACCTCTTTTTATTCGTTTTAAAATTTTAAAATGAAAAAAATATTTATTTTTTTGTTCATGTTTGTAAGTGTACTTGCAAGCTCCCAAACCTATACACTTTCCGGAAGTGTGGTTAATCAATCCAAAGAAAATTTGTTTGGAGCTACTGTTTTTGTGGTGGAAAATAAGAACGGAACTTTAACAGATGATGATGGAGAGTTTAGTATTAACTTAAACCAAGGAACTTATACTGTTCAAGTATCTTATTTAGGATATAAAACGGTTTTTAAGCAAGTTGATTTAAACAAAAACACCCAAATTCAGTTTAGTTTAGAACAAAACTCAACTGTTCTAGAAGAAGTTTTAGTATCAGCCGTTCGTGTGAATAATGATATTCCTGTAACGTTTTCTAACATTTCTAAAGAGGAATTAGCAAAGCGTAATTTGGGGCAAGATATTCCTGTACTATTAAACTATATGCCATCGGTGGTTTCTTCATCCGATGCCGGAGCAGGAGTAGGATATACTTATATGAGTGTCCGTGGTTCTAATGGAGAGCGTATCAATGTTACTGTGAATGGAATTCCATATAATGATGCAGAAAGTCATGGAACTTTTTGGGTGAATTTAGGAGATTTTGCTTCTTCTACTCAAAATTTACAATTGCAACGTGGAGTAGGTACATCAACTAATGGTTCTGGTGCTTTTGGAGCTAGTATTAATATTTTAACCGATGCGGTTTCTGAAGAAGCTTATGGAGAAATTTCAAATTCTTTTGGGTCTTATGCTACTAGAAAACATACTGTAAAATTTAGTACAGGAAAACTAAATGATCATATAGAAATTGCGGGACGTTTGTCTAATATTTATTCTGATGGATATGTTGATAGAGCTTTTTCTGATATAAAATCTTTTTATTTACAGGCCAGTTATACGGATGAAAATACTTTGATTAAAGCCATTACTTTTGGTGGAAAAGAAAAAACATATCAGGCTTGGTATGGTTTAACAGCAGATGAGTTGGAAGATGATAGAAGACAAAATCCTTATACTTATGACAATGAAGTTGATGATTACGGCCAAAATCATTATCAATTACACTGGAGTGAAAAATTAAATAAATATTGGTCAACTAATTTAGGATTGAACTATACCAAAGGTTCTGGTTTTTTTGAGCAATACAAAGCAGGAGAAGATGCTGCGGATTTTAATAATTTAATTATTGATGGAAGTGATGTAATTGTAAGACGTTGGTTAGATAATGATTTTTATGTGGCTAATTTTAATACCAATTATAAAACAAAAGGCTTAAATTTTATCACAGGAATTTCATATTCTAATTATACAGGAGAACATTTTGGAGAAGTTATTTGGGGAAATAATTTAGCAGCAAACACCAATATTAGAGATAGATACTATTTTTCAGATGCTAAAAAATCAGACTTTTCTGTTTTTGCTAAAGCAACATTTAATATTGTTGAAAAACTATCTGCTTATATAGATTTACAAGGAAGGTTTGTAAATTATAAAACCAAAGGAATTACTTCTGATATAGTTCCAATTGATGTAAACGCTAATTTTAACTTCTTTAATCCAAAATTTGGTTTTACTTATAAAGCCAACAAAAATAACAGTTTGTATGCTTCTCTTGCAGTAGCCAATAGGGAGCCAAATAGAAACGATTTTGAAGGCGGAGTAAATACTCATGAAACTTTATATGATTATGAATTTGGATGGCGTGCTAATGGAAAAGTTATCAGTGTAAATTCTAATATTTTCTATATGGATTATAAAAACCAATTGGTTTTAACTGGTGCTTTAGATGGAGTAGGTGCCCCTATTAGAGCAACATCAGGAAGTAGTTATAGATTAGGTTTAGAAATTGATGCAGATTTAAAAATAAGTAATCAATTTTCTATAAAAGCCAATACCTCTGTTAGTTCTAATAAAAACAGAGATTTTGTTGCAAAAATTGATGATAATTATAGAAACTTGGGAGATACTAATATTTCTTTTTCTCCAGATGTTATCGTAGGAACTGTATGTACTTATCAACCTATAGAAAACTTTCAAGTATCGTTGTTATCAAAATATGTAGGAAAACAATACATGAGTAATTTAAACAGCGTAGTAAGTAGTAACGATGTTCTAAATAGTTACTATACTAGTGATATTAACGCTACTTATGTATTAGAAACTTCAAAGATTTTTAAGTCGATTGTTTTTTCTGCTTTAATCAATAATATTTTTAATAAGGAGTATGTAGATAGAGGGTATTATTATACTTATGATGATGATTGGTCTAATCCAAATACCATAACAACATTAGATGGTGCTGGGTACTATCCACAAGCCACTAGAAACTTTTTAGTGGGTGTTACTTTAAAGTTTTAATAATTGAGATTGTTTCATAAAAAAAGTCCCATTTGAATTTTCAAATGGGACTTTTTTTATTCTTTATACTAAGTATTTATTTTACCTGTAAATATTTTTTATCAGCATAAAAAGTTCCAAAAGGAAGTATAGAACAAACTAAAATAATAGCAAATTCTTTGTTAGTCCATTTTTGTTCACTTTTTAGTAAAAATGCCATAATTACATAGGTTACAAATAATAAACCATGTGGCATTCCTAAAGTTCTAACCAATATATCGTTTCCTGTAAAGTGTTTTAAAGGAGAACCAATACCTAAAAGTAATAAATATGAAATTCCTTCTAATAAGGCAATAATCTTAAAGTTTTTTAATGTAATCATCTGTGTAAAAATTGAGTAGCTCAAAAATACTAAAACAAAAAATCCCAACTGTTATAGTTGGGATTTTTTTATGAATGTTTTATCAAAGATTCAATTTTATGTTTTTTCCAATACTGCATTAAAATAAAAGTACTAATTACACAGGATGCCATGGCTTCTATAGTCATAGAAAATACAACTTTGGGTAATGTTAAGTTGTTTCCCCAAAAAGAAGTGGTTTGTAAAGTCATCATTAAAGAATCATCAATTAAGGTAATGTATATTACCATAGAGGTGATTACTCCTAAAATTCCTAATAAACCAGTAGAAAAACCTATGGATAAATTGGTTAAATAATTATTATCCATATTTTGAAAAATATTGTTTTTTATGGAACTGTTTATTCCCCAAATCACAAACAGAATGTTTAATATTCTAAACTCAATAATATCAGACATTCCAATAAGTTTCATAAAAAAGTAAAAACCAACAATAGCTACATATATTTTAGCTGCATTTTTAAATACTATTTTTTGATTTGTCATAATGATAATCTTAAAGTTACTCTACCTAATTTACTTAAAATTAACGAGATAGCAAAATAGATTATTAATGCTTTAGTTTGTTGTTAGGTTTGCCTTTAAAGTTAGAAGGCATTAGGTCTATGTTTCTTTTTTCGGCAGCTTTAAGAAGAAAAGGGATAATGATACTTGCTCCAGGCAGCAAAATAAAAGGAATACCAATTCCTGCTATTTTAAGCATATCATACACATATAATTTTAAAAACTTTTCTTCTTCTGGAGTAATTTCTCCGCTGTGAAGAATGTATTTCTGAATGATATGAGTAGTGTTTACCGTGTCTTTGGCTTCACTTTTTAAACCATAAAAAAAAGTGTCTAAAGCATGTGATACTTTAGTTCTATTTTTAGAAATAAATATCCTAAAAAGTCTGTAGGACCTACTGTGTTTTTTGGTAGACATCTTTTTTGTAAATGATGTCGTAAAAATACTACTTATCTTTATTCTAAAGCATAAATTAATGATGTAATTGCATTATGCTTTTGTAAATATTAAAGAGTATATTGTTTTTTAAGTATCAGCGATGTCTAACTATGGCATAGTATATGTTGTTTTTTAAGGGAATTAATTTTAAAAGGATATATTATGAAAATGCAAACTATTAAATTAAGTTTTAGAAAAATGTTTTTTTCAGTTTTGTCATTAACTATATTAGGTTTAATGCAAAGCTGTAGCAATAGTGATGGAGCAGGAACAGCTCAAGTTAAATTTAAACTAGTTGATGCTCCTGGAAATTACGAGCAGGTAAATGTTGAGATTGTAGATATTCAATACAATGCAGGTAATGATGAAGGTTGGAAAAGTTTAGAAAGTTTTGAAGGACCTTTAAGTGTTGATTTAACAACATTAGTAGGTGGAGAAAATAAAATTTTAGCTGATGAAACTGTAGAGGCTAATACCATGCATCAAATTAGATTGGTTTTAGGAGATAACAATACCGTTGTGTTAAAAGGAGAAACAGAAGCAAAGCCGTTAAGTACTCCTAGTGCTCAACAATCTGGTTTAAAGATTAATTTAGATGAAGCACTTGAAGCAGGTTTCTTTTATACTTTTGTTTTGGATTGGGATGCCCAAGAGTCAATTGTAGCACAAGGTAATGGGAGTTATAGTTTAAAGCCAGTAATTAGAGTAAATGCTGAAAAGAACTCAGGGATTATTCAAGGAAAAGTTTTGGAAGATGTAGATGGACAAGTAGAAGGAGATTTATCAGCAATTGAAGGAGCAACAGTTTCGTTATATGATACTATGACACAGGAATTAGTAACAAAAACAGAAACAAATGCTTTTGGAGTGTTTATCTTGCAGGGAATTTCAAACGGATCTTATAGTTTGGTTATTTCTAAAGAAGGTTTTATAGAATATACTTTGGAAACGGATATCGAAGTAACTGTGGGTGAAACAGAAGAGTTAGAAGCAATTAAATTACAAACAGCAGTGGAGCAACAATAGATAACATAATTTTGAAATCATATTAAACCAAAAGCCTTTCAGTTGTACTGAAAGGCTTTTGGTTTTTTATATTAAAGATAATAAAAAGAATGCCCAAGAGAGTAATAAACATAATCCTCCTAATGGCGTGATAGGACCTAAAAATTTAACAGGAATTTCACGACTTTTTAAAATACAAATTCCGTAAATACTTCCTGAAAACATAATTACGCCAACAATAGCAAGTATTATTGCTAATGTAGCTATGGTTGATGGTAAAGGCAATACCAATCCCAATAAAATTAAAAATAGGGCATGATACATTTGATATTTTACCCCAATTTCAAAACTATCTAGAATTTCTTTAGACCATTTTTTCTTTAGTAAGTGGCTACCAAAAGCTCCTAAAACAATAGAAATAAATCCAAAAAGACCTCCGAATATATAGGCGATGTTTTGCATTAGTCTTCTAAAACATCTTCTGTTTCATCCACCATTTCATCTTCTAAAACATCATCATCAATGTTGTTGTCTTCATCAAAAGAATCCTCAGTATAAGTTTGTGGTGCAGCAGCTACAGCAACTGGTTCTTCTTCACCATCAAAGAAAGGGAAAATATCAATAATAGGAGATTCTGTAATACTTGGTATAGAGTAATCAGAAACAGTATCTGCAAATTGCTCTGTTAAGTATTCATAAGCATCTTTAACATCTAAAGCTTGTACCAAAACATAAGTATTGGTTCTACGCTCTAAACCTTTGTCCTCATCTAAAGTAACTAAAGAAACTTTACACTTAAACCAACGATCTCCATGTTCACTTGGGAAAATTTCAGAAAAGTTAGCAACTTTAATATTTGTGATTTTAAATCCTTCAGACAAATATTTACCCATCTCATCTGTAGCACGAGCTTCTGCTTCTGTAAAAGTTAACGCATCAAATAAATAAGGTTGATTAAAGGTTTTAATCTTTTCGTTATCGTCTATTTTACTGTATTTAACTTTTACTTCGTACCACATAATTATAAAAATTTTAGAGAGCCAAAAATAAACAAATCATTAGAATATAGCTTATAAATATTCAGAATCTATTGTGTGATTTGCTATTTTGTTTTTAAAAGGTTTACTGCTGTTGCTGTTGTTGTGATTGCTTCATTAAATTGTCTTCTACATAGGGTCTAATATCTACAGAAACAGATAATGTGCTTAGTCCACTACTATACAAAACACCTTTTAAAGGGGCTACATCGTAGTAGTCTCTACCCCAAGCAACAATGATGTGTTGGTCTTTAGGGATTTGATTGTTAGTTGGGTCAAAATCTACCCAGCCAAAAGTAGGAATGTATACAGAAAACCAAGCATGTGAAGCATCGGTTCCTACTAGTTTTTCTTTTCCTGGAGGGGGTAATGTTTCTATATATCCGCTAACATATCTTGCTGGTAAATTAACAGATCTTAAACAAGCAATGGCTATTTGAGCAAAATCTTGACAGACCCCTTTTTTTTCTTTCATTACCTCACTAATAGGAGTAGCTACGTTAGAAAAAGTTGTATTGAATTCAAAATCTTTAAATATTCTTTGCATAAGTTCATTGCTCGCTTCAAACACAGATCTATTAGGTAAAAAAGATTGTTTAGCATAGGCTTGAATATCTTCATTAATAGTGTTAATCAATACAGATTCTAATTGATATTGTCTAGCATCTAAAATTGCGGGTTCAACACTTTTTAAAAGTTCTAAAGTTTCTGACAATGTTATTTTTTTAGCAGCTTCAGAATCATGTATGTTTTTGCACTTAAGAATGTTTTTGTTGACAAGGCTTGTTGCGGTAACTTTTAATTTTTTATGATATTCTTGAATTGAAAAACGAGTGACTGTGTTTCCGAAAAAGTCTAACTTTTCAGAAAAATCTGCAGGAGTGGGGCTAATATTTAAATCATAAGACACCAGTTCTTGACCAATGATGTTTTTAGGTTTTAAAATAGCCATGTTATGGCAAAAGGTAACTCCTTCATCATATTTATATTCGGTAGTATGTATGACTTTATATAACATTATAGATCAATTTTTTGAGGTACCATTTGGGTTTGTTGATAGGTGTGATCAAAATAAGTTGTAGATATTGCCAAAGAAGTTTCATGCAACAAATCACTAAGCATAGAAAGTGTTTTTTCCATGTTTTCTCTTTGAGAATTTTCTTTGTTGATGTTTAACAGTACAGTTGGATCAATATGCTCCATGATAAAACAAGCTTTTTGTATTTTATCTTGACATTCTTTAAACCCTACAGTGTTTTGAGGGATTGGTAACCTAGCAATGTCTTTTTGAATTCTACGTAGTTGATAATGTAGAGATTTAGCATATTCTTTGTCTAAAATAATTAGGCTAATTACATTTTCAATACTCAAATAAGATTGATAACTATATCTGTAAATATTTAAACTTTCATGACTGTTTAATAGGGCTTCTAAAATATCGTAATTCAAATAATTATCGTGATCAAAAACAATAAGAGAGCGACATTTGGCAATATTCATAGTTGCCTGTTCCATTTGTAAACCTATAAAATATAAGAGCAAGCCTTGTTTTACCATAATACTCTCTTCAATTAGCGCCATAAAGGCCACCAATCTTGTAATGGTTCTATCAAGGAGTTTTATCAAGCTGTTTAAAGAGTACGTTTTGGTACTATCATATTGTTTCCAAAGCTTTTTGATACTATCAAAAACTCTCCACATATCTTTAGACCATAAGTTTCTTAAAGTGTAGTATGAGTTGTTAAAGCTGTTTAGGGTTTGTGCCAAACTACCAATTCTTGTAGGATCTAAAATTAATGATTGTAATTCTTTTAAAGGATCTTTTAATAATTCTTCACTTCCTTTTCCTACAAAACCAGGAAATGTAGAGGTAATATTGGTGATGGCTTTGTATAGGTGAGTTAGAATTTCAGAATCGGGAATATGAGTGTTATATTGCTCATTATTCATATTGTTTAATACAGTTCTTATAAATCTAGATGTAATTAAAGCCCTTCCTAAATATCTTCCAGACCAAAATAAATTATTTGCAGTATCACTAGGTAAATCATTGATGTCTGAGGTTTCAGTTTTTTGTGATTTATTCCAAGTGTATTGTTGAATATTTTCTTGATTATGGTCACTAACAATCCAAAAGTCTTTGCTAATTCCCCCTCGTTGATTAGAAACTCTTAATTCTTTATTGTCTGGAGCAACACGAACCAATCCTCCAGGCATTACACTATAACTATTTTCTTTGGCAATGCTAAAAGTTCTGCAAACCACTTTTCTAGGTTCTAGCGTTCCATTACTGTAATTTGGAGCTGATGAAAAAGAAATGTATTCTTGAGCCACAAATCTATGTGGATTTTTAAGGATTTCTTTTTTAAGATTTTCTATTTCTGCTTCTGTTAATGATTTACAAAAAAACAGACTTTCTCTATTGGATTTGTCAATACGTTTTACCACAAATTTTTTGATGTTTTTTAAGACAAGAGCTCTTTCTTTTTCTTGTCCGCACCACCAAGAAGCAATTTGGGGTAAAATTAAATCTTCTTTAAAAAAATAATTACAAATGGCGTTCATAAATGGAATCAATCCAAAGTTTTCAATCACGCCACTTCCAACAGGATTTATTACAGAAATGTTCTTGTTTCTTACCACTTCTAACAATCCGGCAACGCCTAGGTAAGAATCTTCTTTAAGTTCTAAAGGATCCACAAAAACATCATCTACACGTCTTAAAATAACATCTACTTTTTTTAAACCTTTTAAGGATTTCATCCACACAAAACCATTTCTTACTACCAAGTCATTTCCTTTAACCAAAGGATGTCCTAGTAAAGAAGATAAGTAAGTGTGCTCAAAATAGGTTTCGTTATGGGGACCTGGAGTTAAAATAACAATATTAGGGTTGTCAATACCTTGAGGAGCGGCATCAATCAGCATTTGATTAAAATCATTAAAAAACTCGGAGGGTTGTTTAACGTTTAAATCATTAAATAATTTAGATGCAGTTCTACTAGTTGTAAACCTGTTTTCTAATGCGTATCCCATTCCAGAAGGAGCTTGAGTTCTATCATTTACGACCCACATTCTACCATCGGGTCCTCTTGATAGTTCAGCTGAGTACACCATTAAATTTTTAGTGGTGTTGTATTCTATTTGATCACATTGTCTTAAAAAACCTCTATGCTCATAAAATACTTCAGGCGGAATAATATTGTCTTTTATTAGTTTTCGTTCTCCATAAATATCTTTTAGAATCAAGTTTAATAACTCAGCTCTTTGTTTGATTCCTTTTTCAATTTTAGACCATTCATTTTCGTGAATAATAAATGGAATTGCATTTAATTGCCAAGGTCTATTTAAACCATTTGGAGCATTATAAACATTATAAGTTACTCCATTTTCTGCCATCAACCAGTTGATTTCACTTTGTATTTCGTGAAGTTCTTCCGTGTCTATTTCTTTCAGATTATCAAATAATTGACTCCAATTCTGATTGATTTCTTTACTTGGTTTAATGACTTCATCATAGTCTTTTAACCCAGCTATATAATCTTTAAAAATGTTGTTTCCCTCAATGGCCATCTACCTTGTACTATTTTTTACGCAAATCTAAGGTATTTGGAAATTCTTTGTCTACTGGAATGGTTTTATATCTGAATTTTTTTAAGCTACCAATTTCTTCTACAGACCTTTGTGGTGCTTCAATTTCACTTTGCGTAATTTCTTCAATAGTGTCTACATCCGTTTGTGTTTCACCAATATCCCAAAAACGATTGATTCTTCTAGATTCTGCTTCAAAACTATTTACAGGGAACGTTTCATATGATCTTCCTCCTGGATGTGCTACAAAATATTTACATCCTCCAATAGATTTTCTATTCCACGTGTCTACAATATCAAATGCTAGGGGAGTATCTACTCCAATGGTTGGGTGTAGTGCAGAATATGGATCCCATGCTTTGTATCTTATTCCAGCAACATATTCTCCTTTAGTGGTAGTGGGTTGTAATTGAACTTTTACACCATTACAAGTCAATACATATCTTTCATTCACAAAATTAGAAACTTTAACCTGTAAACGCTCCAAAGAAGAATCTACGTAACGAGCCGTTCCACCACCGGTCATCTCTTCTCCTAATACATTCCAAGGTTCTATACCTGCTCTTAATTCTAAATGAATATTATTGATGTCTACCATTCCGTGTAATGGGAATCTAAATTCAAAGAAAGGATCAAACCAGTCTAGTTGAAATTTATAACCAGCTTTGTTTAATTGATTAACAATATCTTTAATGTCTTCACGCACATAATGTTCAATTAAGAATTTATCGTGCAGTTCTGTTCCCCATCTAACTAAATCATGTTCGTATGGTTTTTTCCAAAACCAAGCAACTAAGGTTCTTACCAAAAGCATTTGCATCAAACTCATTTGTGGATGAGGAGGCATGTCAAAACCTCTTAATTCTAAAATTCCTAATCTACCAGATGATGAATCAGGAGAATATAGTTTATCAATACAAAATTCTGCTCTGTGGGTGTTTCCTGTCAAATCTGTTAATAAGTGTCTAAACAGTCTGTCGGTTAACCAAAAAGGAACTTCACCATCTTTAGGTATTTGACTAAAAGCAATTTCTAATTCATATAGGTTTTCCATTCTAGCTTCATCTATTCTAGGAGCTTGACTTGTAGCTCCAACAAATGCCCCAGAAAACAAATAGGACAATCCAGGATGATGTTGCCAAAAAGTAAGTAAACTTCTTAACAAACTAGGCTTTCTTAACAACGGGCTATCGGCAGGTGTTGTTCCACCAAGTGTTACATGGTTTCCACCTCCAGTTCCTGTGTGTTTCCCATCTAACATGAATTTTTCGGTTCCTAAACGAGACTTTTTTGCTTCGTTATATAACGTCATTGTGTTTTCTACCAGTTCACTCCAATTTTTCATGGGGTGTACATTTACCTCTATTACTCCAGGGTCTGGCGTAATTTTCATAGATTCAATTCTATTGTCATGAGGAGGGTTATATCCTTCTAGAATAACAGGAATTTTTAATTCTTTAGCAGTTGCTTCAATTGAGGCAATTAAATCTAAAAAGGCATCTGCAGATTCTAATGGAGGTAAGAACAAATACAATTTACCATTTCTAACTTCTGAACAGATTGCTGTTCTAACAAAGTATTTGGGTTTATTAGTATCTAGTCCATTGGTACAAAACTCTTTATACCTAATATTTACCAATCTTTTAAAACTAGGTAAGTTTTTTCTTTCTTTGAATAAGTCTGGTTCGTAAACAGGGAAGACCTCATATTCTGGTTTAGACATTAATGAGCTTAAAGGGAGTCTTAATCCAATTGGCGAGGTTCCTGGGGTTAAGAATAATTGATTTCTCCTAAACACCCATTCGCTAGTAAACCATTTGTCTTGATATTTATTTAAAGGCAGTACATACCCCACAGCTTTATGAGTACCTTGGGCTAGTATTTCGGCTAATTTTTTTCTGATTAAATCCTCACTATCATCTTTACTAATATCAATATCTATAGGTAAATTTCCTTCTTCCCAAAGCATATAAAAGGCATCTTCATAGGTAGGAATGATGTGTTTGTACGAAACATTAAGGTATTTACTTAGGGTTTCTAAAAACCTAAGATCGCTCCCTTCTGGTACAATTGGGTTAGGGGCAAAGCAAGAAAGTAACTCTTCATTATGCCAAATATTTTTTCCATCTTTTCTCCAATACAATTGTATTTCCCATCTAGGTAGGGGTTCTCCAGGATACCATTTTCCTTGGGCATGGTGTAGCATTCCACCTTTAGCAACTTTATCAAGTAATCTTTTGGTAAGATCATTGGCAAGTTTTTGTTTGTGTGGGCCATCAGCATCAGTATTCCATTCAGGAGATTCCATATCATCTATAGAAACAAAAGTGGGCTCTCCACCCATTGTTAAGCGTACATCTCCTTTTTGTAAATCTCTTTCTACTTTATGTCCTAATTTTTCAATGGCTTTCCATTGTTCTTCAGTATATGGTTTGGTTACTCTAGGAGATTCTAAAATTCGAGTTACAGAGTTTTCAAACTCAAATTCAGTCTCACATTTGTCAGACATTCCAGTCACAGGAGCAGCACTTTCATAATGAGGTGTACAAGAAAGAGGAATATGTCCTTCTCCTGCCAAAAGTCCAGAGGTAGCATCAAAACCAATCCAACCTGCTCCCGGAATATAGATTTCTGCCCATGCATGTAAATCGGTAAAATCTTCTACAGGTCCCGAAGGTCCGTCAAGCGATTCCTCATCTGCTTTTAATTGCACAATATAACCAGAAACAAATCTTGCTCCAAAACCTAAATGACGTGCTACTTGTACTAATAACCATGCGTAATCTCTACAAGATCCCGTTTTGCAACTCAACGTTTTTTCAGAAGTTTGAACACCAGGCTCTAATCGGATATTATAGTTTAAGTAATGATATATTTTTTGATTTAAGTCTATTAAAAAATAGATAGTTTTTCTAGGGGTAAAATCTATGGTTTTAATAAAAGCATCAATAAGTTCTCCTTTATCGTTAATCTCTAAATAAGGATGTAACTCTTTTTTAAGAGCTTCTGAATATTTAAAAGGATATTCTTCAGCGCTATCTTCAACAAAAAAATCAAAAGGGTTGATGGTTTTTAAATCAGCAACAATTTCAACTTGAATAGATAATTCTTTTGTTTTATCAGGAAAAACAACTCTTGCTTGGTAGTTTCCAAAAGGGTCTTGTTGCCAGTTAAAAAAGTGGTTTTCGGGTTCTATTTTTAAGGAATAAGATTCTATAGGCGTCCTACTGTGTGGAGCCGGTCTTAGTCTAAAAATATGAGGAGATAAATTTACAGATCGATCGTATTTATATTTTGTTTTGTGTGAGATAACTACTTTTAGAGCCATAGGTTTTATGATGATTAAAAAGCTTTAAATAATTTTTTAAAAAGCCAAATTTGGTATGTGTAATGAGCTATATAGTATTCAATAATTAATGAAAAGTAAATCAAGTAAATTTAAATTTTATTCAATTTAGACCCCCTTTTTAGGTTGTGTTTTCTATGTTATCCTTTCATTAAATTAAGATTACCCCATTAATTATAAAAGACTAAATGACTATTTTTTTTGCTTTAAAAAAAAGATTATAAACATGTTTAAAACTGCCAATAAACAGTTGACTTACTGTGTAGGAGCAAACTCCTTTAGGCGATCAATTTTATAATTTGCAGAGAATTAAATGCTAAAAATGACTAATTACAAAAAATTACCAATTTTTACCTCATACAATTTAGATGCTAGATTTTATGATGAGATTTTTACGGAAAAGAAAGAAGTAAGAAAAATTTATGAAACACTTTTTAATTTATTTAATGAATATAAAATAGATGATTTTAAGTTGTTGAATGAAAAAGCCAAGGCCTCTTTTTTAAACCAAGGAATTACCTTTCAGGTATATGGCGAAAAGCAAACAAAAGAAAAAGTATTTCCTTTTGATCTTTTCCCTAGAATTATATCTGCTAAGGAGTGGGAGCATATTGAGTCTGGAGCTTTGCAAAGGAGTGTTGCTTTAAACTTGTTTTTAAAAGATTTGTACCACAATCAACAAATCATAAAAGATGGTGTGGTACCTATTGAATTGATAGCTTCTTCTAAAAATTTTCTATCTCAAATGAAAGGAATTGAACCTCCAGGAGGAATTTATAATCACATTTCAGGAACAGATTTAATCAAGCATTCGGATGGGGAGTATTACGTGTTAGAAGATAATATTAGATGTCCTTCGGGAGTGAGTTATGTTATTAGTAACAGAGCGGCGTTAAAGCGTACTTTATATGGTGCATTTAATCACTATCCTATCTATACGGTTGATAATTACGCAGAGAATTTACTTTCGATTATGAACTCTGTAAAGCCTCAAGGTGTAGACAATCCCACTTGTGTAGTAATAACGCCAGGAGTTTATAATTCGGCTTATTATGAGCATTCTTACTTAGCTAAAGCGATGGGGATTCAGTTGGTTGAAGGAAGGGATTTGTTTGTAGAGAACAACTTTGTTTATATGAAAACCATTTATGGACCTAAAAAGATAGATGTTATTTATAGACGAATTGATGATGATTTTTTAGATCCTTTGGAGTTTAATCCTGATAGTGTTTTGGGAGTTAAAGGCTTATTTAGCGTGTATAAAAAAGGAAACGTTTGTTTGGTAAATGCTCCTGGAACTGGAGTTGCAGATGATAAAGCTATTTATACTTACATGCCTAAAATCATCAAATATTATTTAGGAGAAGACCCTATTTTAAACAATGTACATACCTATCATTGTAGCGATCCTAAAGAGTTATCGTTTATACTAGATAACATCCCCAATTTAGTGATTAAGCCTGTAGATGAGTCTGGAGGGTATGGAATATCTATTGGTAATAAGTTGACCAAAGAAGAAATAGAAAAAGTAAAAGATGTTATTAAAGCAGATCCAAGAAAATATATAGCACAACCCATTATGTCTTTGTCTACACATGCTACATATATTGATGAAGAAGAAGTTTTTGAACCTAGACATGTAGATTTAAGAACATTTACATTGCTAGGTAAAGACAAAGCATTTGTGTTAAAAGGTGGATTGACTAGGGTAGCGCTTAAAAGAGGAAATTTAATTGTAAACTCTTCTCAAGGAGGTGGTTCTAAAGATACTTGGGTATTAAAAAAATAAAAAAATATGTTAGCAAGAGTAGCCAATAATTTATTCTGGATGGGAAGGTATTTAGAGAGAACCGAGCATATTGCAAGGTTTATCAATGTTAATTATTTTTCTTCCTTAGATGCATCTAATGATGTTTCTCAATCTAGGCAATTTGTGTTAAAGTCAATTTTGTACATGGTTAATGATGTTGTCCACAATAATGACGATGTGATAGATGAAAAGGAAGTATTATATGATGTGGGGTTAAATCCAGAAAACCCTTTTTCGGTACTAAGTTGTTTTAAATATGCTAGGGTCAATGCTAGCGGTTCAAGGGATTTATTATCTATAGAATTATTTGAATCTATCAATAGTTTACATCATTACATCACTAATTACAGTGCAGAGCATTTTACCAATGCTGGTTTAGATGAATTTACGTCTTATGTAACTAAAGAAGTTGCAGCGTTAAGAGGAAAAATAATAGAAACGTTAATGCATGATGAGGCTTATGCAATTATCTCATTGGGTATTAATTTAGAAAGAGCTTCTCAGGTTATTAGAATTATCAATACAAAGTATATAGATGCAAAATCATCAAAATCTGAGTTACATGGTGATTTTAATACAAGTTACGAGTGGATTACTTTGTTAAAGTGTATACAGTCTTTTGACATGATGAGGCGTTATTACAAAAAAACACCTAAAAGTGCAGATACCTTAGATTTTTTAATTCTAAATCCTTTATGTACCAAGTCTGTAGTTAGATGTTTGAATAATGCTGCTAAGAATATAAAAATTTTAACAAGAAATGAGGCCAAAGGAGGAACTTCATACTTGATTAATAAAACAAGATGTGAATACAATTATAAAACCATTGATGAAGTAGAAGGGCGTTTTGCAGATTGTATAGAAGATATTATGGATAAGCTAAATATTATAACAGCTAGTATAGAAAAAGAATTTTTTAGTTATTAGAGGATTGATTTGTTTATGGATGGAAAATAGTTTGTTCTCACAAATAAACAAATCAATTTTTAAGAGGTTAATTTACCTTTTAAAGCTTTTATTTCATCTCTAAATTTAGCAGCTGTCATAAAATCTAATGCTTTTGCTGCTTTTTCCATAGCGCGTTGTTTTTCCTTAATGCGTTCCTCAATAGCAGGTTTAGATAAATAATCTAAATCTTCTTCTGCAGCTAAATTATGTTGTATTTCCTCGTAATTTGTTCCAGAGTTATCAGTTAAATTATTTCCAAAATCTTTTTTGATTTGTGTAGGAGTAATGCCATTGGCCTCGTTATAGGCAATTTGTTTTTCACGCCTACGAGCTGTTTCATCAATGGTTAATTGCATGCTTTTGGTAATTTTATCTGCATACAAAATTGCCATCCCATTTACATTTCTTGCAGCCCTACCTACAGTTTGTGTTAAGGATCTATGAGAACGTAAAAAACCTTCTTTATCTGCATCAATAATAGCTACCAAAGAAACTTCGGGTAAATCTAAACCTTCACGTAACAGGTTCACCCCAATTAATACATCAAACAAACCTTTACGTAAGTCTTGCATAATTTCTACTCGCTCTAAAGTATCTACATCAGAGTGTATATATCGGCAACGTACTTGAATTCTAGTTAAATATTTAGCCAATTCTTCTGCCATACGTTTGGTTAAAGTTGTTACCAAAACACGTTCATCTACTTCTATACGTTTTTGAATTTCTTCAATCAAATCATCTATTTGATTTTGACTAGGACGAACTTCAATAATAGGATCTAATAAACCGGTAGGGCGAATAACTTGTTCTACCACCACACCACCAGATTTTTCTAGCTCGTAGTCGGCTGGAGTTGCAGTTACATAAATCACTTGATTTTGAATGGCTTCAAACTCTTCAAATTTTAAGGGACGGTTATCCATGGCGGCAGGTAATCTAAAACCAAATTCCACCAAATTTTCTTTTCTAGATCGGTCACCACCATACATGGCATGGGTTTGCGGAATGGTTACATGACTTTCATCAATCACCATTAAGAAATCATCAGGAAAATAATCTAACAAACAGAAAGGTCTTGTTCCGGGTTGACGACCATCTAAATACCTAGAATAGTTTTCAATTCCGCTACAGTATCCTAATTCACGAATCATTTCTAAATCAAACTCTGTACGTTCTTTTAAACGTTTGGCCTCTAAGGTTTTTCCAATTTCATTAAAATAATCATATTGTTTCATCAAATCTTCTTGAATTTGATGAATGGCTCCCTGTAAAATATCAGGAGAAGTCACGAATAAATTGGCAGGATAAATATCTAAGGTTTCAAAGCGTTCTATCACTTGTTTGTTCTCTAAATCATAAGATTCAATTTCTTCAATTTCATCTCCAAAAAAGTGAACTCTATAAGCGTATTCTCCATAAGAAGGAAAAATAGTAACAGTATCTCCTTTTACTTTAAAGTTTCCACTTTTCATATCTGCTTCTGTACGCGCATATAAACTTTGCACCAATTGGTGTAAAAACTTGGTTCTACTTATTTGTTGATCTACCTCAATAGTAACTACGTTGTTTTTAAATTCAACAGGATTTCCCATACCGTATAAACAAGACACAGAGGCAACTACCAAAACATCTTTTCTACCACATAAAAGCGAAGAAGAAGTGCTTAAACGCAAACGTTCTATTTCTTCGTTAATAGATAAATCTTTTTCTATATAAACCCCAGAGGATGGAATATAAGCTTCAGGTTGGTAATAGTCGTAGTAAGAAACAAAATACTCTACAGCATTGTTGGGAAAAAAGTTTTTAAACTCGGAATACAATTGCGCTGCCAAGGTTTTGTTATGTGCCAAAACCAAGGTTGGTTTTTTTACTTCTTGAATTACATTGGCTACCGTAAAGGTTTTACCAGAACCAGTAACCCCTAAGAGTGTTTGATATTGATCTCCATTGTTTACTCCAGCTACTAATTCTTTAATAGCATTGGGTTGGTCACCTGTAGGTTGATATTTAGAAACGACTTTAAAATCCATAAAGCAAAATTATGGAATGTATTTTACAGCATAGTAAAATATTTATATTAATTAAATGCATCATCGTTGCGTTTATGGTTCTTTATAATATATTTGTAGCAAAATTAGTTTTATGAAAGGTTTGGCAATATTTACAAAACAAAAATCTGATATTCTAGGGGCATTGGCGAGTACTTTGTGTCTTATACATTGTGTTGCAACGCCTTTTGTTTTTATGATTACTGCAAGTTTTATAACAAGTAACAATCCACTGTATTGGTGGAAGTTTATGGATTATTTGTTTTTAATCATTTCTTTTTTGGCTATTTATAGATCAACGGAAACAAGCACCAGTATTTGGATTAAATATGCTCTATGGATAAGTTGGGCTTTATTATCGCTGATTGTTTTAAATGAAAAAATGGAATGGTTAATTGTGAATGAGCTTATTATTTATATCCCCACAGTTTTATTAATAGGCTTACATTTAATTAATAGAAAGTATTGTAAATGCAAGGTAGATAAATGCTGTGCAAATTAAGGGTGATTGTTATGAATAAGTAATAGTATGTCCTACAGAGGTTGAGTAATTTGCAGATAAAATAGTGTCTACAAAAATCCATTCTGCTTTTGCTTGGCTTTGAGTAAAAGTAGTTAGAATAAAGCCTTTTTGTGTAGCATTAAAATAATTTAAATCATCTATTAAAGTCGTTATAGCACTTTCAAAAGCAGTTAAAATTTCGTTGCTAGGGTTTCCTAAATATTCTTTAAAACCAGGAGAAGTAATTCCGGCAGTAGCCAATTCTATTCCAACTTCTGTTTTGTCTTCTTTGGTTAGTTTGCTAGTCCATGCATTATGACTGTCGCCAGCTAACGTAATAATTTTTTTATCACCCAAAGTATTATACAATGTTTCTCGGTCTAAAGGATAGCCATCCCAAGCATCAAGATTATAAGGTAAAACGGTTGATATTCTAGCTATTTCTTGTTCCGTTAGGCTAGGGTCATTTTGTAAAAATCTTAATTTAATATTTACCAATTCTGTTAAAATACTCTCTAAGTTGGGAGATTCAAATGCTGTTAAAATTTCTGCAGGAACATGCATTTTAGCCATTAGTACTTGTTGTCCTAATACTTGCCATTTTGCAGAACTGTTATTGATTTGTTGTGTTAACCAATTTTGTTGGCTTGATCCTAACAAGGCTCTTGAAGTATCAGAAATATCTGTTTGATATTGGGATATGTTAAAACCATTAGCTGTAATATAGTTCTCTATGGATAATTGTTTGTCTCGTCCAATAATCCTAGTATCTAACATATTAAGGTTTACCAAATTTCCAATATTAAAGTTTCTGTAGACAAGACTTTGGTTGTTAGCTTCTAACCTAGAAAATGGTGAAAACTCACTATATGCTTGTAGGGCAACTTGTTTTCTAGTGTTATAACTTCCTTCGTTTTCGGAGTGATTTTCTGCTCCATCTTTGTAGGCATTGTTGGCTATTTCATGGTCATCCCATACACAAATAAAAGGTTTTTTTTGATGTGCCAATTGTAAATCTGCATCAGCTCTGTATTGTTTGTATCTGGTTCTGTAATCTTCAAGAGATATGATTTCATTTGTAGGTTCGTGAAAACGATTTAAAAAGGCATTTTCATTTGTTGTACCATATCCTCTGGCTTCTACTTCATATAAATAATCACCTAAATGTATAATGACATCAGCTTCAGATTTTGCCATGGCATTGTAAACATTAAACAGTCCCGCTTGGTAATTAGAACAAGAGCAAACAGCAAGTTTTACTGTAGAGACATTATCTGAAAAGGTAAGAGTTTCTCCAATTACAGAAATGGCTTTATCTTCTTTATTGCTAAAACGATAATACAATTTTTGATCAGCAGTAAGTTCTGTTAATTCAATAGCAATAGTATTATCCCTAGTGGCTTCGGTAGTAATAGTTCCACTTCTTAGTATGGTGCTAAAATCAATGTTTTTAGAAACTTCCCAAAGTATTTTTTTGTTAGGGTTTTTGTAACGAGTCCATATAATAACGCTATTACTTGTAGGGTCAAAACTTGCTACACCTTGATTAAAATTTTTGATTGAATAATCATCATCAACAATTTCCTCTTCAATACTGTCTTTACGACAACTAATAAAGTTTGGTGCTAAAATAATGGCACCAGAAGCCCACAAAGTATTTTGAATAAATTGTCGTCTACTGTTTTTTTGAGTTGACATATAGTTTTTGTTGATGATTAAGATGTTTGAATACAGGTGTTTAAGTTAATCAATGATTTTTAAAATATAACAACTTAGATTAAGGTTTTTATAGGAATGATTTATTTCTTTTAATTTTTAAACTCAACCTATGTTAAGTAAAAATAACCTAAAGGTTTAAGAATTGTTTTGTTAACATTTGGGTAATGGTTTGTTTGTACTATGTTGATTTTCTCTTAACCATCAGACTATTTGGTCTGTCTAGTTTTGTGGCACTTAAAAACAACAAACAAACCAATGAAAACATTAAAACTTTTTATTTTATCACTATTTATAACAATGGTCAGCTTTGCACAAAGCAAAGGAAGTATTGTAGGACATGTTACAGATGCAAGTAACTTACCAATTCCAGGAGCAGTAATTATAATAGAATCTTTAAACTTATCTGTAGTTACAGATTTTAATGGAGATTATGCTTTTGTAGGAATAGCTAATGGAGAATATACTTTAAAATCAAGCTGTTTAGGATGTAAAGATTTAATAAAAACAATAAAAGTAAACGGAGCAACGGTTGCGGTAAACTTTGTTTTAGATTCTGCTTTAAATGAATTAGATGAGGTAGTACTTAAAGGAAGTAACTCTAAGGGGCAAGCCAAAGCTTTAAACAAACAAAAATCTAACTTTAATATTACCAATATTGTGGCGGCTGATCAAGTTGGAAAGTTTCCAGATGCTAATATTGGAGATGCTGTAAAAAGAATTCCTGGTATTGCAGTTCAAAACGATCAAGGAGAAGCTAGAAATATTATTATTAGAGGAATGGCTCCTCAATTAAACTCTGTGACTTTAAACGGAGAGAGAATTCCATCAGCAGAGGGTGATAATAGAAATGTGCAAATGGATTTAATTCCATCTGACATGATACAAGCAGTAGAAGTAAATAAGGTATTGACTTCTGATATGGAGGCAGATGCTATTGGAGGTTCTGTAAACTTAGTAACTAGAAGAGCTGGAGAAAAAACCAGATTAACAATTACAGGTGCTTACGGACAAAATCCAGTAAGAAATACTCCGTTGTACAATACTTCTGCAGTAGTTGCAGGTAGAATGTTTAACAATAAATTAGGAGCAGTATTAAGTACTTCTTTACAGTCTAATGATTTTGGATCGGATAATGTAGAGTTCGAGTGGGCTGGTGATGCTAATAATGCTGTAGTTTCTGGTCAAGACATCAGAAGATATGATGTTAAAAGAGTTAGACAAAGTGTTGCTTTAAACTTAGATTATAAAATAAATAACAACAACACTATCTTTTTTAATACCGTTTTAAACAATAGAAAAGATTGGGAAAATAGATATCGTTTAGAAATTAAAGATATTGAAGAAACTGCACCTGGTGTGTATACTGCCGATGAGGTGGTTAGAGAAACCAAAGGAGGAACTAATGATAATGCAAGATTAGAAGAGCAAGAAATTCAGAAATTTGCACTAAATGGAGAGCATATTTTATTTAATTCGGTAAAATTAAATTGGAAAACTAACTATTCTAAAGCTTCTGAAACTAGACCAGAAGAAAGATATATTGCTTATAAAACTGAATCTGTAGATGTAACACAAGACTTATCAGACTTAAGATTTCCAAATGCAAATCCTACAGGAACAGATTTTAACAATCCTTCAGTTTTAGAATTAGATGAAATTTCTGAAGAAAATCAATATACCGAGGAGAAAAATTACGGAGCTAAGTTTGATTTAGAAATTCCTATGTTAAAAGGAGCATATGAAAACACCTTAAAAATAGGGTATAGATACAAAAACAAAGAAAAAAGTAGAGATAATAGCTATAATGAATATGAGCCTGTTTCTGGAATGGAATTTATGAGTGATGTTCCTTATAGCGATAAAACTATTGATGGATTTTTAGCAGGAGACAAATACAAATCAGGAAATTTTGTAAACGAAGATTATTTGGGTGGTTTAGATTTAAAGAACAGTAACTTGTTTGATAGTAAATCTATTTTAAAAGAATTTATACCTGTAAATTACAATGCTAAAGAGCAAGTTAATGCAGCTTATGGTATGGTTATACAAAAGTTAAGTCCAAAATTATCAGCAATGGCAGGACTTAGAGTTGAAAGAACAGATTTAGATTATACAGGATATAGAATTGATGTAGAAACAGCACAAGATTTAAGTGATGCTACAAAAATTGAAGCCTCTAAAAACTATACTAATTTCTTACCAAACTTACAGTTTAAGTATAGCTTACAGCCTAATACTATTTTTAGGTTGGCATATTCAACTTCTATTGCACGTCCTAATTATTACGATTTAGTTCCTTATCAAAACATCAACTCTGATGATTGGGAGTTTGAAGAAGGAAACTCAAATTTAGAGGCTAGTTACTCAAATAACTTTGATTTTATGTTTGAGCATTATTTCTCATCAGTAGGAATTATTTCAGGAGGGGTGTTCTTTAAAAATATTGATAATTTTGTTTACACTTATACAGAAGATGATTTTGTTGATGCCGCTTATCCTGGAGAAACTTTTGAATATTCTCAGCAAAGAAATGGAGAGGTAGCAAAAGTATATGGGTTGGAAGTATCTGTACAAAGAAGGTTAGATTTCTTACCAAAATTCTTAAAAAACTTAAATGTATATCTTAACTATACTTACACAGATTCTGAAGCAGATGGAATTGAAGGTAGGTCTAAATTAGCATTGGCAGGTGCTGTAAAAAACATGTTTAACGGATCGTTGGCATACGAAACTAAAAAGTTAACTGTTAGAGCTTCTTTAAATTATGCAGGTGCTTATATTGATGAGTATGGAGATGAAGATTTTGAAGATATTTACTATGATGCTCAAATGTTTTTAGATGTAAACGCTACTTACGAAATTGTAAAAGGATTAAGATTGTTTACAGAATTTAAAAACTTAACCAATCAAGAGTTAAGATATTACCAAGGTCAAAAAGATTTAACCGCTCAAGCAGAATATTACAATTTTAATTGGAACGCAGGAGTAAAGTATAATTTTTAATTAACTTAAAATAACACTATAAAAAGATCGTCTCAAAAGTACATTATTGTTCGTCATTCTTAATTATAATGAGAATTTGAAACAAGTTTAGGTTGACGAAAACTGTATTTTTGAGATTGAATCTTTTTTATATTTACATATATGAATAAAATTTTAGCAATAGTATTTATAGGATTACAAGTAATATCATGTCAATCAGATAAAAAAGACAAAAGTTTACTGTTTTCTGTAAATGCTGTAAGAGAAACAGAACCTGTTTATACCAACGATGATGCAGCCGATGACGCTTGTATATGGATCAATCCAAATAATGTTGAGACTTCGTTAATTATTGGAACCAATAAAAAGCAAGGTTTGTGTGTGTATAATTTAGAAGGAAAGTTATTGCACAATTACTCAGTAGGAAAAGTAAACAATGTAGACATTAGAGATGGATTTATGTTGAACAATGAGTCGGTGTCTATTGTTACGGCTTCTAACAGAACCAACAATACCATTACAATTCACAAAGTAAATTCAAACGGAACGTTGAGCAATGTTGCCATACAACCATTAAAATCTAATTTAAGAGAGGTTTACGGATTGTGTATGTATCAAAATGATATAGATACTTTTGTATTTGTTTCTGGTAAAAGCGGAGGAGTAGAAAAATGGAAATTAATCGCTCAAGAAAATGGAGTAGTAGGTGAGTTAGTAACCACTGTTAAGTTAGATTCTCAAACAGAAGGAATGGTTGCCGATGACGAATTAGGGTTTATTTACATAGCTGAAGAAGATGTGGCGTTATGGAGGTTTAATGCAGATTCTTTTTCAGACGAAAAAACACTTGTAGCCAAAGTTTCTGATGTAAACATGAAAGATGATTTTGAAGGAGTGACTATCTACAAAAAAGAAAACAATAGCGGATATATCATCCTATCTTCTCAAGGAAATAATTCTTATGCAATGTTTGATAGACAATCAAACCAATACCTAAAAAGTTTTACTATTGATGATGAAGTTATTGATGGAACCAATGATACAGACGGAATTGATGTAACATCCGTTAGTTTTAAAAACTTTCCTAAAGGATTTTTTATAGTACAAGATGGAACCAATATGGATGTAGGAGTTAAGAAAAATCAAAACTTTAAAATAGTTGATTTTAGAGATGTATTAAAAGGTCTTTAAGAGTCAAAACATTTTATATTAAAAAATCCGCTTATCTAAATAAGCGGATTTTTTTTTTGATTGATAAACTTATAAAATTATTAACCAAATATTCTATTCAACATTTGTTTGTTGGCATTTTTAACGCTCCAACTACAATCAGGGTAGTTAATTTCTATACAAACATTCCCTTCATTCATATCATGAATTAATTTTTTATCTTTTCTATTCAATAAACCATTAATCATTAACAGTTTTTGAGTTAGCTTAGAGCGTTTGTTTTTTAACATACGGTGTATCATTACACTTCTGTCGCTAGATTTAATAATTACATTCTTAATAAATTTCATAACGGTTTTGTTTTACTGGTTCCTCAATAAGGTACAAAAAATCAATGGATGAGTCAAGTACTGATTTTAACCAAAAATACGGTTAATAAGTTTTGTACTAGCGTTTTGTATTTTCCATGTGCCGCTATATCGGTTAATATAAAGGATGGCATTTTCTTTATTAATTAATCGAATAATTTTTTTATCTCTATTTTTTAAAAAACGTAAAACTCTTTCTACAATAGCTTTAGATCTATCGTACTTTTTTAAATCAGGATTGTGTAGTTCTAAACTACCGTCAAAAACTACAATATTATTAATGGTATCCATAATACATACTTTTAAACACCTATTAATTTACAGAAAAAATCTGATTTAAGAATAAATGATTCATTTTAAAATTTTTAAAATACTTTAGAAACGTATCTTTACTTACTCAAAACAACTAAACATGAAATCATACCAAAATAAAACTACGGATCACAAGAATAAAAAATCTAAAGTTACTATGGCTGCCGCTTTTAAAAGTATTATTTGGCCAAGACGTAAACTGGTTTTTATAGGGTTGATTTTAATTGTACTTAGCCGTTTGTCTAGTTTGGTATTGCCATGGAAAACAAAAGTTTTGTTAGATGAAGTAATTCCGAATAAGAATTTTGAAGAACTCAGAAATTTATTGTTAATCGTAGCAGGAGCTATTTTGGTACAAGCAGTCACTTCATTTTTGTTGACTAAAATTTTAAGTGTACAGGCACAGTTTTTAATTTCGGAATTAAGAGCACAAGTACAGAAAAAAGTATTGTCTTTACCCATTGGATTTTTTGATAATACCAAATCTGGAGCCTTGGTGTCTAGAATTATGAACGATGTAGAAGGAGTTCGTAATTTAATAGGTACTGGTTTGGTACAATTGGTAGGGGGAACCATTACCGCTGTTATTTCTTTAATTCTATTGATTAAAATCAGTTGGTCTATGACGCTTTTTGTGTTGGTTCCTGTAGGGATTTTTGGTTTTATAGCTTTAAAGGCTTTTGCTTATATCCGACCTATTTTTAAGGTAAGAGGTAAAATTAATGCAGAGGTCAATGGTCGTTTAACAGAAACTTTGGCAGGAGTTCGTGTAATTAAAGCTTTTAATGCCGAAGAGCAAGAGAATAAAGTGTTTGAAAAAGGAGTTGATTTAATGTTTCAAAACGTAAAAAAGAGTTTAACAGCTACGGCTTTAATGACTAGTACTTCTACGTTTTTATTAGGAATTGCTTCTACAGGAATTATGGGAATTGGTGGGTATAAAATTATTCAAGGAGAGTTAACTATTGGAGATTTTTTATCATTTACACTTTTATTAGGATTTATGATTGCTCCCATTGTACAGATGAGTAATATTGGGAGTCAGTTAACCGAAGCTTTGGCAGGTTTAGATAGAACCGAAGAACTGATGAATATGCAAGCTGAAGATGAGGATGAAAATAGAACCGAAGAAATACATCATTTTAAAGGAGATATTGAATTTAAAGAGGTGTCTTTTGCTTACGAAGAAAATAAAAATGTACTGAACAATATCAGTTTTAATGCAGCCTCGGGTTCTGTGATTGCTCTGGTAGGAAGTTCTGGATCTGGGAAATCTACCATTGCAGGATTGTCGGCTACTTTTTTAAATCCAAAATCAGGGACTATTACTATTGATGGACATGATTTGTCTAAAGTAAAATTAAAAAGCTTTAGAAAGCACTTAGGGGTGGTTTTACAAGATGAATTTTTGTTTGAAGGAACTATTAGAGAAAACATCATGTTTCCAAGACCTAATGCTACCGAAGAACAATTACAAAATGCGGTGAATGCTGCTTATGTAAATGAATTTACAGATAGGTTTGATGATGGACTTAATACTTTAATAGGGGAAAGAGGGGTGAAATTGTCTGGAGGACAAAGACAGCGTATTGCCATTGCAAGAGCTATTTTAGCAGATCCAAAGATTATTATTTTAGACGAGGCTACCTCTAATTTAGATACGGAAAGTGAAGTGTTGATTCAGAAAAGTTTGGCACAATTAACCAAAAACAGAACGACTATTGTAATTGCCCATCGTTTGAGTACCATTCGCAAAGCAGATCAAATTTTAGTGATAGAGGGCGGTCAAATTGCAGAACGAGGTACTCATGATGAGTTAATCGCTACTCAAGGTCGTTATTATGATTTGTATACTTATCAAGGGAAAATATAATTTATTTGCCTTTAAATTTTAGTTGATAATTAAGGGATAAAACTCCTTAATATGAATTAAAAACAACGATGTTTTAAGGCTGATACTTTCCTATCTTTGCACAAATTATTTTATTTATGTCAAAGCTGTTTTCAGATTTAGGAATTTCATCTATTATCACCAATACCTTAAATGGTTTAGGAATAACAGAACCCACTGAAATTCAAAAACAATCCATTCCTGTAATTTTAAATCAAAAGGATGATTTTGTAGGATTAGCCAATACAGGTACTGGTAAAACAGCAGCTTTTGGATTGCCATTATTACAAATGGTTGAGGTATCTAACCCAAGTATTCAAGTAGTTGTTTTAGCACCTACTAGAGAATTAGGGAAACAAATTTACACCAACCTAACAGATTTTGGAGCAGATATTTCTGGTTTGTCTATTGCTGAGGTTTGTGGAGGTACTTCTGTAAAACCTCAAATAGAACTTTTACAACAAACTACTCATGTAGTGGTAGCTACTCCAGGTCGTTTGATAGATTTGATTCAAAGAGGTAAAATTGATTTAAAACAAGTAAAGTATTTTGTGTTAGATGAAGCGGATGAAATGGTTTTGTCTTTAAAAGAAGGTTTAGATAAAATTGTAGAGGCAATGCCTAAACAAAAACGTACTCTTTTGTTTTCTGCAACCTTGCCTGGTTCTGTAAAGCAATTGGTGCAAAATTATTTGTCTAAACACGTTACCCAAGTTGGGTCAGAAACGGTAAATACAGCGCATAAAGATGTTGCCCATCATTATGTAGTGGTAGAACCTATAGAAAAACTAAATGTGTTATTACACTTTTTGTCTAGCAAAGAAGGGGAGCAGGGAATTATATTTTGTAAAACCAAAGCCGCGGTTAATAAGTTGGCCAAAAATTTAGCCATTAATAAAATTTCTTCTGGAGCTATTCACGGTAGTTTAACACAAGGAATCCGTGATCGTATTATGGAGCAATTTCGTGAAGGATATATCAATACTTTGGTTGCTACAGATGTTGCTGCAAGAGGAATTGACATCAAAAATGTTTCTTATGTAGTGCATTATCATTTGCCAGATGCGATGGAAACTTATATTCACCGTAGTGGTAGAACGGCTAGGGCAGGAGCCAAAGGAATGTCTTTAGCAGTATTACAAGCTGATGAGGTTGAAAAAATGAAGTTTTTAGGAGAGGAGTATGAAATTGATTTACATACCTATGCCAAACCTAATGCCATAAGCATAGAGGAAAATAACACCATTCTTTGGGCTAAAAAAATATTTAAAACCAAACCCAATAGAGCTGTGTCAGAACAGGTAAAAGCTTCGGTTAAAGAGGTCTTTCATCATTTAACCAAAGAGGAATTGGTAGATAAAATTTTAGCCAATTATTTATTAGAGAACAAAACAGCCGACTTACTTTCTACAGATAAACCTGTAAAAAAGAAAAAGAAGAAACAACAATAGTTATCGTATCATTTAAATGCGTAAAGATATTACCATACTTGGCGAAAAAATTAAGCCAGGAAAAACATATCAGATCAAATCTGATATTGCTCGTTTGCACACCAGAACCAAAATAGAAGTACCAATTATTATTAGCAGGGCTAAGGTTGATGGACCTTGTGTTTTGATTAGTGCCGGAATTCATGGAGATGAGGTAAATGGAGTAGAAATTGTTAGGCAAGTTGTAGCCAATAAATACAATATTCCAGATGCTGGAATGATTATTTGTGTTCCTGTAGTAAATGTGTTTGGTTTTTTAATCAAGACCAGAGAATTTCCTGATGGAAAGGATTTAAACAGAAGTTTTCCGGGAGCTAAGAATGGATCATTAGCAAGTAAGTTTGCTCATTTTTTTATGAATGAAATTGTGGTTCATGTAGATTATTGTATCGATTTTCATACAGGAGGAGATACGCGATTTAACTATCCTCAAATAAGAATTTCTGATGACGATGAGGAAACTTTTAATTTGGCAAAAACGTTTGGAGCAAAGTTTGTAAAATACTCCTCAGAAAGAGAAAAATCTTTTAGAGCCTCTGCAGTAGCCAGTGGTAAAAAAGTATTGTTGTATGAGGGAGGTAAAGCTTTAAATATCAATCCAAAAATTACAAATGTGGGAGTGACAGGAATTTTAAATGTTCTTGAATCTTTAGGGGTAAAAAAAATGCCATCAGATCATATTCCTTTGCATGATGGGGTAAAGCAAGTTGTTTTTAACGAATCCAAGTGGATTAGAGCCAATGCTTCTGGAATGTACAGGTCTTTAGTAGAAAACGGATTGCCTATCAAAAAAGGAGAGGTGATAGGTTTAATTACCGATCCTTATGGTTTTTTTGAAAGAAAAATTAAATCTCCAGTATCAGGACATGTGATTTGTTTGAATCATTCTCCTATTGTTAACCAAGGAGATGCTATTGCACATATTGCTATCAAATTATAGTTTAAACTAAAAGCCATTGACGAAGTATTTATTCATCAATGGCTTTTAAGTTATTAGGGACATGAAACCTTTTATCTTTTTAGAAAATTAATAAGAGGATCTATGAAACTCTTAAACTTTTCAATATGTGGTAAGTGCCCCACATTTTCTATTTCTACTAGTTCCGAATTAGGAATTTCCATCTGTGTTTTTTTTCCTAATTTGCTGTATAAGCCCATTGTTTTTCGTACTTCTTCTGTAACCAAAGGTTTTCCTAAGGCAGTTCTATCTCTGGTTCCAATAATCAGTAAAGTTGGCGCTGTAATATTTTTAAACTCGTAAACTACAGGTTGTGTAAAAATCATATCATAGGTTAGTGCGGCATTCCAAGCTATGGTTTTATAGTCAGAATTTAATGTCCAACCAGCAAGTAAGTTTACCCATTCGTCATATTCTGCTTTCCATTTATTGTCGTAGTAGTTTTCTAATTGATATTTTTTGATACCAGTATAACTCTTTTTAAGTTCATTATGATACCACCATTCTACAGGTTTGTAGGGTACTTTTAATTTCCAATCCTCAAGACCAATAGGATTTTCTAAAATTAATTTTTCTATAGTATCAGGATACATCAAAGTGAATCTTGTAGCCAACATTCCACCCATGGAGTGACCTAAAATAGCAGTTTTCTCAATTTTTAAAGTATCTAGTAACAACTTGGTGTTTTGAGCCAATTGTTGGAAGGTATAATGAAAATGAAGTGGTTTAGAGGATTTTCCAAAACCTATTTGATCTGGTACAATTACTCTATAACCTTCTTTGGTTAAAGCTTCAATTGTAGTTTTCCAATAAGCACCATTAAAGTTTTTTCCGTGAATTAATACAATGTTTTTTCCACGATAGTTTTTAGGCTTAATATCCATATAAGCCATGGTTAAATCTTGTTCTTGTATGTGTAAAGGTAAAGTAGAAACTTTATAAGGATATTGGTAGTTTGCTAATTCAACATCTAACCATTGTAAGTTGTTTTCTTGGGCTTTTGCATGTTGAAAACTCCCTATAAAGATAAATAGGATCAGTAATTTTTTTGCCATTGTTTTTTTCGGTTTATGGTAGCAAATTTTATACCTAATTACTTTATTAAGTAGGATAATGTTAGAATTATCTTATTTTATTATTTGGAAAAGATTACAACTAGTTATTTATATTTTCTCTCTGTTTCTTTTTAACAATAATAAAACACAGGATTGATGAAGTCAATGTTAAAAAAGTTCCAAGAATTAACTCTATTGTGTTTTGTGAAAAAAGATTCCCTACTGTATTCAATGCAAAAAGTACTACAAAAACCCATATGAATAAATCGATAATTTTATTACTGGTTCCTTTCTCTAGTAGCTTATACTTCATAAATAATATCACCAACATAAATAGATTTATTAATATAGAGAAAGTTTCAAAAGATTTCATTTCCTCAACTGACTTAAGTTTTCCTGCCCAAACTTTATCGTAATGAATCTGTTCTGTAAAAATTAAGAAATGAAAAATTAAAATTATTCCGAGTATAAAAAACATAATAATTAAAGCAATTTTTTTACTCATGTTTGATGTTTTTTTGGTGGGGGATAAACGATTAGTATAAGAATAGTAGCGGGTTTTGAAATCGACAAGATTTTTGAAGCTACGCTAAGCTTATAATTATTTAGTGTTTTTAATTTGCCGACCTAATAATAATTTTGTTAAATTATTTAAAAGTTACTTTAAAGGCTGTAAATTTCCCGTCTTTTGGTTCAAAATAAAGTGCAACTTTTCTAACTGGATTTACGTACAGGTGTCCATTTTTAAGTCTTCTAGCATTACCAAAATAATCCCCACTTTTGCCAGACCAATTACCTTCTGAGTTTTTATACCAATTAAAGTCAAGCATCATTTTATTATAATAGAAATAAGAATCATCATTTACTTTGTTATCATATGAAATACCGAACAGAGTATCATCATTCAATTTACTATAGTAAAAGATTTTTCCATCGTATTTTATTTGTGAAGGACGTAATTCGAATTCAGCCCATCGGTTGCTATTTTTTGTAACATAATGACTTGCGCTTCCACAACTATAAAAGGTAATAATTAATATTGAAATAATTAAAATATTAAGTTTTCTTTCCATGATTTACCACTTATTTTTCTATGTAATTTGTTGTTTATAATTATACACAACTTCCAAACAACCCAACCTTATTTTACATTTTAGTTTACAGAAGTCTATTGATATTTATAAAACTACGGATTATTATAAATAAAAGGAATGTTTATTTATCCACAAAAGCTTATAGTTCTTAACAAGTGTTATAGCATCGGTTTGTTAGCTGCGTAATATTTTTTTCATTTTACGCCCTTTGACTCTATATATACTCTATAATGTTTTTATTTTCTATTATCCAATTTCTTAACCGATTGATGTTTTTTAGACCATTATCTACATTTTCCAATTGCTTGTTAAAATCTTGTGTTCGGTCTATTTTTCCTGAAAAAACTCTAATCGAAAAACTTTTGCTGTGTTTTTCTAGTTTCGCCCATTTAGGAAGTAATTCTTTTATTTTAAATTCAACTTCTTCGGAAAAACCTTTAAAAGTTGCATCTGTATTTCCTTGTCCAAGTTTGTGATAAAACACAATATTTTTTAATCTGTCATCAAAAAGCATTGGCCAATCACTGTTGTGAGGAACAATATCTGGTTTCTTCATTATGAGACTCGAATAATTTTCTTCTTTAAATTGCCAATATAAATGCCAAAAACTTTGAACTGGAACAGAGTTTACGGGTTGATAGCCACGTCTTAATTTTTCAGTTGCAATTTCTAATAAATTACTTTTGAATAGATTTCTTTTTGTACCTATAAACTTAAGTCTTTCAGCAATTATTTCGTAGGTCAAATAATTTTCAAATTCACTTTGATTTTCGCAGTATAGATTTGGAGCAATTAATATAACAAAAACATTGTCGCATTCTTTTTGTGCTAAATATTCGTCAGCACGTTTTAAGTAACGATTAAATTGTTCATGTTGAAATTTAGTGTCTAATTTATTTTCAATAAGCAAGAAAATTTTTTGATCATTCGAATTGTAGGAAAATAAAATATCAGTCTCTCCAAGTCCAAAAGCAGAAATACTTCTCCAAGCACCGTTTACAGAAGACAAATGTGGTAAGTTAAGTTCTCTAACAAACCATTCACAAAATGAATTGTCGGTAGATAATTCTTCTAGTAAAATTAAATCGACATCCCTTTCTTGAATAGATTCAACAGGTAAAATGGTTTCTTCCATATTTTGTTCTCAAATAGGTTGCTACGGTTTGGCTATGGTGCGTGTCCCGCAAGGTATGCACTATAGCCGTTGTTGTAGGCAGTTTTTATCTTTTTGTTCCTAATTTATCTTTATCAATTAATCTGTATAAAGGTGCTACAGAATCAAAAGCTCCCGAGTAAGCAACTCTATGACTATTCCCTTTGTCTTTTTCTTCAAGTTGATTTAATTTTTCTTTTAGTTGTTCTACTGTATCAACTCCAAAAAGAATCTTAACTTTTTCGAAATGTCTCTTCGATTCTAGTCTATAGAAAAGCTCATAGCGACCTGAAGTGTCATATACATAGGTCATCGGAAACCATCGTAGATTATTTAATTCAGATACATGATAACAGAGTAAATCCGCTTGTACTAGAATGCGCTTAGTCAAAAAATCTGGAATTCGTTTGATAATAAAGTCCGCCATTGCACTGAAGAAATTCTGTGAATGCGTTTGATTGTAATAAGGTTTTATTATGTCAGTATGACCGTAGAATACATCAAATCTTTTAGCTTCATTGTTGCTATTGTGTTTGTCTTTCGTGAAGTAGCTTGAATAAAGGATTTCTTCAATGAAATGATAGTTATTGTTTTTAAGTCCAACAGCAATTAAGTATATGAGAAGTTCGTGTACGATAAACTTGAAATTATCAAATTCAAAAGTTCCCCAACTACTTCGGTCGTCAAGAGGTGAAAAGAACAACGGTAATTCTTCAAAGAATTGGATTATTATGTCAATGTCAAAATCAACATTCGAGTTGGTTAGAATATCGAAAAACTTAATAAAATCGTCTCTTAACGGTGTATATTGATTTATATTCTCACAAATCTGTTTACCAACTTTTATCTGATCCCTCGAATTATAGGTAATGCTAAATTCCTTTAAATTCTCTTTGAAGTCTTCGAGAAAGTCACGAATTAGTGAATTTGCTCTGTCGGGCTTATTCAGAAGTTGTTTTTCGAATCCCCTTAGAATATGAGTCGTTTTAAAATTGAGTGGGCTTTCTTCAAACAAGTAGCTTGGGGCTTTACCTAGTTTAGGTTTACTAAATGAAGGACGACCATAGATATTCCTTAATAGACTTTCGTAATTATCTTCGAATTGTTCATCATTTGACAAATCAATATACACACGGCCATCTAAATAAGTTGGAATAAATGCTTCGCCTTCTTCACTGCGTTCTCGGACTATTGGAATGAACTTTTCCTGTGATACATCTTTATAAATTTTGGGGCTGATTATTTGAGTTTCCGTTCCGACACCACCTTTTCTGGAGTCCGCTCTTTCAGAGTATTTCTTGTCTAGAATAATCAAGACTTTATTAATCTCAGGTGATTTTACCATTGATTCCATAAAATCATATAAGTCGTGTCCTTCTTTTAAATCCCATTTATCAAGAACAACATCAATTCCATCAGAAATAAGTCTTTTCGCAAGACTAAGAACCCATTCTTCGTGTTCGGGTGTCGTCCAAGAGTATGAAATGAAGATTTTTTGATTCATAAGGTTTTGGTTCTTTCAAATTGCCTACAACTTCCGAATAACCCAACCTTATTTTACATTTGAGTTTACAGAAGTTTATTGATATTTATAAAACTACGGATTATTATAAATAAAAGGAATGTTTATTTATCCACAAAAGCTCATAGTTCTTAACAAGTTTGAAATCGAGACAATTAAATTAATGTTGAGAATCTTTCAATCCCCATTTGTCCAAACTTCTTAAAATATCTTCAAGTGATTTACCTCTGTTGGTTAAACTGTATTCCACTTTTGGAGGCACTACAGGAAAAACCTTTCTGGATAAAAGTCCATCTTTTTCTAAATCTCTTACTGTTTGTGTAAACATTTTATTTGAAATCCCTGGAATTTTCTTTTGCAATATTCCTGAACGCAAATCGCCTTCTAATAGATGAAATAAAATTAAAGGTTTCCATTTTGTTCCTATTAAATTCATAGTGTAATTTAAAGGACAACTATTTTCTTTATTCAAAATTATAACTTTAGATTGTTGATTATCATTATTTTACTCGTTTTGGTAACTATACTACTTTTTAGTAAGTTATTGCCAGTAAAGCAAATATAGTGTAATTTCGAAGTCTAAAATATAACTTATGACAATTAATAAAAATTATCCTAAATCATTTTCACATATAGGATTAACAGTTCCAAATATAAAAGAGGCAGTAAAATTCTATTCAGAAGTAATGGGTTGGTACATAATTATGGAGCCTTCAAAAGTCAAAAAGGAAAAAGAAACTGCTATTGGTCAAATGTGTATTGACGTTTTTGGAGATGATTGGACGGAATTCGAAATTGCTCATTTAGCAACTTCAGACGGAATTGGAATTGAATTATTTTCTTTTCCGAATGGAGTGAAAGAAGCACCTGAATTTAACCCATTCAATACTGGTCTATTTCATTTTTGTGTACAAGATCCAAATATTGAAGAACTTATTGATAAAATTTTGTCTTACGGAGGAAAACAAAGAATGCCAATAAGAGAATACTATCCTAATGACAAGCCTTTTAAAATGTGCTATGTTGAAGATCCATTTGGAATTGTATTTGAAATCTACACGCATAGTTATGAACTTACATATTCTTCGGGGGCTTATTCAAAATAAAAGAAGTTGGTAACACCGTTGATTAATTGACAAACATTTAACTAAGCAAATAAAACTATTGTCGCGTTGGTTTATTGGCTGCGTAATATTTTTTCCATTTTACGCCCCTTGGCCAATTCGTCTACCAATTTGTCTAAATACCTTACTTGTTTGGTTAAGGTGTTGTCTAGTTCTTCAATTCTATATCCACAAATCATTGAAAATTAAAATATTTCTCAACGGATTTGTATTGAATGGTGCTACTTATTTAAAGTTTGTTTTAAGGAATTATTTTTTGATGTCATTTTTTATACCCACCAATTTTAATTCTTTGTAATAGCTTTCAATTCTAGAATGTGCAGTTCCGTCAACTAATAAAATGACAATTAACATCGCAATACTTGTTATGCTAATTGCTCTCCAAGTTGGTGTGTTAACTAGCAGGATTAATAATGTGGCTACAATAATTAATATTGGAATTACTTTAAATACAATTGTATATTCCTTTAAAGTACTTTCAGAACGTTTAATTTCTGATTGATAAAAGGCAGAAGAATCTGTGTTGAAGTCCTTTTTAAATTGTTTAATTCTTTGAACGTTGGTATAATTAAGACCGCTACCAATTACTAAAAGTAATACGCCTGCGACTAACATAGGAATGATATAGGCTTTTGCCAAATCTGTTTTTCCCATTTGCCAAAATCCAACACTAGTAATTAAAAATCCAACCGCGAATAAAATAAAGAAACGTGTTGAAAATACTTCGGCTTTTGCCCATTCTGTGGCTAGTTTTAATAGTTCCATTGTTTAATTTAATTTATATTTTTCTCTGTATTCCGTTGGACTGATACCTTCCTTCTTTTTGAATAATCGGGAAAAATATTGTGGATATTCAAATCCCAATTCATAGGCTACTTCTGAAATACTTTTATTTGGTTTTAATAAAATATTTTTTGCTTCATCTATTAAGCGTAAGTGTAAATGCTCTGTAGTTGTTTTACCTGTTTCTTTTTTAAGTGTATCACTTAAGTAACGTTGCGAAACGGACATTATATTTGCTAATTCTTCAATATTTGGAATCCCCTTTTTTTGTACAAGTCCTAATTCAAAGTATTCAGTTAATTGCAAGTTAAAACGTTCCAACAAGTCATTTGATAACTCTTTCCTATTCAAAAACTGTCTTTCGTAAAAACGATTGGCATATTTCAATAGCGTGTCTAATTGAGAAATGATGATTTCCTTACTGAATTCATCTTGGTTGTTTTGGTATTCTATTTCAATATTATTTACTATCGATTCTATTTGCTTTTCTTCTTTTGGCGAAAGGTGCAATGCTTCATTAGCTGAATAAGAAAAGAAATTATATTTCTTAATCTGTTGAGCTAATGCTGTTCCTTTCAGAAAATCTTCGTGAAAATTTATCGAAAACCCCTTTTGTTCAAAAATGATACTACTATCCCATTGTACCACTTGTCTAGGTGCAATAAAAATTAAAGCACCATTAGTGAAATCGTATTTTGTTCGACCATAATTTATATTTCCTTTTATTATTTTCTTAAAGCTAATAGAATAACTATCGGTTGAAATGGGAGGTGAACTTTCTCTCGGACAAGGCAAAAATTCATCTCCCTTTGCTGTATAAACACTCAACATTGGATGCTCTGGACGAGGAAGCTGCATATATTCTAAATATGATGATAATGTTTTAAAATGTTTCATTTCTATTATTTTAGGTTCCACCAATCCTTAAATTGCTGTAAACTATCGTTTAAGTTTACTTGTTCTCCAATCATTGGCGTTATTATTTTAAAGTCTTTCCTATTTTCTTCATCTGTAATATTCACAAATGGTTCGTCCCAATTGTGATTGGCCAAGGTAAATTTTCCTGAATGCACAGGTAAAATAGCTTTTGTATTTAAATCTGTTGCGGCTATTATTTGTTCGCCTGGTAACATATGAATGTACTTCCATTTTTCATCATATTGGCCATTTTCAAGAATTGCCAAGTCAAAAGGCCCGAATTTATTTCCAATATCTTTAAAATGCGTATCATATCCACTATCGCCACCAATATAAATTGTAGCACTTGGTGATTTTAAGACAAAAGATGCCCATAATGTTTTTGCTCTTTTAAATCCTCTTCCTGAAAAATGTCTTGCAGGCGTTATATGTATTTCAAATCCTTTTTCAAATTTAAAAGAATCGTACCAATCACCTTCTAAAATCACTTCTGGATTAAATCCCCAAGCCTCTAAATGCGCACCATTACCAAGGCCTGTAATGATATTCTTAATTTTTGGTTTCAACTTTTTCAGTGTTTTATAATCCATATGATCCCAATGGTCGTGTGATAAAAATAAATAATCTATTTCTGGGATGTCATCGGTTGTATAAATATCGGTTCCATCATAAGCTTTAGTGGTAAAAGAAAGTGGTGACGCATTACCACTTAAAACAGGGTCAACCAATATCTTTTTACCATCCAATTGCATAAAGTAAGATGAATGTCCCATCCATATCAGCACATTTTCATTTGCTTTAAGTGCTTTCAAATTAGTTTTAACCGAAGGTATTTTAACAGAAGGCTCTTTGGCTTTTGCCAAAAAAAGGAATTCATACATCACTTTGCTATAGCTAACATCTTCTGTAAGCATAGGTGTGTCATTCAGGTTTTGAAAACTCCCATTCTTATAGTTGGATGATTGTTCTATTTTTAATAAACGTTCTCCTGATGGATGTTTTCCAAACCGTTCAGTATTTAAAAAGATTAGTGTTCCGACACCAATAATTATGATGATAAATAGTAGTCCAAGCATTATTTTTTTAATTAAAGCCATTAAATGTTCCAATTTATACCTGTTTCTTTTTCTGAAAGTTCCCACAGTCGTTTTGCTACTGTTTTATCTTTAGCGTGTGATTTTATTTTGTGAGCTCCCACTGGACCAGTCCAATTATTTCTTCCTGTTGGTCCGTAAAAACCGCTTTCGTCTAAATTTGGTTCTATAGCACACATTACCTCGGGGTAAGCACCTTTTTCAGCCGATTGTGTTAATGGCGACAATTTCATTAAATTAAAGATGAATTTCATCATAAAACTGCCACTAGAATTTATTAAGTTGGTTCTTGAAGAACCAGGATGACACGCATAGGCTTTAACATCTGTTTTTCCAGCTTCTTTCAATCTATCTTGTAATTCGTACATAGACATTATTTGTGCCAGTTTACTTTGGCTGTAAGCATTATTTGGCGTGTAGTCTTTCTCCCAATTCAAGTCATCAAATTTAATGGTTTTAATGCCCATATCATATCCCAAACTTCCTACTGTTACAATTCGTCCTTTGGACTTTTCAATAAGAGGAAACAATAAAGCTTGTAATGTCCAATTACCGTAGTAATTCGTTCCCATTTGACTCTCCCAACCATCTACAGTTATCGTTTGTTTAGGCACTTGGGCAATTGCTGCATTACAAATAAGTGCATCAATTTGAGGAACTGTTTTTAATACATCTTCAGCCGTTTTTTTTACGGAGGACTGCTTAGATAAGTCCATTTGAATGTTAACTATATCAATCGCCTCTCCTAATTCTTGTTTTAATATTGCAATAGTGCCTTTGGCTTTTTTAAGATTTCTATTAAGCATTACAACTTTCGCTCCCTTTGAAAGTAGAATTTTTGTTGCTTCAAAACCTGTTCCACTTGTAGTTCCTGTTATGACGTATGTTTTACCATTTAATTTTTTAATTCTGTCTGGTGTCCAACCTTTTTCACCAAATTGATTTGTATTCATTTTGTCTATTTTTTAAATTAAAATTATAAGACAAAGGTCGGGTAGTGTAGTCTTAATTTTTTATACGGATTTTCAAATGTTGGATACTTTTTGGTTTGAGTGATAATTACACCCAACTTCTCTATACTCAACCATATTTTACATTTGAGTTTACAGAAGTTTATTGATATTTATATAACTACGGATTATTTATAGATAAAAGGAATGTTTATTTATCCACAAAACGTTGTAGTTTTTAATATTTGTTAAATAAATTGGTTTATTGGCTGCGTAAAATTTTTTCCATTTTACGCCCCTTGGCCAACTCATCTACCAATTTGTCTAAATACCTTACTTGTTTGGTTAAGGTGTTGTCTAGTTCTTCAATTCTATATCCACAAATCACTCCTTTAATGAGTTCTGCATTGGGGTTTAGGGTAGCGTGTTTAAAGAAAGTAGCAAAGGTTACTTTTTCGTTAATGAATTCTTTAAGTTTGGCCTCATTATAACCTGTTAACCAATGAATCACTTGGTGGAGTTCTGCTTTTGTTCGTCCTTTTTTTTCCACTTTGGTAATATAGTGTGGGTAAACTTCGGCAAAGGTTAATTTTGCTATACGTTCATGATGTTCGGCTGTAGCTTTCATATGATATCTATTTTTCACTAAAACCTAAAGTTATAAAAACCACTATAGGTTTCAAGGTAAAATATACGACTAGAATATTAATGGGATTCTGAAACAAGTTTAGAATAACGGAACTGTTTAAAGCTTATCACCAATATTGCCAAACTAGGTTTGACTAATGGTTTTGTAGTTGCTTTTTTTGAAAAAAACAGGTATTAAAAAAGAGAAACGTTGCAATTTTAAAATGGTACGGTGCTTTTGTTTAAGAGGAACGTTTCTCTTTCCAAACTGGAACGTTGCTCTTTACGAACTGAAACGTTTCAGTTTACAAAAAGTACCGTTGCTTTTTTGTTGGCGTTATTTTCCGATTACTTGAATAGACAGCTTAATAGTTTTATGAGATTCTGAAACGAGTTCAGAATGACGAGAGGTTTTGTTAATATCTCACATCTCACATCTCACATCTCACATCTCACATCTCACATCTCGCATCTCAATACTCTCTACTCAATTCTCTCTCCTAACAACCCACTATAAATATTTAGGAATAAAAAAATCCCACTAGAATATTAGTGGGGTTTTTATTTGTTTTATGTAATTATGAAACGAGTTTAGAATGACGAGAGGATTTTGTTGCTAACCTCTCACTACTCACTTCTCATTACTCAGTACTATCATTACTTCGCCAACCATTCTTTAGCGTTTACAAAAGCTTCTAACCATGGAGAAACTTCATCGTTTCTATCAGCAGGGTAGTTAGCCCAGTTCCATTGGAAAATAGAACGCTCAATATGTGGCATCATTACCAAGTGACGTCCATCTTCAGAACTCATCATAGCAGTGTTGTAGCTAGATCCGTTAGGGTTGGCAGGATATCCTTCGTAACCATATTTAGCTACCAAGTTGTATTGGTCTTCTGAATATGGTAAGTTGAATTTTCCTTCTCCATGAGAAATCCAAACTCCTAAAGTAGCATTGGTTAAAGTGCTTAACATTACAGAGTTGTTTTCTTGAATGGTTACAGAGGTAAATCCAGATTCGTGCTTATGAGAATCGTTGTGTTCCATTGCAGGCTTTTCTGCGTGCTCTGGGTTAATCAATCCTAATTCGATTAACAACTGACAACCGTTACAAATTCCTAAAGATAAAGTGTCTTTACGAGCGTAGAAGTTGTCTAAAGCAGCTTTTGCTTTTGGATTGTATAAAAATGCTCCAGCCCATCCTTTAGCAGAACCTAACACATCAGAGTTAGAGAATCCACCAACGGCAGCTAAAAAGTTTACATCTTCTAAGTTTTCACGACCAGAGATTAAATCGGTCATGTGAACATCTTTTACTTCAAAACCAGCTAAGTATAAAGCGTTAGCCATTTCACGTTCAGAGTTAGATCCTTTTTCACGTAATACAGCTGCCACTGGTTTTTTACCTGCAGCAATCTTAGGTAACTTTCCTGTAAAATGAGCAGGGAAAGTAAAGTCTAAAGCTTGGTTTTTATAATTGTCAAATCTTTCAGTAGCCTTAGCTTCTCCAGATTGTTGTTTGTCTAATAAGTAAGAAGTTTTGTACCAAACATCTCTTAATTCAGCTACGTTAAATACTTCTGTAGTATTTCCGTTTACTAAAGTTACTACTTCTGTTTCTACAGTAGTACCAATGTTGGCAAATTTTAATCCAGCTTCAGCTAAAATAGCCTCTACTTCTGATGGATTTAGGGTTTGAATAACCACTCCTGCATTTTCAGCAAACAATACTTTAGAAGTATCAGCTTCGTTTAAAGCAGAAATGTTAATATTAGCCCCTAAGTTTACATCAGCAAAACACATTTCTAACAAAGCAGTAATCAATCCACCCGCAGAAATATCGTGACCAGCAGTAATCAATCCTTTTTCGATTAAAGATTGAATGGTGTTAAAGGCTGTTTTAAACTTGGCAGCATCTTTAATATCTGGAGCTTGAGTTCCAATTTTGTTTAAGGCTTGTGCAAAAGAAGATCCTCCTAATTTAAATGCATCAGAAGAAAAATCTACATAGAAAATAGCGTTTCCTTCTTTTTTAGAGAATACAGGTTCTACTACTTTTTTAAGATCGTTACAGTGACCTACTGCAGAAATAATTACAGTACCTGGAGCAATTACATCTTTGTTAGGATATTTTTGCTTCATAGATAAAGAATCTTTTCCTGTTGGAATGTTGATTCCTAAATCGATAGCAAAATCAGAAACGGCTTTTACAGCGTTGTACAAACGAGCATCTTCTCCTTCGTTTTTACAAGGCCACATCCAGTTAGCAGATAAAGAAACAGAAGTGATTTGTTCCTCTAATGGAGCCCAAACTAGGTTGGTTAAACATTCAGCAATTGCGTTACGAGAACCCGCAGCTTCATCAATTAAGGCAGCAACAGGAGCGTGACCAATAGAAGTTGCAATTCCTTCTTTACCATTGTAATCTAAAGCCATTACAGCCACATCATTTAAAGGCAATTGTAAAGGACCTGCACATTGTTGTTTGGCAACTTTACCACCTACACAACGGTCTACTTTATTTGTTAACCAGTCTTTACAAGCTACAGCTTCTAATTGTAAAACTGTTTTTAAGTTTTGTTGTACGTCTTTATTGTCATAAACTACTTCTTCGTATTTACGAGGAGTTGTTTTGTCGTGCATAAATGTTTTTGGAGACGATCCAAACATGTCATTTAAATCTAAATCCATAGGAGCAGCTCCTGTAGTGGCAGATTTAAAAGTAAAACGGTTGTCGTTGGTTACATCACCAACAGTATGCATTGGAGATCTTTCACGAGCAGCCACACGCTCTAAATATTCTATATCTTTTTGGTTGATAACCAATCCCATTCTTTCTTGAGATTCGTTACCAATTAATTCTTTAGCAGATAGCGTAGGGTCTCCTACAGGTAATTTATCTGTGTCAATCAATCCTCCAGTTTCTTCAACCAATTCAGACAAACAGTTCATATGTCCACCTGCACCATGATCGTGAATAGAAACAATTGGGTTGATATCACTTTCTACCATACCACGAATGGCATTGGCAGCACGTTTTTGCATTTCTGGGTTAGAACGCTGTACCGCGTTTAATTCAATTCCAGAATCCATAGCACCAGTATCAGCTGAAGATACTGCAGCACCTCCCATACCAATACGGTAGTTATCTCCACCAAGAATTACAATTTTATCTCCTCCTTTAGGTTCGTCTTTTAAAGCTTGTTCTGCTTTACCATATCCAACCCCACCAGCTTGCATAATTACTTTATCAAAACCTAAAGTTCTTAAATCTGCATCAGATAAGTTTTGGTTTAATTCTTCGTGTTCAAACGTTAATAAAGAACCAGAAATTAAAGGCTGACCAAATTTGTTTCCAAAATCAGAAGCACCGTTAGACGCTTTGATTAAGATATCCATAGGTGTTTGGTATAACCATTTTCTTTCTTCTAAGTTTTCCCAAGGTCTGTTTTCTTCTAATCTAGAATAAGAAGTCATATAAACCGCAGTTCCAGCTAAAGGTAAAGAACCTTTACCACCAGCCAAACGGTCTCTAATTTCTCCACCTGCCCCTGTTGCAGCACCGTTAAAAGGCTCTACAGTAGTAGGGAAGTTGTGTGTTTCTGCTTTTAAAGAAATAACAGATTGGTACTCTTTGGTTTCGTAAAAATCAGGTTTATCTGCTGTTTTAGGAGCAAATTGTACGGCTTTAGGACCTTTTACAAAAGCAACGTTGTCTTTGTAAGCAGATACAATTCCGTTAGGGTTTTCGTTAGAAGTTTTACGAATCATTTTAAATAATGAAGTTTCTTTTTCTTCACCATCAATTACAAATGTTCCGTTAAATATTTTGTGTCTACAGTGTTCTGAGTTGATTTGTGAAAAACCAAATACTTCAGAATCTGTTAATTTACGTCCAATTCTTTTAGACATGTCTTCTAAGTAAGCAATTTCATCATCACTTAAAGACAATCCTTCTTGAGCATCAAAAGCTTTGATGTCATCAATTTCTAAAATAGGTTGTGGCGCTACGTTTATAGTGTAAGTTTCTTGGTCTAATCCTTCGTACATTTTTTGTAACATCGGATCAATTGTAGCATCTTTAGATGCCGCCACTGTGAATTCTTCAATTCTTTCAATACCTGTAATACTCATGTTTTGAGTAATTTCTACAGCATTGGTACTCCATGGAGTAATCATTTCTCTACGAGGTCCTATAAAGAAACCTTCAAGATTGTCACTATTTATTTGTTTTGCATTTCCAAATAACCATTCTAGTTTTTGAATGTTTTCAGGAGATTGAGCTGAAGTTTGTACTGCAAAAACAGTCGTATTTTTTTGAAAGAATAATATCATTATCAATGAAGTTTGTTCAAATTTTACTTAAAGCGCAAATTTAGATAAAATTGGGGACTTTAAAGGAGGTATTTTTCAAAGATTTTTAACAATGCAAAGCCCTTATATTGTACTGGTTTTGTATTGTTTTTTTCTTTTAAATATTTTGTATCTAAGCTTCATGCGATTGAGCTGGTATATCAAAATAGGTTCGTATTGAGTATAGGCCAAAAAGAAGAAAACAAAGGTAATGGCTCCAGCTATGGCAAAAAACGGATTTAATTGGTCTTTTATATAACTACCAAATCTAAATCCAAAAAAACCTTGATACAAAAGAATAACATGTAACACGTAAACAGACAAAGTATTTTGTCCGATGTTTAAAAAGGTTTTGTAATTCCATCCTGTTAATTTCCAAAGGGTAATTACAATAGGGACAAAAAACAAAGTATAAGCAATAATGTTTTGTGATGTATTTTTTAACGGAAAAGTAAAAGAATAACATCCTAAAGCAAAACTTACTGCAAGCAATACCTGAAATACCAAAGGAGGCATTTGTAATTGTTTGGAGGCTTTTAATTTTAAAATGATTTTCTGAACCAAAATAATGATTCCAATAAAAATTAATACTTGCGAAAAACGAATAGGTTCGTATTCATATTGAAATGGTTTTAAACGGTTAAAACCAGGTAAGTATTGAATTCCACTTAAAATAGGATAGGTAAGGTATTTGATGAAAAAACCTAAAGCAATAAGTCCAAAAGGAAAAACAAAATGATTGGCTTTGTCTTTTAACCTGAAGATTAAATTCCCTAAAGCTCCACCTAAAAATACATAACCGCACCAAGGAAATAAAGGAAATACCGAGGTGTTTAAAGAATGATCTTTGCTAACAATTAAAATATTTTCTATAAAACGAGGAATATTATTATAGTTTAATTCTGCAATAGTTGGAGAAATAATAATGACCATTAAGCCCAATCCAGCTAATAAAACACCTAATGATATTTTTAAAATATAGTGGTTTAATAGGTAAATACTAATTAAAATAAACAAAGAGGTTCCTATGCATTGTAATACATGAAAGATTTGTGTTAAGCTTGTAAACAATGGTCTTCCTCCAAAAAAATAGGTGTATAAGTTAAATTGTAACAAGTAGCCTAATAGGATTAAAACACCAGTTCTTTTGATACCTTTTTGCACTCTTAGATTTTTCCAACCTTGAATTTTGTTTTTTAACAATAAGTAGGTGAAAATCAATCCAGAAATAGATAAAAATAAAGGAGCTGTAATTCCTCTAGAGAATTTCCAGAAATCGTAAATAGGGTTTTCGGGATTGCGAAAAACAGTTTGTAAACTCAGGGTCATAAAATGTCCCTCTAACATCATAATGATAGCTACAGACCTAACAATGTCTATAAAGTCTAATCGTTTTGTTTTCAATAAATTAGGTTTCTAAATTTTTCGCGAAAATACATAATTATTTTGGAATGATAATTTCTGTGGATAGTTTATTTTAGTATCACTTAATTAAAGCTTAGTTTTGCCTTATGGAAGAATTTAAAGCGCTTTTTGAAGAGATTCAAAGCAGTATTGTAGCAGATACGTTTGTAAAGATGACATTTAGTAAGCCTATCAGAAAAAATGATGGGTTGAGGAACATCTATATTAGATTGGTAACCATTCAAAACGAACAAAAATTTCAATTTACCTATCGTAATAAAACAAACGATGTGGTAAAGAATTTTTCGATGGAAGAAGCTTTAGAGCAAATGGCAGATTTGTTAATGAATACCTTTCGTTCTGCAGTGGTGTTTACATTGCCAGATGATATTCAGGTTTTTGTATCTAAAAAGAAAGTCATCACTCTTAAAAAAGTAGCGCCTAGTTTTACGCATAAATTGCCAGAAACCCACGATAGACCTAAAGAGAAACGTGCGGCCAATAGAGATTATTTGTTTCACTTAGGAGTAACGGATAAAGAAGGAAATGTTATTCCTAAAATGGCTGATAAATATCGCCAAATTAATAAGTATTTAGAAATCATTGAAAGTTTAATCAACGGAGTAAAATTGCCTAAAAAGATTCAGATTGTTGATATGGGATCAGGAAAAGGGTATTTGACTTTTGCTTTGTACGATTATCTAAAAAATGATAGGCATAAAGAAGTTTCTGTAACAGGAATTGAGTTGCGTGATGGATTGGTTAAGTACTGCAATGATGTAGCCCAAAAATGTGGTTTTGAAGATTTACAGTTTGAAAACAAATTGATTCAAGATTACGACAACAAAAAGATTGATATTTTAATTGCTTTACACGCTTGTGATACCGCTACCGATGATGCCATTGCTAAAGGAATTGTGGCCAATGCTAGTTTGGTAATTTGTGCTCCGTGTTGTCATAAACAAGTTCGTCAACAATTAAAAGGAGTGGAGCAGGAGAGTCCATTATTAAAATATGGAATTTTTAAAGAGCGCCAGTTCGAAATGATTACCGATACCATTCGTGCTTTGATCTTAGAAAAACATCAATATAGTACTAAGGTGTTTGAGTTTATTTCTAATGAACACACTAGAAAAAATGTAATGTTGGTAGGGTCTAAAAACAACAAAAAAGTAGATACCAAAGACATTAACAACAAGATAAAAGATTTAAAAAATCAATATCACATAGATTTTCATTATTTGGAGAAACAAGTGTAAATAAAAAAAGCCCTGAAGAAATTCAGGGCTTTTTTTATTTAGGAAAACCTACAATGTTTAATGAGTTTGTAGGAAAATCAATAGTGTTTTTATTGGCTTCAATTGCCTCAAGAATTTTAAAATTTAGAATTGTTTTTGTAGATCTTCTTTTTTTATAATCAACTACATATCTTAAAGTGTATTCAACAAAACTATCATTAATGTTTACAGACACCATGGGGTCGTATTGTACATTTTCTAATTTGTAAGTGTTTTGTAAGGTTTGCCATTTCTTTTTAGAGTCTTCAGGCAAAGTTCCAATCACTTCTTTTGCAATTTCTAACAATAGTTTTTCTACACCTTTATAATCAGATCCAAATTGAATAGGAATGAGCAACTCATCCCATAAAAAAGGAAATTCTCCAGAATAGTTATATACGGGCTCTTTAAAAACAAAACTATTGGCTACAAAAACTATTCTACCATTGTATTGATCTCCGTGAATCCATTGTCCTGTTTCCATAATAGTGGTTCTTAAAGCACCAATATCCATAACATCTCCTTTAATACCACCAAGTTCGACACGATCTCCGGTTTTGTAAAATTTTCCAAAAACAATGGCAAGCCATCCAGCAAATGAAGCAATTACTTCTTGTAAAGCAAAAGCAATTCCAGCACCTGCTACTCCAAAAGCAACAGTTAAACCTCCAAGTTTGTTACTGTATACAAGAGTTATTAAAAGAATAGATAAAAAATAACCAACAAAACCACTGAATTTTTTAGCTCTATACCTATTGTCATTTTCTTTGATTTTTAGGATAAGCCTTCTTTGGATGGTTTTAATAATAATCCAAATAAGACTAATACCAAGAATAGAAAAAGCAATTTTTCCAGCAACAGGATTAAATAATATATCGTTAAGAGTTATTTGGTCCATCTTTATGAATATTTACATTAAAGCTAGGAGCTTTGTAGTCCTTGTCTAAATAATCTTTTGGAATGGTAGTCATATTTCCATCTCTAGAAGCTCTATAGTGTGGAGATAAAATTTCGATTCCTTTTTCATTACAAGCGTCTTGTATATTTTGGTGTAGCTCAGAATAAATAACAGCTTGTTTGGCTACAATTTTTGTATAAGCATTTAACTCATAAGAAACATAATAATCATCTAAACTTGTTTGTAATACAAAAGGTTTTGGGATTTTAGAAATGGCTTCTGTTCTAAGAGCAGCTTCAATTAACGTTTCATGAACCAATTTCCAAGACACATCATAACCAAGAGTTACTGTAGTGTGTAAAATCAATCCATTTTCATCTGCAATACTAGAGTAGTTGATAATGTTACTTGCTAAAATAGTAGCGTTTGGAACAGTAATAATTTCATTCTTAACGGTTTTTAAACGAGTAATCAATAATGTTTTTTCAACCACATCACCCATAATATCTCCAAACTTAATTCTATCTCCTAATTTAAAAGAACGCATATAAGTAATTACCAAACCAGCTACCATGTTAGAAATTGCTGTTGAGGATCCTAAAGAGAATAATATACCCACAAAAACGGACACTCCTTGAAATACTTTTGAATCGTTTCCTGGTAAGTGAGGAAAAATTAGAACCACCATAAAAGCATATAATAATACTTTTACAATTCCAAAAGTAGGCATGGCCCAGTCTTCGTGAAAACCATTGATTTTTAATTTACCGTTTTTAATTTCATTAAAGATGTACTTTACAAATTTGATGAAATAACTCATCACAAAATAAATTACAGCAATGCTAAATAAATTGGGCAAAAAGGAAACAATACTGCTTATAACATTTGTAAAAGGATCCCAAATTAAACGGAATAATTTATCAGCCCAGTCTCTAGTAAAAGGGAAAATACTAAAAATAATAGGGAGTGTAATGTATAGTAGAATTACATAAATGATAATTTTAAAAGCTTTTACCAAATAAGAAACCAACACCAAAGCTTGTTCGGTAGATACAATTACATAATCGTTATACTTAATGTCTTTTAACCATTTTTCTTGGTTTTTTGTAATGGTTTTATCAAGTTTTAAGAACATACGAGTTACAAATTTGATAACTAGCCATGTAATTAAAATAGCCCCTAAGGTTAAGGCAATACGGATTAATAATTTTTTTAAACTATTTTCTTCTCTGGCGGTAGAAATAGCAGTTTTAATAGTGTTTTTAAATCTTTCTGCAGTGTCTTCTATAGTATGATTGTACCAAATAGCATCGGCTTCAGAAATACTCATGATGATAATTTCTCTATAGACTATATCAAAACTATTTTCATATTTCATTACTTGAATTTCCTCAATATTCAAGAAATCATCATTGTATAAGTTTTCTATTTTTTTAGAAATACTGTTGGCTCTTTCTTTAGGTGTAGAAGATCCTATTTTTGTGTAAATAGCAAATAAAGTATCTTGTAAAACTCCAATAACAGGAAATCCTTTAGCCGTTTTTCTTAAAGCATCAATTCTAGCTTTCTTTTCAGAAATTCTATCCAATTCACTCTGTTCAATTTCTTTTAACTGTTTTAATAATTCTTCTTTTTGAAGATTATCAGTGGTTTTAAGAGATTTTAAAGTGTTTTCTAATTCTACTTTTTTGATAGAATCTGCTTCTCTTTTTTGCTGAATTTCAAACAGTTTTTTATTAAAACTATCTAATAAAGCAAGGTTGATAGAATCGTTGTTTTGTGCAATACTATCATTAGATTTTTGAATACTGTCTGTAGCTGTAGTTTTGTCTTGAGCAAAGCTAAAAGTATTAAAAAAGCATAAAAATAAAAGTACGATGTACGTATAAATAAGTTTCATAGTTTGTTAGTTCAGTTAATAACAAGATACATTTTTTTTCAACAATAGTAGAATGTCAAAAAAGGTTAAGCTATTTTTTTTAATTTGTTAGGAAAAGGTCTGTAGGCATAATACTGTAATACTTCTTCTATGGCTATTTTTAAGGCTTTGTTTACAGGTAGTATTTGATTTCCTAAGTGAAAATCTATTTGATTTAATTGCATATAATAATCAGTAAAAACAGGTACAGACAACCCATGGTTGATTGCTTCTGCAGTATTATTATATTTATCAACCTGTCCTTCTTTTATAATTTTACAAGTAGTTAACCTTAGTTTTCCATATTTATCTGTATTGGCGGCAGAACCAAACAATCTACAGATTAAACCTCTGTATTTGTAATTGCTACAGCTACCACTGTTTGAATCTATAATTGAAAGTGGTGTGTATAATAAACAAGTAGGAGATTGTTTTTCATTTATTGTATCGAGCATTTTTTCAGTTTCATCGTTTAAAAATAAGTGAAAAGCCCATGGTAAAAATTCCAAAGGAGAAGCTTCAATAGCTGGATGTGTACAACATTTTCCGCAACCAGCAACACAGTCTATGCCTGATGTTTTTTGAAATTGAGCCGTTTGTTGCTCTAATTGGTAAAATAAGTTTTCTACCAATTTTACTTTGCGTTCTATCGACATAAATTTTTACCGAATGTAGGTCAAAAAAGAATACGTTGTTAAAAAATTAATAGAATGATTGTTTACTTTAATTGATGTTTTTTTAAAAAGTATATAATAGATAATACAAGGATGAGGACGAGAATACTAGTCACTTCATGCAGAGATAAATTAGCAAGTAAAAGGGCAATTACCAAAGAAGATAAAATAGGAATTAGATAACCTCCCGGAAGTTTAAAATTATTTTCATCACTAGTTTTATCTTTTCTTAGTTTGATAACCGATAAGGAGACTCCTAGATAAACCAATAGGATTGTTGCACTAGAAAAGATTGCCAATTGTTCAAATCCTCCAAGGGTTGCAAAAACAAAACCTAAAAAGGAATAGATTATAATGGAAATATAAGGAGTTTTAAATTTAGGGTGAATTTTTGCTAGCATATCAACAGGCAAAACTTTGTCTTTTGCGGCTCCGTATAAAACTCTAGGAATACTTAATATTTCGCTACTTAAATATCCAAACATAGATATTGCGGCTCCAATGGTTAGAATAGTAAATCCTATAGGACCTACAATGTTCTTGGCAACTTCACTCAATGGGTTTTCTTTAAAATTTGGCAGTGAATCTCCAAGGACTCCTTGTGCCACGGTCTGAATTAAGATATAAAGTATTAAAACACCTGTAATACTTATAAATATGGCTTTGGGGATGTTCTTTTTAGGGTTGATGACTTCTCCGCTAATAGATAATCCAGATTCTGCTCCTTGAAAGGCAAAAAATAATAATAAAGAAACTTTTCCTATGGTTGAAATATTGGGAATAGCCTCAATAGTTAGTGATGAAATTGAAATATTTCCCCAAGAGAATAAAACCAATAGGAGTAGGGGAATGAGCTTGGTGATGGTAATAAATTTAACAAGATTGATTCCTTCTTTAACACCTCTTACGTTGATGTAGCCTAATCCAAAAAAGACAAGAAAACAAAATAAAATTCTGATCAATGGTTCTTTAAAAAAAGGAAAAATAGAACCCAAAACATCTGCCACAGCATTGGTAACCGCTGCATCTGCAGAAATGGTAGATATTGCAAAAAGAATGACAGTTAAAAAACCAAAATAAGGGCCAAAAGCAGCTTGTAAATAGGCATATACTCCTCCTGAAGAAGTAACTTTGCTTCCAACTTCTGCAAAACAAAGCATTACTAAAACTACCAATACTCCGCAAAACAAGTAGGCAAAAATACTAGCCGATCCAAGACTTGCAGCAACAATTGCAGGTAAAGAAAATATTCCTGCTCCTACAATGGTGTTAATAATATTGGCACTTAATCCTAAAACACCAACTTTTCTTTTTAAGTCTTGCATAAACTTTTAGGTAGATTTTAAAAAACTAAAATCTAACATAATAAATATTTTTATCAATTCCTTTTTTATTCTGTAAATGAATACGGCAAAAGCAATAAGTTTTAAACAAAAATAAGGATGTGTTTGTTTACACATCCTTATTTAGTTTATGAATACATCTTTATAGATATTTTATTTATTTAACTCGGTTTCTAATATTTTTTTAATCCCTGTATTATTATTGTGTCCAAGTTTTGGGTTTACCAATTCCCCCTTTTTGTTTACCAAAGCATAGTGAGGAATTCCACGGATGTTAAATTTATCAGTTAAATAATTCCATTCATCATTACTTACTCTATAATGTTCACCTTTAATATTTGGAATCATGTTTTTCCAAGTGTTTTCTGGTGAACTAGGAGCAGAGATGTATAAAAACACTACATCCTTATCTGCCATTTCTTCTTTAAGAGGAACAATTTTTTTGATGCTAGAAATACAAGGTCCACACCATGTAGCCCAAAAATCTACATAAATTACTTTTCCTTTAAATTTAGCAATCATCGATTCAAATAGTTCATCTCCTTCGTTTTTATCTATTTTATTTACGTGATAACCTGTTTTGGTTTTATTGGCTTCTATGGTAGATTTTATATTATTGTTGACAATTTCTATTTGTTGAGCAATAATAGGGTCTGTGATTTCTTTTTTAATAGTACTAATCTCTTTATCTGTATAAGGAACCATATTTCTTTGTAATGACTGAGCGTAGCCACTAAGTGTAACGATGTTAAACACAAAAGATTGATCTATGTTTAGTACATTTCTCATCTTATTTACTCTGCGTTTAATATATCTCTGGCTATAAAATAAAGTTAAGTTTTTAGAATATTTGCTATAGAATTCCTTTAGATTTTCTCCGTATTTTTCTTGGAATTTTTTCTCGGCAGCTTTTTCTTCAGGAGTAGTTTTGTTGTTTGCAGCAATGAGTAGTTCTTCATCTAAAGAACTTAATTTTCCTTCCTTTTTAAGTTGTTCTTTTAAAACTTGTAAAGGATCTTTATTCGGGTTTTCTTCTATAATTTTATTGTACGCCTTACTGTTTGCTCTTAGAAAACCATTAAGTCTTATTCTGTATTTTTTGTTAAACTCATTTTCTCTTTCTTGTTTTTCGGGAGTATTTAAAAGATTTTTGTTCTTTAAGGCATCAATATAAATTTGAGAGACCTCTAAATTTTGATTTTTTAAATATGCTAAAATTTCGTCTGTATCAATATGATCTTTGCCATCGTTAGAAAAGAGTTCTAAGTGAGTAAAGTAGTTAGTAAAATGTCCATAACCTTCAGTCATGATGGCTTTTTGGTTATTTAAAACATCAGGAGTGATTTCTGATAAATAATTTTTATCAATTTTATATTCAGGAAGGTCTTTTAACTCTTCGGGTTTTAGGTTTCTTTTTGCATAGCTAGAATACATGCCATAAGATAGAATACCTGTTAATGCCTGATATTTTAATGATAATTTTTTTAACTCTAATCCTTTATTGCTGATAAAAGTAGTTTTACTTAGTTCTTCTAATTGTTGTAAAGCTTCTGTTTGTTGTTTTTGTATGATAACTTTAAAATCTAAAGGGTTGGTTTGTAAAATATTTTTACGAATCTCTTGAGTAATTCCTAAGACTCTTATGTTTTTCATTTTTTCTATATCTGTATTGATTTGTGCCAAATCACCCATAAAAAAACTCTTACGACTATCTATGATGTGTAAAGTTTCTTTTCCTGGTGCTACAAAAATGTATTGATTGTTGTTAAAGACGCGAGATAACACAAATTGAGGATGTGTAATAGGAAAATCAATTGAAAATGTTCCGTTTTCGGCAATTTTAACTAGATGTGATTCTTGTTCTCCTGTAAAAGAATTATTTACATAGACCATCCCTGTTTTAATACCAATTTTAGGAGTGTAATTTTTGATGATTCCTGAATAGGTAGCAGTTCCTAATTTAAAATCTGGCGTTTTTAATCCTTCATTATTTTCGGGATGGTAGTTAATATTATAAACAATGGTTTTACTGTAGGTTTCTTTTTTGTTTTTATCTTCCTTAACAGTTAGGGTACCATCTTTATTTAACTTAGCGTTAATAGTTTTTTCTGCTCCATTTTTTTCTAAGACTAGTGTGTATTTATTTTTTTTAGATTTCACAGATTTATAGTTCCATAATTCCTTATCTGCTATAACGTTTTTAGAGTTAAAACTATATGTATACGAGTTACTACCATCTGTTTTAAACCAATTACCTAAAAGATCTTTTGGGGTGATGGCATTTTCATCGGCCTCAATAACAATATCATAAACAAACCAACTACCACCATTGTTTGCTTCTCCAAACTCAATGGTTTTTACATTTTTATCTATTTTAGGAAAGTATAATGTGTAATCTGCTTCTCCTGATTCTGACACGGTTTCCCATTTAGATATTCTAGCCCCTTCTGCTTTGGTAATAAATAATTTATCAGAGCTATTTAGGTCTTGTATATATGTTTTTTTAGGGATACTATATTTTGAGTTAGGCGTTGTTTTTAAATGGAAATGTAGAATAGTTTCATTGTCTAATATTTCAATTTTGCTAATAGTACCTGGTAGTGTGCTTAGTCCATAATCAGGGTTTTCTACAATTTTTTGTGAAAACGCTGTTAATGTTAATAATGTAAGTAAATAGGTAAATAATTTCTTTTTCATATTTTTTTTTTTAAAAATAGTATATCTGTTCTTTTTATAGCTTTATAAATTAGTAAGCGGTTATGTATGGAAAGATTTGAGTATTATTTTATTAGAATTTGGAAAAAGCAATATCTCTAATTTATTGTTATAAATGGTTTGTTTTAGGCTGTGTTAATACTCAGTATGGTAAAAGGTTGTAATCTATCAAAGGGTATAAAAAAAACTCTCAATAATTTTTATTGAGAGTTTTTTTAAGCGTTTTTTAGTTTTAAATTTTCGGTTCTTTTTTATCTCCTTTATAAGAATATAAAAACAAGGCACAGATGAAAATCATGATAAATAGAAAATACAATCCGTAGGTTTTTAACCATCCTACTATAGTTTCAAAGTGTTTGCTTGCCCACCAAAAATAAAATAATCCAGCAATCACACCTATAAGGCCACTGATTCCGTATTTTTTACTACTCGCAAGACTTTTTACATTTTGTAACAATGCAGAAAAAGAAAAAGCTACAATTACTACAACAACCAATGTGCTTACAAAGCTAAGTGAGCTAGATTGTATGTCTACAGACATCATCATTAAAATTAGTAATTCACATACAAGAATGGTTAATAAAGCCCCGGTTTTCATAATAGTTTAAATTTGGTATTTTGATACTAAATATAGTAATAGCATTTAAATATTAAATAATATTCTTAAACTAAAAACCTCACTAAATTTAATTAGTGAGGTTTTTAATATTTTAATTTATTAACGATTAAGCAATTCCGTCAATAATAGTGTTTAAAGTTTTACTAACTCTCATTACATCAAAAGTTAACTCTTGATCTAATTTGTAGTAACCTCCAATATTTACTGATTTTCCTTGAGCAGCAATCATTTCTTCAACAATTTTTGCTTCGTTTTGAGCCATAGCTTCAGCAACTGGAGTAAAGATTTCTTTTAATTGAGCATCTTTATCTTGAGCAGCTAATTCTTGTGCCCAGTACAATGCTAAGTAGAAGTGAGAACCTCTGTTGTCAATACCACCAACTCTACGAGTAGGAGATTTGTCATTGTCTAAGAATTGACCAGTAGCCGCATCTAAAGTATCTGCTAATACTTGAGCTTGTTGATTGTTATATCTTCCGCTTAAGTGCTCTAAAGAAACCGCTAAAGCTAAGAATTCACCTAATGAATCCCAACGTAAGTAGTTTTCTTCAATTAATTGTTGAACGTGTTTAGGAGCAGATCCTCCAGCACCAGTTTCAAACAATCCACCTCCATTCATTAATGGTACAATAGATAACATTTTAGCAGAAGTTCCTAATTCTAAAATAGGGAATAAATCTGTTAAGTAATCACGCAATACGTTTCCTGTTACAGAAATAGTATCTAATCCAGCTTTTACTCTTTCTAATGTATATTTAGTCGCTTCAATAGGAGATTTGATTAAAATTTCTAATCCATCAGTATTGTGATCTCCTAAATATTTGTTTACTTTTTTGATAATTTCAGCATCGTGAGCTCTGTTTTCATCTAACCAGAATACAGCAGGAACTCCTGTTGCAGTTGCTCTGTTAACAGCTAACTTTACCCAGTCTTGAATAGGAGCATCTTTTACTTGACACATTCTAAAAACATCACCTGCTTGTACGTCTTGAGATAATAAAACGTTTCCGTTTTTATCAACAACCTCTACAGTTCCAGCTTCTTCTAATTGGAAAGTTTTATCGTGAGATCCGTATTCTTCTGCTTTTTGAGCCATTAATCCTACGTTAGGAGTAGTTCCCATAGTAGTTGGGTCAAAAGCACCATTTTCTTTACAGAAATCGATAGTTGCTTGGAAAACTCCAGCATAACATCTATCTGGAATTAAAGCTTTAGTATCTTGTTGTTTTCCGTCTTTGTTCCACATTTGACCAGAAGTTCTAATCATAGCAGGCATAGATGCATCTACAATTACATCAGAAGGTACGTGTAAGTTTGTAATTCCTTTGTCTGAGTTTACCATAGCTACATCAGGAGAAGTAGTGTAAACAGCCTCAATAGCAGCTTTTATTTCTGCTTCTTTAGCGTGTCCAGCAATTTTAGCATATACATCACCTAAACCATTGGTTGCAGTAACTCCTAATTCAGCAAATAAATCAGCGTATTTTTCAAAAACATCTTTATAGAAAACTTCTACAATAGCACCAAAAATAATAGGGTCAGAAACCTTCATCATGGTAGCTTTCATGTGTAATGACAACAATACACCGTTAGCTTTAGCATCTGCAATTTCTTTTGCAGCATATTCTTTTAATGAGTTAATACTCATTACAGAACAGTCAATAACTTCTCCTGCTTGTAAAGGAGCAAATCCTTTTAAGTCAGATCCGTTAAAAGTAATTTTAAACTCTGTAGCGTTTTCAATAGTAGTAGATTTCTCTGATCCATAAAAATCATTAGCCTCCATAGAAGCTACGTGAGTTTTAGAATCTTTTTCCCATGCCCCCATAGAGTGTGGGTTTTTCTTAGCGTAGTTTTTAACAGCCTTTGGAGCTCTACGGTCAGAGTTTCCTTCACGTAATACTGGGTTTACTGCAGAACCTAATACTTTAGCATATTTAGCTTTGATGGTTTTTTCTTCATCGTTAGCTGGGTTTGCAGGATAGTTAGGAATGTTAAATCCTTTATCTTGTAATTCTTTAATAGCAGCTTGTAACTGAGGAATAGAAGCAGAAATATTAGGTAATTTGATAATATTTGCTTCAGGAGTTTTAGCCAATTCTCCTAATTCAGCCAAAGCATCAGAAATTTTTTGATCATCAGTTAAGAATTCAGGAAAGTTAGCTAATATTCTTCCTGCTAAAGAAATGTCTCTAGTTTCAACTTCTATACCAGCCTTGCTAGTAAAAGCTTTGATGATTGGTAATAATGAATACGTAGCCAAAGCAGGTGCTTCGTCTGTAAGTGTATAAATGATTTTTGAATTTTCTGTTGCCATTTTAATTCTTTAAAAATTGTTAATGAGTTTCTAAAATTATAAACTAGTAAGTTTATAAAGTTTTGCAAATGTACTAATAATATTATCTTTTTTAACAGGGTGTTAAAAACATAACACCTTTTATAAAAGCTGTGCTATTTTTTATGAAAAAAGCCCAATACAAACGTATTGAGCTTTTAGGTGTTAAGAATAAAAAGAGATTATTTACGTCTAACTTCTTTAATTCTTGCTTTTTTACCAGTAAGTTCTTTAAAGTAGTAAATTCTAGCTCTACGAACTTTACCTTGTTTGTTCAATTCGATTTTTTGAATAGCTGGTAAGTTGATTGGGAAGATACGCTCTACACCAACAGTTCCAGACATTTTACGAATTGTAAATGTTTCTGATGCTCCACTACCTCTTCTTTGGATAACTACACCCTTAAAGAACTGAGTTCTTGTTTTAGCCCCTTCTTTAATTTCGTAGTACACAGTAATAGTGTCTCCTGCTTTAAAGTTTGGTAATTCTTTTTTTGCTACAAATTCGTCTTGTACAAATTTTACTAAAGATTCCATTTTATATAATTTTATAATGGTTGTTATCTGAAACAACATTCACGAGTTTCGTCAGAGGTTAATTCAGGACTGCAAAAATAATAACAAAAAAATAAATATGAGTGGTTTTTCTGAAAAAAAACAAGAAGAACTCGTTTTATTAGTGATTAGTTAAAAATGAAACCTAATTGGTGTGTTAGTGAACCTATATAAAAGGTAGTTTATCTACTTTTAGTTTGTTGAATTAATCACACAAATTTTATAAATATATAAATAAAATGAATAGATTTTTATTAGGATGTTTGCTAGTAATTACTAGCGTTTCTTTTGGACAAAAGAAGCCAAATGTATTGTTTATTGCTATTGATGATATGAAACCATTAATACATGATTATGGTTATGATCAGGCAATCACTCCAAATTTTGATAGATTGATGGATGAGGGAGTTTCTTTTGAAAAAGCATACTGTCAATACCCAGTTTGTGGACCTACAAGGGCTAGTTTGATGACGGGTTTAAGGCCAGAGGTAAATGGAGTAATGAATTTAAAAACAAAAATGCGTGATGTCAATCCAAATGCATTAACATTGGCTCAGCATTTTAAAAACAATGGATACGAAACTGTTGCTAGAGGTAAGATATTCGATCCAAGATGTGTAGAAAGTAAAACGGAAGATGATAAAGAATCTTGGTCTATTCCTTATAGTACACCACATGGAAAGCATTTACATCCTGATGGACATTTAGCAACAATGGCTATTGGAGATAATGATGAAGAACATACGGATGGTCAAACTGCTAAAGAAGGAATTGAATTTATCAATAAACTATCGAATAAAGAAAAACCATTTTTTGTGGCTATAGGATTTAAAAAACCGCACTTGCCATTTATTGCACCTACCAAATATTTTGATATGTATGATAAAAGTAAGTTTAAATTAGAGTCTTTTCAAACGGTTCCTAAAGGAGCAGATGCAAAATATATTTTAAATAAAAACAACGAGCTATTAAGTTATAATCCTACTCCTTTGGATGGAGGAAAAATACTTCCTTATGCGCCATATAAATTAGGGAAATCTTTAACAGAGGTTCAACAAAGAGAATTGATTCATGGTTACTTTGCTTGTGTTTCTTATATAGATAATTTGTTAGGGAATATTTTAGATGCATTAGAAAATACAGGTCAAGCAGATAATACTATTATTGTATTATGGGGAGATCATGGATTTCATTTAGGAGACCATGGAATGTGGGGGAAACACACTACTATGGAACAGGCTGCCAGAGTGCCATTAATTTTTAAGGCGCCTGGAATTAAATCTGCTAAAACATCATCATTGGCAGAGTTTTTAGATATTTTTCCAACTTTATGTGATTTAGCTGGATTAGAAACACCTAAACATTTACAAGGAAAAAGTTTGGTGCCAGTGTTAAAATGTGAGAAAAAATCAGTGAGAGAAACAGCGATTACTCAATACAAAAGAGCTGGTGCTTATGGGTATTCTATGCGTACCGAAAAATATAGATATACAGAGTGGGTAACTGCTGATGGAACAGTAAGATATAAGGATTTGTATGATTTAGATAATGATCCAAACGAAACTGTTAATATTTTAGGGAATGACCCAGAGTTGGATATTAAATTAGCAGTTTTACTAAGAGCTAATAAAGAAGGATTGAAAAGATTAAAATAAAAATATACTAAATTAGAATAAAAAAGCGGTTTGAAATTTCAAACCGCTTTTTTTATTCTTCTAATAAATCTGGTCTTACTCTCTCCGTAAGCTCATAAGCTTTATCTGCTCTCCATTCTTCAATTTTAGGAAAGTTTCCGCTAGTAAGTACTTCTGGAACTTTATGTCCTTTGTAATCTGCAGGTCTAGTATATACAGGAGGTGATAATAAATCATCTTGAAAAGAATCTGTTAAGGCAGAGGTTTCATCTCCTAAAACTCCTGGAATTAACCTAAGAATAGTATCGCATAAAACAGCTGCACCTAATTCACCACCACTCAATACATAATCTCCTATAGATATTTCTTTGGTGATAAATAGATCTCTTACTCGTTGATCTACACCTTTGTAATGCCCACACAAAATAATCATGTTTTCTTTTAAAGAAAGGGTGTTGGCAGTGCGTTGATTCAGAGTCGGAGCGTCTGGAGTCATGTAAATAATTTCATCATATTCTCTTTCCGCTTTTAGTTTACTGATGCATGCATCAATAGGTTCTATCATCAACACCATTCCGGCACCTCCACCAAATTGCATGTCGTCAATTTTACCGTAATCATTAATAGCATAATCTCTTAAATTATGAAAGTGAACTTCTGCCAATCCTTTTTCCTGTGCTCTTTTCATAATAGAGTGTTCAAAAGGACTTTTGATTAATTCTGGCGATACGGTAATAATGTCTATACGCATGTGAAAGTTTTTTGCAAAAGTAAACTAAAGAGTGATAAAGTGAAAAGTTTAAAGTGAAAAGTGTTAAGTACAAAGTATTGAGTACTCAGTTTGTATGTGTTTACTTAATACTTTGTACTGACTACTTATTTATTAAAAAGAAGCTTTAATCATTCTGTCATTCCCAAACATATCTTTTTTTAGTTCGATGTTTTTAAAGCCGATGTTTTTTAATAATTCAACCGTTTCTTGTCCTAAGTATTGATTGATTTCGTAATACAAAGCTCCATTAGGTTTTAATGATACTTTGGCCAACTCGGCTATTTTTTTGTAAAAGATTAAAGGGGCATCATCAGCTACAAACAAAGCCAAATGTGGTTCAAAATCTAATACATTTTTTTGCATTTCTTGTTTTTCAAGATTTCTAACATAAGGAGGGTTGCTTACAATTACATCATATTGCTGAGGGAGTTGTGTAGCTTGTAAAATATCTTGATGGATAAAATTGATGCTGACTTTATTTTCCTTAGCATTCTCTTTAGCTGTTTGTATGGCTTTAGTAGAGATGTCAATTGTATTTACATTGGCATTGTTTAAATTTTTTGCCAAAGTAATAGGAATACATCCAGATCCTGTTCCTATATCTAAAATATCTATGTTTTGGATGTTAGAAAAATCATTTAACATCCAATAAATCAATTCCTCTGTTTCTGGTCTTGGAATTAAAACATGTTCATTTACTATGAATTTTAAATCCATAAACTCCGTAAAACCAATTAGGTGCTGAATGGGTTTTTGTTGTTCTAAACCAATAATAATATCATCAATTAAAATACTTTTATCATCAGAAATGAATTTGTTGGGATCTAAAGCAAAATCAATTTTAGAGAGATGAAGGACGTCTTCTAAAATAATTTTAAAAAAAGAATCTAACTCTGTATTAGGATAATGACTTTTTAAATGAGTATATAATTTTTGTTTAAATGAGAGTAAAGTCATTAATTGGCTTATTTATTGATATTTTTGCGAGTACAAATATACAAATATGAAGTTCGTAAAATTATTATTCGTTTTTATTAGTGTAGCCTTTGCTGTTTCTTGTTCTAATTTAAAAGCTCCAGAATATATTGGGGTAGGAAAAGTAAATGTTTCTAAAATTATTAATGATTCCATTACTATAAAAGCTGGTTTAAGGTTTAACAACCCTAATAGAGTAGGAGGTAAAATTGCTTTGAGTGATTTACATGCAGTGGTAAATGATATTGATTTAGGAGATTTAAAAAATCAAGAAGTAAAGGTGCCATCAAGAAAAGATTTTGAAGTGCCATTAGAGATTAAATTGTCTTACGGTCAAATTTTTGATTCTAAAAAAGGGTTATTAAATTCTATTTTAAGTAGTATTTTGACTAACGAAGTAGCGGTGAAGTTTGATGGAAAAGCAACTTTTAAAAAGTTTTTGGTAAAAAAAGAATATCCAATTCAATTCAACGATAAAATTAAAATTTTAAAATAATGCTTTCTACTCACGAAACATACATGCAACGTGCTGTTTCCTTGGCAAAAAAAGGAACAAGACTGGCTTATCCAAATCCATGTGTAGGAGCAGTTATTGTTTGTGATGGGAAAATTATAGGAGAAGGTTATACAAGTGCTTACGGTGGCCCTCATGCAGAAGTCAATGCTATTAATAGTGTGACTGATGAAAATTTGTTGAGTAAATCTACCCTATATGTTACTTTAGAGCCTTGTGCGCATTATGGAAAAACTCCTCCTTGTGCAAACTTAATAGAGGCTAAAAATATTCCCAAAATCTACATAGGATGCGTAGATACTTTTGCTGCGGTGGCAGGTAAGGGAATTGAGATCTTATTAAAAGCGGGTAGAGAAGTACATGTTGGAGTGTTAGAAGAGGAGTGTTTAGAATTACACAAAAGATTCTTTACTTATCACAATAAAAAAAGACCTTATATCATCTTAAAATGGGCAGAAACCCAAGATGGTTTTATTGATAAAGTTAGAGATGTTAATCATATAAATGATGCCAAACCTACATGGATCTCTAATGATTTGTCTAAACAAAAAGTACATCAAATCAGGGCAGAAGAACATGCTATTATGGTGGGAACCAATACTGCTTTAAAAGACAATCCAAATTTAAATACCAGGTCTTACGGAGGTGTTTCGCCAATAAGAATTTTAATAGACAGAAATTTACGAGTTCCTAGTAATTATGAACTTTACAATGGAGAAGTAAAAACAATCATATTTACAGAAAAAGAGGCTGATAGTGATAAGGTTCAATATGAAAAAATAGATTTTTCTAAAAATATGTTACCTCAAATCATGGAGGTTTTATACAAAGAAAAAATACAATCTGTTTTGGTAGAGGGCGGTAAGCAATTGTTAGAAACTTTTATTGATGAGAATTTGTGGGATGAAGCTTTTGTTTTTGTAGGAGATAAAGAGTTTAAAACAGGAGTCAGTGCTCCAGTACTAAAAATAAACGTTGAAAAAAACTTTACATTAGGGTTTAATACTGTAAAACACTACAAAAACAAGCAATGATTTATTTACTGTTAAGTATTCTTTTTACTACCGCTGTTTTTTTAACGATTAAAGAATTTCAAAGATATCAGCTAGATAATTTACAAGCTATTGTGGTGAGTTATTTTATAGCTTTTTCAATAGGATGTTTGCATAGTAAATCGGTTTTTTCGGTTTCAAATCTAATCACTCAATCTTGGGTTTGGGGGGCGTTGTCAATTTCTACATTATTTATCATCATATTTAATTTAATGGCCATAACAGCCCAAAAAGGAGGGCTGTCTGTAATGACTGTTGCTAATAAAATGAGTGTGGTTATTCCAATTGCCATTGGAATAGTATTGTATAGTGAAAATGCGGGGTTTCTTAAGTTATTTGGGATTGGTTTGGCTTTGTTAGGGGTTTGGTTTACCTCTAAAAAGAAAGGAATAGAAAAGTTTGATAAGCGTTTATGGTACTTTCCTTTTTTAATTTTTATAGGAAGTGGTTTGGCTGATGCAATCATTAATCATATGCAAGCATACTATGTTTCTCATGGTGATTTAGATTTGTTTTCTACTTCACTTTTTTTGTTTTGTGGATTGATAGGGGTAACGGTACTTTTGTTAAAAAAAATAACGGGGAATCTTAAAATATCTATAAAGAGTTGTATCGGTGGTTTGGTTTTAGGCTTGCCAAATTATTTTTCTATTTATTTTTTCCTAAAAGCATTGTCTCAACCCAATTATGAAACTTCGTTAATTTTTTCAGTAAATAATTTATTAGTTGTTTTGGTCTCAGTACTTTTGGGGCTATTTCTTTATCAAGAGAAATTGAGTAAACAAAATTATATAGGGTTAGGAATGTCTTTTTTAGCCATTATAGTACTTTATTTTGCAGTATGAGTAAATCACAAATAGAAACATATAAAACAATAGATAAACCTGTAGAAGCGACGCTTTACAAAGAAAAAGGGAGTAAGTTTATTGGGTATTTGTTTTCTGTGACTAGTGAAGAAGAGGTAAAAGAAAAATTAGAAGATATTAAAAAACAATATCACGATGCTAGACATTGGTGTTATGCTTATCGTTTAGGTTTTGATGGATTGACTTATAGGGTAAATGATGATGGTGAGCCAAGTAATACTGCTGGTCAGCCTATATATGGGCAATTATTATCTTATGAAGTAACCAATGTATTGTTAATTGTGGTTCGTTATTTTGGAGGTGTTAAATTAGGAGTAGGTGGTTTGATTAAAGCATATAGAACTTGTGCCGAAGAAACTTTGGCAGTTGCAACTATAGAGGAGAAAATAATTAAAAAGACCTTTACTATTAAAAGTACCTATGAACATGTTGATAAAGTTATGAGGTTAATTAAAACTTATGACTTAGAAATTCAACATCAAGAAATGTATTTAGATTGCCAATTTATTTTACTTTCTCCAATCTCTATTTTTGACACCGTAATTCAATCTTTTGAAGATTTAAGATGTGTTGAAGTTATAAATGAAAAAGAAGATTAATCTTTTTGATTTAAAATGATTTCTAAAATATTCTCAGGACATTTAATTGGTCTATTTTTTTTCATGTCAACAAACACTAAAGTTGACTCTCCAGTTGTTAACAATTCCTCATTCTGATTATATATTTTATAAGTAAAAATTATCTTAGCAGTGGGAATCTGTTTTATCGCAGTTTTTATAGTAAGAACATCGTCATATTTAGCAGGTTTTTTAAACTCAGTAATAAGGTTTACTACAGGTAGCATAACTCCTTGTTCTTCCATCTCTTTATAGGAGATTCCAGCCTCTCTAAGCCATTCAATACGAGCGATTTCAAAGTATTTGGCATAATTGCTGTGATGTACATATTGCATCTGATCTGTTTCAGAATATCGTACTCTTAGTTCGGTTTTTTTAGTAATCATTTGTTATTTAAAAATATATATTATGGTAGGTAAAAAAAACATGAAATACAATACCCTTTCCATTTTTTTTTAATGAATTTTATTCACACTTTTGTAATCCCCTAGAAGACCAAATTTACATTGATGTAGGTCAACTTTTTAAAGTTTGATATAGGTCAATTATTAAAGGGATTTTTAGCGAAATTAAACTTAAACTGAAAACTAACCAAAACTAAAGTGCATAACAATACAATGATTAAAACTGCTGAGACTGTTTGGGCTGCTTGCTTAGAATTTATAAAGGATAATATTACGCCAGTTGGATTTAAGACCTGGTTTGAGCCAATTGTCCCGGTTAAATTAGAAGGAGGAGCGTTAACAATTCAAGTACCTAGTAAGTTTTTCTTCGAGTTTTTAGAAGAAAATTATGTGAAAATTTTAAGAAGTGCACTTGTTAGAGAGTTAGGTAAAGAAGCTCGTTTGCTTTATGATGTAAGATTAGAAAATTCTTATAGTAGTAAAGTACCCCAAACAGTAAAGATTCCGAGTTCTAATCGTGCCCCAATGCAACCTCAAAATGTAAACTTTCCGTCTAAAAATATAAGTAGAGAGGTAAAGAATCCTTTTATCATTCCGGGTTTACAAAAAGTTAAGGTAGAGTCTAACTTAAATCCTAATTATTGTTTTGAAAACTTTATGGAAGGGGAGTCTAACCGTTTAGGTAGGTCTGCAGGAATGGCTGTGGCCAATAAACCAGGAGGTACTTCTTTTAATCCATTAATGATTTATGGAGGAGTTGGTTTAGGTAAAACACATTTAGCACATGCTATTGGTGTACAAGTAAAAGATAAATATCCGGACAAAACAGTTTTATATGTTTCTACGGAAAAGTTTATTCAACAATATGGTGATGCTGTATTAAAGAATAATAATAGAAATGATTTTTTACATTTCTATCAAATGATAGATGTGTTAATTGTTGATGATATTCAGTTTTTATCAGGGAAAACAAAAACTCAAGATGCGTTTTTCCAAATATTTAATGAATTGCATCAAAATGGAAAACAGGTGATTTTAACTTCTGATAAAGCTCCTGTGGATATGCAAGATATAGAACAACGTTTGTTGTCTCGTTTTAAATGGGGATTATCGGCTGAGTTACAAGCACCAGATTACGAAACTCGTATTAATATCTTAAAAAATAGATTGTACAGAGATGGTGTTGAAGTGCCAGAAGAAGTAATTGAGTTTATAGCAAAGCACATCAAAACAAATGTTAGAGAATTAGAAGGAGTGGTTACTTCTTTAATTGCTCAATCGGCATTTAACAAAAAAGAGTTTAGCCTTACTTTGGCTAAAACCATTGTAGATAAGTTTGTAAAGAATACCAAAAAAGAAGTTTCGGTAGATTATATTCAGAAAGTAGTTTCTAAATATTTTGAAATTGATTTGGCTACATTACAATCTAAAACTAGAAAACGTCATATTGTACAAGCAAGACAGTTGGCTATGTATTTTTCTAAAAAGTTAACCAAGTCATCATTGGCAAGTATTGGTTCTCAAATAGGAAAAAGAGATCATGCTACCGTGTTACACGCTTGTAAAACAGTTGATAATTTAACAGCGACTGATAAACAGTTTAAGAAATATGTAGAAGATATTTCTAAAAAATTATCATTTTAAATTATGAACCCGACAAAGGTTTTAATGGTGTGTTTGGGTAATATTTGTAGGTCTCCTTTGGCCGAAGGTATTCTTAAATCTAAAGTTCAAAGTCAGGATATTATTGTTGATTCTGCTGGTACTGGAGCATATCATGTTGGGAATTTGCCAGATTCAAGATCTATAGCTGTAGCAAAAAATCACGGATTAGATATTACTGATCAAAGAGCTAGAAAAATAGAAGTTTCTGATTTAGATACTTTTGATTTGATATACGCGATGGATGAATCTAATTATAGAAATATTTTAGCTTTAGCCCAAAATGATGTTCAAAAAGCTAAGGTTTTTATGATTATGAACGAACTGTTACCTGGCGAGAACGTTTCTGTTCCAGATCCTTATTATGGTGGTGACAATGGTTTTGAGCACGTATATCAAATGTTAGATGAGGCTTGCGAGGTCATCATCAATAAAATTAAATCATAAAATGAAAGGAAATTTATACTTAATACCAACTACTTTAGGAGATAACGAACCATTAGAGGTGATGCCTATTTCTGTAAAGTCTGTGGTAGAAAATTTAACTCATTTTATTGTTGAAAATGAAAAGTCTGCTAGACGATTCATAAAAAAAATTACTCCAACCAAATCTCAACCTAGTTTACAATTAAAATTAATTGATAAGTATGTAGACCCAGTAGAGGTAAATTCATACTTAGATGTTTGTATGGAAGGAACATCTATAGGTTTGTTGTCAGAAGCGGGAGTTCCTGCTGTAGCTGATCCTGGTTCAGATGTAGTTTCTTTAGCGCATAAGAAAGGAATTCGTGTTATTCCATTGGTAGGTCCATCTTCTATTTTAATGGCCATGATGGCTTCTGGAATGAATGGACAGAGTTTTGCTTTTAATGGTTATTTACCAATTGATAAAGGAGATAGAAAAAGAGAAATCAAACGTTTAGAGCGTTTGTCTAAAGATCATAAACAATCACAGATTTTTATAGAAACACCTTATAGAAATCACAAAATGTTAGATGATTTAAAAGCAACTTTATCTCCATCTACTAAACTTTGTATTGCTGCAGATATTACTATGCCATCAGAGTATATTAGAACTTTCACTGTGGCTGAATGGAAAAATCAGAAACCTGAAATTCATAAAATTCCAGCCATTTTTATTATTCACGCTTAATTTAGTGTTCACTAGAAGTAGTCCGTTTATACTTGAACTTTTTTTAACTCCGCTTGATGATCTAGTTTAAGAGGTGTTCAAGCGAAGTCGAGAACTGTTTTTACAATAAATTTTCTATCTGTGTATTCTGTGATTATTCAACCAACGTTGATAAGCGGCTGCATTCCTATTGTGCTGACTTAAGTTTTTAGCAAAATTATGTGTTCCTAATTTGTCGGGACTAGCACAAAAATAATAATACGAGTGTCTTTCAGCATCTAGTACAGCATCAATAGCATCTATATCTGGCATGGCAATAGCAGATGGTGGAATGTTTCTGTTTCTATAAGTATTATATGGTGAGTTGATTTCTAAATCTTTTCTCAATACTCGTTTGATAACAGTATCTCTACCGTATTTTTCCTTAATGGCATACACTATTGTAGGGTCAGCTTGCAGTGGCATACCAACTCTTACTCTGTTTAAATAAACTCCTGCTACTTTTTTTCTTTCGGGTTTGTGTTGGGTTTCTTTGTGAATGATAGAGGCTAAAGAAATTACTTCGTTTTTAGTCAGGTTTAATTTATTAGCTTTTTCGGTTCTATTGGTGTCCCAAAATCTATTGTAAGCATTAAGCAATTTACTTCTTAATTGATTTGGTGAAATGGTCCAGTAACATTCATAAGTATAAGGCATACACATATTTAATACTGTTTTATGTGTAAAACCTTGTTGTTTTAAAAAGTCAGGGTTTGTTAGACTATTTAAAATACTAATAGAATCTGCTTCAATTTGATGAGATAATCGTCCTGCTAAATCTTCAACATAGTTCTGATTGTTAAACGTAACTTTAACAGGAGTTTGTTTACCACTACGTAATAAGTTGATGATGTCACTAGCATTCATATCTTCCTTTAAAAGATACATTCCAGGTTTTATATGGTTGTATTTTTTTAAAGAGGCTACAATTTTAACATCACTTATGTCTTGGCAAATGGTGTCTAAAACATTGATGACTTGTGGGAGTGAATCAGTTGATTTTATATAGATTTTAGTATTGTGCTTTATTTGTGAACCATAGATAATACTATAGAAATAAATTGCTATAATGGTAATTGCTAGGCTAAAAACTCCTAGACTATAATATGTTTTTTTCATGTAAAATAGAAGGGTGAATTAACTGATAAAAAGCAACGTCTTTAAATTTTCCATTGCTAAAAATCCAGTCTTTACGAATACCAACTAATTGGTATCCTAATTTTTCAAATAATTGAATACTTTTTTTGTTGTCTGTTGTAATGTTAGCGTACAACTGTCTAAGGTTTAAAAAAGAAAATGCATATTTATTAAGAAGTTTTATTGCTTCTGTAGCGTAGCCTTTTTGTTGATGATTTTGATCGATTAAAATACCTACACCAGCTCTTAGGTGTTGAGGACTAAAATCGAATAAATCAATCATACCAACAATTTCATGTTTTTTGGTTTCTATAGCAAAACGTAATTGTTTGGCTTCATAAATATCTAAATGTGCATTTTCTAAATATTGCTTCAGGATATAACGAGAATACGGCGTTTGAGTATTGCTTACTTCCCAGTAAGCTTCATTATTTTCTATATTGTATAGAAATTCTAAATCTGTTGGCTCAAGAGCACGTAATCTGATGTTTTTACCTGTTAGCTTTCCCATGATATTTGATATTTCCGTTGAATACAAATGTTGCTGGTCCTTTTAGGAACACATTTTTGTAGCCATTTTCAGTAGGTTCAAAAGAAACTTCTAATTCACCACCTTCAACTTTTAAAGGAATTTTGGTGTTAGTAGTTTGCTTTTGTTCGTACATAGCTATAGCTACGGCTGTTACTCCAGTACCACAGGCAAGTGTCTCATTTTCAACACCTCGCTCGTAGGTTCTTACTCTAAATTTATCATTATTTAATGACTCTACAAAATTTACATTGGTTCCTTCTTGAAAATAAGGAGCGCCATATCTAATTTTTTCTCCATTTGTTTTAACATCATAAGCTCCAATGTTGTTTACCATTTGTACATGATGTGGAGAACCTGTGTTTAAAAAACAGTGGTTTTCATAAACTTCTACATTGTTTACATCAATCATTTGTAAGTTGGTAATTCCATCGTTATAAGTAGCATAATGTAAACCATCAATAGCATCAAATGTGGTTTCTTTTTCAAAAACCCCAAGTTTGTGAGCAAAAGCAACCAAACAGCGTCCACCATTACCACACATGGTGCTTTCAGTTCCGTCAGAATTGAAATAAACCATAGTGAAATCGTATTTGTCAGAAGGGTTTAACAACATCAATCCATCAGCACCAACACCAAAACGTCTGTCACATAAAAAATGCACTAAATCTGTATTTTCTCTAGGAAAACTAAGATCTCTATTATCTATTACAACAAAATCATTTCCGGTTCCTTGGTATTTATAAAAAGTGATATCCATTTCTAAATTTTTAATGACACAAAAATACAAAGAAAAATAGGAGCTCTAGTAAAACTCAGAATAGATTGAACAGATTTTTGTGTTTCGTTTAAATAGGTTGTAATTTTAAATAAAAAAAAGATGAAACAAATCATTCAATTATTAGTAAATGCTTTGGCTGTAGTGTTAATTGCTAATTTGTTACCTGGGGTAGCAGTAGCTAGTTTAGGAACGGCTGTTTGGGTTGCTTTAATTTTGAGTATTTTAAACTAATTGGTAAAACCTATCTTAATTATTTTAACACTGCCTATAACAGTATTAACCTTAGGGTTGTTTTTGCTGATTATTAATGCGATAATTATTAATATAGCCGATGCTTTAATTCCTGGGTTTACTGTAAACGGAATTGGTATTGCTATTTTATTTAGTTTGTTGCTATCTGTTTTAGAATCAGTTTTATACGCTTTGTTTGGACTGAAAGATTGACAGGTTTGATAAAGCCCCTAATTCCATTGGCATAGTTTTTGAAAATTTGATTTTGTATCATAAAAAATATAGTAATCATGAAACAAAATATTAAATTATTTATTGTTGCTCTTTTAGGAGGTTTTATTTCATTAACCCTATATAATACTTTAATTAGCCCCGAAAAAGAACAAGTTAATCAAACAGAAACACAGGCGGTAAATCACTTTCCGGTGTATACAAATAATTCAAAACTTGTAGCTGCAGAAAGTGCTGTTGATTTTACTACTGCTGCAGAAGCTACTGTAAATGCTGTTGTCCATGTAACCAATACTTCTGTTGGGGTACAGCAAGATCCGCTTGCACAATTGTTTTTTGGACAAGGATATGGAGGAAGAGAGTATAAAAAAGTAGGAACCGGTAGTGGTGTGTTAATTTCTCCTGATGGATATATTATTACAAATAACCATGTAATTGATAATGCTACAGATTTAGAAATTGTATTAAATAATAAGGAAAGGTATAAAGCCGAATTAATAGGTACTGATAAGGCTACAGATATTGCTTTGTTAAAAATTGACGCACAAGATTTACACTATATAACTTTTGGTGATTCTGATGCCACTAAAATTGGAGAATGGGCTTTGGCAGTTGGAAATCCATATAACTTAACCTCTACTGTAACAGCTGGTATTATTAGTGCTAAAGGAAGAGATTTAGGAGGGAATAATAGAATAGAATCATACATTCAAACAGATGCTGCTGTAAACCCAGGGAATAGTGGTGGAGCATTGGTGAATACAAGAGGAGAATTGATTGGAATTAATACAGCCATTTCATCTCAAACAGGATCTTTTGTGGGGTATTCTTTTGCAGTTCCTTCAAACATCGCAAAGAGAGTGGTAGAAGATTTAATGGAAAACGGAATGGTAAAAAGAGCTGTTTTAGGAGTTTCTATTGATGCGGAAAAGGATGTAAACGGAGTTTATGTATCTGATGTTTCTAAAGATACTGGAGCAGATAAAGCAGGAATAGAAAAAGGAGATGTTATTACAAAAGTAAATAATGTTGCCATTCATAAATTTGCTGATTTGGTGGGACAATTAACAGCAAAAAGACCTGGAGAAGAAGTAATTGTTACGGTAGATAGAGATGGGTCAGAAAAAACACTTAAAGTAAAATTATCAGAGATTAATGATTTAATTACAGAAGCTTTTGGAATTCAGTTTGGAACATTGTCCGATGCACATAAGAAAAAACTAGAGGTAAACGGTGGATTGTTGGTTAAGAAAATTAATAATAATGATTTACAAAAATTAGGAATAAGACCAGGATACGTAATTTTATCAATTAACAATATTAATGTAGATGCATTATCTGATGTTGATAAGGTTAAAAGTATGGTGAAATCTTCAGAAAAGATTAATAAATTAGTAGTTGTTAACCTAAATGGAACAAAGGAAACTTTTTCTAGAGGTTGGTAAAACTAAGTATTTGTACTGCTAAAAAAAACTACTCATTTTTTATTTATGTTAAATTATTACATTCAATTGTGTAACTCTGTTTATTTGTGTGGATTTTATGTAAATAAAATAGTAAATTTGCAGGCTAGCATAATTAAAAGTAAAAGATGAGTATTTTTTTGGGTACAGGTGTTGCGTTGGTAACTCCTTTTGATCAAGATGGGAATGTAGATGTTCAGGCTTTAGAAAAGTTGGTGGAATTTCAGATAGATAATGCTGTTGAATATTTGGTAGTTCTTGGAACTACTGCAGAAGTAGCTACTTTAACCAATGCAGAAAAAGAATTAGTTAAGACTACCATCATCAATACAAATGCAGGGAGGTTACCAATTGTTTTGGGAATAGGAGGAAATAACACAAGTGCTGTAGTAGAAGATATTAAAAACACTAATTTTGATGGAATAAGTGCTATTTTATCAGTGTCACCATATTATAATAAACCAACACAAGAAGGTATTTATCAACATTATAAAGCTATTGCAGAAGTTTGTCCTGTGGGTATTATTTTGTATAATGTACCAGGAAGAACAGCCTCTAATATATCACCAAAAACGGTAGTTAGGTTGGCTGAAATTCCAAACATTATTGGAATTAAAGAAGCTAAAGGAGATATGGATCAAGCTTTAAAGTTAATAAAGTTAGTTCCTAAAGATTTTTTAGTAATATCAGGAGATGATATGATAGCATTGCCAATTGTTTTGGCGGGAGGAGCAGGAGTGATATCGGTAATTGGGCAAGCGTTTCCAAGTGAGTTTAGCCATATGATTAGATTAGGATTGTTAGATAAAGCAAGAAAATCATTCGCAACTCAATATAGAATACAAGAGAGTATAGGTTTAATTTTTTCTGAAGGAAATCCAGTTGGAGTTAAATCATTATTAGAAATATTAGGACTTTGTAATAGTAGTGTAAGGTTGCCGTTGGTAAAAGCTACAGATAAATTACAAGGAGAATTAAGGCAATTTATAGAATCTTTCTACGTTGCATCGTAAAATATAATTTATGTTAAGAAGTGTAAAATTAAGTTTAGTTTTAACAGTAGTTCTGTTAGCATCGTGTGGTAAATATAACAAAGTGCTAAACAAGGGAACTTCTGAAGAACGATATGTTATGGCAAATGATCTGTATAAACAAGGATCATATGAGAAATCTAATCGTTTATTTGAACTTATTTTACCGGCTTATGAAAGTAAACCACAAAAAGAGGTTGTAGTATATCGTTTGGCAGATGGTAATTTTAACGTTAAAGATTATACAACTGCAATCTATTATTACGAAAAGTTTATCAGAAACTTTCCTAAAAGTACAGAGTTAGAAACAGCTCAGTTTCAAATTGCAGAAAGCTATTTTAACTTATCACCAAAATACAGTATTGATCAAACTGATACTAAAAAGGCGATGGAAGCTTTTCAGAGTTTTATAGATAAAAACCCTGACTCAGAAAAAATTACTGATGCCAATAATAGAATTAAAGAATTAAGTTATAAGCTAGAAACCAAAGCATTTGAAATAGCTAAACAATACTATAAAATTGGAAATTACATGTCTGCTATTGTAGCTTTTGATAATGTAATTTTAGATTATTTAGGAACTACTTATAAAGAGCAAGCAATGTTTTATAAGTTTAAATCTGCTTACGAATTAGGAATTAATAGTATATATTATAAAAAAGAGGATAGAATTAAAGATGCAATAAAAGTTTATACTAGATATAAAAAAGCATTTCCAAATTCAGAATATTTAGAAGAAGCTGATGATTTATACAATAAATTGTTAAAAGAAAGTCAGCCAAAACAAGAACAAAATAGTTAAGATAATTATATAAAAATCATGGATTACAAAAAAACAGAAGCTCCTTTGTCTACAATTACTTATGACAAATCAAAAGTAGAAGCGCCAACACAAAATATTTACGAGGCGATTTCAATTATATCTCAAAGGGCTACTCAGATTGGTAGTGATTTAAAAAAGGAGTTGGTAGATAAATTAGAAGAGTTTGCTACTTACAACGATAGTTTAGAAGAGGTTTTTGAAAACAAAGAACAAATTGAAGTTTCTAAATTCTACGAAAAATTACCTAAAGCTCATGCTATTGCAGTAGAGGAGTGGTTAGAAGGAAAAATTTACCACAGAAGACCAGAACAAGACTAATTTTCTATGAGTATATTAAGTGGGAAAAAAGTTTTATTGGGTGTTAGTGCAGGTATTGCAGCATATAAAACGGCTCATTTAGTAAGACAATTTATAAAAGCAGGTGCAGAAGTACAAGTTGTACAAACACCTGCTTCTAAAGAATTTGTTACACCGTTAACACTTTCTACTTTATCTAAAAATCCAGTACATTCTACTTTTTACAATGAAGAAGATGAGAATGCTATTTGGAATAATCATGTAGATTTAGGACTTTGGGCAGATATAATGCTTATAGCTCCAGCTACAGCAAATACATTGGCTAAAATGACCAATGGTGTTTGTGACAACTTACTTTTAGCAACTTATTTATCAGCCAAATGTCCTGTGTATTTTGCACCGGCTATGGATTTGGATATGTATCAACATCTTTCTACCAAAACAAGTATAGAAAAATTAACTTCTTTTGGTAATATTTGCATTCCTGCTACTAGCGGAGAGTTAGCAAGTGGATTGGTGGGGGAAGGAAGATTAGCAGAACCAGAAGATATTGTTGCTTTTATAGAAAAAGACATTCAGTCTAAATTACCTCTTAAGGGTAAAAAAATATTAATTACTGCAGGTCCTACATACGAAGCTATTGATCCTGTACGTTTTATTGGAAATCATTCTTCTGGTAAAATGGGGTTTGAAATTGCAAAATGTGCAGCAAATTTAGGAGCAGAAGTTATTTTAGTTAGTGGTCCATCAAATCAAAAAATATCACATTCCTTTGTAAAAAGAATTGATGTAGTTAGTGCAGAAGATATGTACTCTGCTTGTCATCAATATTATAAAGAAATGGATGTGGCCATTTGTTCAGCAGCAGTTGCAGATTATAAGCCTGCTAATGTGGCCAATCAAAAAATTAAAAAGAAAGATGCTGCTTTAAATATAGAGTTGAGTCCCACAAAAGATATTTTAGCATCTTTAGGACAGCTTAAAGAAAAGCAGTTATTAGTAGGTTTTGCCTTAGAAACCAACAATGAAGAAGAAAATGCAAAAGGTAAGATTGAACGTAAAAATTTAGACTTAATTGTATTAAATTCGTTAAAAGATAAAGGTGCAGGTTTTGCAACAGATACCAATAAAATTACTATTATTGATAAAGATTTTAAGTTTCAAAAATTTGAGATGAAATCAAAAGCAGAAGTTGCTCAAGATATTTTAACAGTTATTATTAAAAAGTTACATGTATAAACAATTATTTGTCTGTTTTTTTCTATTCGTTTTTACAAATGTAAAAGCCCAAGAATTAAATTGCAATGTAACCGTTAATGCAGATCAAATTCAGGTTTCTAATAATCAGATATTTAAAACTTTAGAAAATTCATTAACGGAGTTTATGAATCAAACGCAATGGACAAGTGTTGCGTTTAAAGATCACGAAAAAATTAAATGTGCTGTAACTATTTTGTTAACAGAACAAAAGTCTACAAATACTTTTACAGGAACCCTTCAGGTACAAGCTTCTAGACCTGTTTTTAATTCAGCCTATTACAGTCCTCTTTTAAATTATAAGGACAATAGTTTTTCTTTTCAGTATACAGAATTTCAACCTATAAACTATAATCCAAACGGATTTGAATCTAATTTGGTTTCTGTAATGTCTTATTATGCATATCTTATTTTAGGGATGTATGTAGATACTTTTAGTTTAGAAGGAGGAAGCCCTTATTTAAACAATGCCTTAACTATTGCAAATCAGTCACAACAATCTGGTTATTTGGGTTGGGAAAATAGCAAAGGAAATATTACTCGTTTTACTTTAATAGACCAAATGTTGGCTACGGTTAACGAACCTTATAGAAAGTTGGTGTATCAATATCATTTTGATATTATGGATGTTTTTGAGCGCAATCAAAAATCAGCAGCATCAAGAATGATTCAGTTATTACTACCTTTAGAAAAAATGTATGATGAAAATCCTAATAGTTTTATGATTAGAATTTTTATGGATGCTAAATCTGATGAAATTGTAAATATCTTTAAAAACAATTCGGCTGTAGATACTTCAGAACTGATATCAGTATTAAAAAGAGTTTCCTCTACCAACTCTAAAAAGTGGAGACAAATAGATTCTTTATAAATTATAAATCACATATATGTTAGTTTCATTATCTGTTCAAAACTATGCTTTGATCAAGAGATTACAAATAGATTTTACTAAAGGTTATTCTGTAATTACAGGAGAAACTGGTGCAGGTAAATCTATCCTTTTAGGAGCCTTAGGATTGGTTCTTGGAAATAGGGCTGATTTGACAAACCTAAAGGATAAGGATAAAAAATGTGTGATTGAAGCTGAGTTTCAAATTGGTTCTTATAAAATAGAGCAAGTTTTTGAAGATTTAGAATTGGATTATGAACCTTTAACTATAATTAGAAGAGAGTTATTGCCTAATGGTAAATCTAGAGCATTTGTAAACGATACACCAGTTAATTTAAAAGCTTTACAAGAACTTAAAGAGTATTTGTTAGATATACACTCACAACAAAATACTAGGTCGTTATCTGATAAAAATTATCAGTTTTATGTAGTTGATGCTTTGGCAGGTAATTTAGATATTTTAAAAACTTATCAATCCGAACATAAAAAGTATAAAAAAGCAGTAAAAGAATTAGCGGTATTAAAAACAAATCAAGAAGAGGCACAGCAGCAATATGAGTACAATTTGCATTTGTTTAAAGAGTTACAAAATGCAAAACTAAAAGAGGTTGATGAAATTGAAACTTTAGAGGCTGATATAGAAAAACTATCTCATGCAGAGGATATTAAAACTTATTTGTTTGAAAGTTTACAGGTGTCTACCGAAGAACAAATTGGAGCCCAAACTTTACTAAATCAATTACAAGTAGCTTTGTCTAAAATTGCTCCTTTTGATGAGGATTATACCTTAATGCACGAAAGGGCTAAGAGTTTAAAAATTGAATTAGATGATTTGGTTTTTGAATTAGAAAAACATGCCGAAAATGTTGAAGCAAATCCTGATGAGTTAGAAAACTTAAATGACAGATTAAGTTTGTTGTTTGATTTGCAAAAAAAACATTTTGTTACTTCTTTAGAAGAGTTAATTAAGGTTAGAGAAAATTTAGCAGAAAAAGTAGGACAAGTAGAAGATGCTGCAGATTTATTAGTTGCTGCAGAAAATAAGGTAAAAGAGCAAAAGGCATTAACATTAAAAATAGCTCAAGAAATTTCTAACAATAGAAAAAAGGTAGTTGCTAATTTAAAATCAGAATTAGAAACTGTTTTAGCTAAGTTAAGCATGGAAAATGCTCAGTTCTTAGTAGATATTCAGCCAGTAAAAGATTTTACAGAATTTGGAATAGATGATGTTTCTTTCTTGTTATCTTCTAACAAAGGATCTGATTTTGGTTTGTTAAAAAAGGTAGCTTCTGGTGGAGAACTTTCTAGAATTATGTTGGGAATCAAAATGATTTTATCAAAATTTGTGAGTTTACCTACCATATTGTTTGATGAAATTGATACAGGAGTTTCTGGTGATGTGGCTACAAAAATTGCTGATGTAATGAATACTATGGGGCAAAATATGCAAGTAATTACTATTACGCATTTACCACAAGTGGCCTCAAAAGCACAAACACATTATAAAGTATTTAAAAAGGTAGAAGGAGAAGAAACTGTGAGTTATTTAACAGCATTGGATACTAATGAAAGAATAGAGGAGATTGCAGAAATGTTAGGTGGAAAGGAAAAATCTAAATCAGCAATAGAACATGCTACACAATTGTTAAGTATTTAATAGGAAAAACTTATATTTGTCGAATCTATTAACCCTTATAGAACACTATATTTTAAACATATACATATGTACAATTTATTAAAAGGTAAAAGAGGAATCATCTTTGGAGCTTTAGACTCTAATTCAATTGCTTGGAAAGTGGCAGAATCTGCACATGCAGAAGGAGCAACTTTTGTTTTAACAAATGCCCCTATAGCAATGCGTATGGGAGAAATTAACGAATTAGCTGAAAAGACAGGTTCTGAAATAATTCCTGCGGATGTTACTAAATTAGAAGACATCGAAAACTTAATTGAGAAGTCAGTTGAGATTTTAGGAGGTAAAATTGATTTTGTTTTACACTCTATTGGAATGTCTGTAAACGTTCGTAAAAAAATTCATTATACAGACAACAATTACGATTTTACTCATAAAGGTTTTGATATTTCTGCATTGTCTTTTCACAAAGTAATGCAAGTTTTATACAAAAAAGATGCAATGGCAGAGTGGGGATCAATTGTAGCTTTAACTTATATGGCAGCTCAAAGAGTATTTCCTGATTATAATGATATGGCAGACAATAAAGCTTATTTAGAGTCTATTGCTCGTTCATTTGGATATTTCTTTGGTAGAGATCACAAAGTACGTGTAAACACTATTTCTCAGTCTCCAACAGCAACTACTGCTGGTAACGGAGTAAAAGGATTCTCTGGATTTATCAACTACGCTGAAAAAATGTCTCCATTAGGAAACGCAACAGCTCAAGAATGTGCAGATTATACTATTACTTTGTTCTCTGATTTAACCAAAAAAGTTACATTACAGAACTTATTCCACGATGGAGGTTTCTCTAACATGGGAGTTTCTAATGAAATTATGGCTGCTTTTGAAGATCAAGAATAGTCTTAAAAATTTTATCATAAAAAAAGCCTTTACGAAAGTAAAGGCTTTTTTTATGATGTATACTTATTGGTTTTATATAAACAATAAAGCCAATGTTAAAACAATTCCACCTAAAGTAAACCACATTCCTTTTTTAAAAATTGCTGTTTTGGGCATAAACATCCAAAAAGAAGAAATAGAAAAGAATAATAATGAAACTCCAAAAAATATGTTTAACCAAAATAAAGGATGGTCAGAGTTAGCTTTGTGAAGCTTTGTCATTTGATGTAAAGCATAAGGAAGTTCCTTGGTAGTATAATTGGCAACTCCAGTTTGTTTATTATATTCTCCGTTTTTAAAGAATACAGTGTTGTTTTCTTCTTTTAAAACTTTAAAATTCTTTTGCCTTAAACTTCTCCCAAGTTCCTTGTTAGGAATGTTTTTTCCTATTTCACGTTGAATGGTTGTTTCGTTCTTTAAAAAATCTGTATTTCTAAAAATTAAAACGATTCCACTTAGTGCGTAAACACTCATAATTCCAATTAAAAAAAATCCTAAATACCTGTGGATAATTCTCATGTACTTATTTGTCATTTGTTATATTTTTTGTTCTAAGACATTATTTAATTATAAAGGTTTAATAAGGGGAGAGGGGAATTAAAAATTTTATCAGAAAGGGATTTTAGATAAAATTTTTTGCGTCACGAAAGTATCAATTTTTTTTGGAGCTTTAAATCTATATCCTATAAAAAAACGAAAGAATAATTCGTTATGAAAGTAGGTTGTGCTAGATTTTTTTCTTAGTTCCTGATTCCATGTTTTGGCTAATTTTAATCCAGAAAAAAAGTATTCATTATCATATCCCATTGCAATTTCGGCCTTAGCCTGCATAATGATATTATGACTTGTACTTTGAATAGAGTTATCTAAAGAACGAGTAGTTAATTGTAAATTTTTGTAGCCAGCACCTCCAATGGCTCCACCAGAAATATAAAAATTCTCTTTAAGAATATGGGTGTGATGATAACCAATTTCGGGAACAATTTCAAGAGTTTTAGACTGTTGAGTTGAGTTGTTGGTCGTTAATGTTTCTTTGTCATCAATAATATAATATTGATAAGAAATAGAAGGGATAAAACTACCTGTGCTTTTTAGCTGTTTTTCATTTTGATTGGTTACAAATTTTAAAGAAAAGTTTGGATTCATAACATATGAACTAATTCCTGTAATTGCGGTGTAGTGCAAATTAGGGAATTGAAGGTATTGATCCGTTTTAGGATCCCAATCAGAAATAAAATCTTTGGTGTTGGTGATATAATATCCTTTAGTTTTATTATATGATAAATAATGATGCCAACGCTTTATAAAAATATCTAAATCAAAAGAAAATAGTTTTGATTTTCCTTTACGATCATGATTATAATGATGTATAAACTCTGTGGGTAATTTTATAGAAAAGGATACAAAGCGATAATTAAAACCTAGTTTGGTAATGAATTCTGTATTTGGAGCAAGTTCAAATTTTTGTTGTGGACTTTTTACCGAAAAGCTTTCGGTTTTATTGCTAGTACTTAGTTTAAGCGTAATTTTTTTATTTAAGTCCACTATATATGTAGAGTCTTTAGTTGTTTGACAAAACATATTTATAGAAGTTAATAATATGATTAAAGTCTTAAAATATTTCATCACAGTTAAACTATTATATCTCTCATAAATTAGTGTGGTTAAGATAGTAAAATAAGAAGTATAGGTTTTTAAATATTTGATATTCCTTTAGTAATTTTTATTTTGTCCTAAGGCATGATGTTTTTTTGTAGCAAACTTTTTAGGAATTAGAACATTTTAAATTTGACTGATGATTAGGGGGGGATGTTCAAAAGCTAGTTTGGTGTATGAGGTTTAGCTGCTTTAAGTTTAAAGGGGGAATAGAAAGAAAAAGGGTTAGGAACAAGTTATGGTTTTTTAGTTTCTGTTTTTAATTCAGTTGTAGGGTTTTATTCAAAAACTATAATTTTTTGAAACTCCTATGTTTACAATAAATAAGAATATATACAAAAAGAAAAAAGGAGTAGAAAATTAATTCCTACTCCTTTTTTTATGTAATCTCTCTAAAAGTAGAGAGGCTTTTATAACATTGTACTGAAAACTAGTTTGTTAAAAAATTATTCTATTACAATTCTTTTATTAACAAAACTTCCATTTTCCATATACAGTCTAATGAAATATACACCAGAATTAAGCTTACTTACATTAATAGTAGTGAAGTTTGTACTTTCATAAACTCTTTTTCCTGAAGCTGAGTAGATCTCAAGTTTAGTAGTAGGCAAACTTGTTTTTACATAAATAACATCTTTTGCTGGTATAGGATAAATTTCTATATCACTCTCTAATAATACATCGTCATCAATAGATAAAGTATTACATTCAGCTTCAGTCTCTACAAAATTAGCTGTAGCATCTATATTTGTAAAATTGGCTTCTGCATATGTTTTGCTATCCACAAAGATACAGGTTAAGCTAGAGTTGTTTGTGGCATTCATAGCTGTTAAACTCGAATTGGCACCATTTCTTAGATCTAAAGTACTCAAACTATTATCAGAACAGTATAACTCAGTCAGTGCCGTGTTACTACTCAGGTCTAAGGCAGTTAAACTGTTATTATCACAGCTCAAAGTTGTTAGTGCTGTATTACTACTCACATCTAAAGCATTTATACTATTGTTATTACAACTCAAAGTTGTTAGTGCCGTATTATTACTCACATTTAAGGCGTCTAAATTGTTGCCACCACAACTCAATACTTCTAGTGCCGTATTACTACTCACGTCTAAGGCATCTAAATTGTTATCAGCACAGTACAGAGAGGTCAATGCTGTATTACTACTCAGATCCAAGGCTGTCAAATGGTTCTCAATACAGTTTAACTCGGTAAGAGAAGTAAAAGCCTCTATACCCTCAAGAGAATTAATATTCTCTCTATAAACATTTAAAGACGTTACACCACTAATGTTAGCTGTTAGAACTAGACCATCTCGTGTTCCAGAATCATAACCTAAATCCTTTAATACATCCTCGAAGTTGGAATCAGGAATTTGTGTATATAATTGAGTGCATTCTTGTAAAGTTTCCATAAAACTAGCCGTAGCATCTACATTTGTAAAGTTAGATTCTGCATAGGTTTTGCTATCCACAAAGATACAGCTCAAATCAGGATTGTTTGTAGCAACCATCGTTGTAAAATTCTGATTAACACCATTTCTTAGATCCAAGGATGTTAATTTATTATTACTAACATCTAATTCTGTAAGATATGTACTGGTCCACAGATCCAATGTGCTTAAGAAATTATTATTAACACTTAATTTTGTAATGGCTGTATTGGCACTTATATCTAACTCGGTTAATTTATTATTATTAAGATTTAATTCTGTAATGGCTGTATTGGTACTTAAATCCAATGTGGTTATTTGATTATCATTAGCATCTAATATTGCAATCGCTGTATTGGTACTTAGATCCAATGCGGTTAATTGATTAGTGTCAACATATAAATTTGTAATCGCTGTATTGGCACTTAGATCTAATGTCATGAATAGATTATTAGACAGACCTAACTCTGTAATAGCTGTATTGTTACTTAGATTCAATGCACTTATTTGATTATCACTAACAAATAACTTTTCAAGCGCTGTATTTGCACTTAAATCCAATGTGGTTAAACTGTTTTCATGTAGATATAATTCTGTAATCGCTGTATTGTTACTTAAATCTAATGTGGTTATTTGATTTTCAGAAAGGTCTAATTCTGTAATTGCTGTATTGGTACTTAAATCCAATGTGGTTAAACTGTTTATAGAACAGTCTAAATTTGTTAATGCTACAAAAGCTTCTATACCCGTAAGATCACTAATATTACTAACAGAAACATTTAAACTAGTTAAGGTATTGATATTAGCTGTTGGCACTCCACCATCAACAGATCCAGAATCGTGTCCTAAATCAATAAGAGCTTGCTCAAAATTAGCATCGGGGATAGCGGTATAAAGACCACATTCAGCTTTAGTTTCCAAAAAGCTAGCTGCACCATCTACATCGGTAAAATTGGCCTTTGCATAGGTATGGTCGTCCACAAAGATACAGGTTAAGTTAGGGTTATTAGTGGCATTCATCGTTGTAAAATTCTGATTATTACCATTTTTTTATATCCAATGTGGTTAATTGATTGTCATTAGCAGTTAAACTTGTAAGTACTGTATTAGTATTCAAATCCAAAGTAGTTAAACTGTTGTTAGAACAGTTCAAACTTGTTAGTGCCACAAAATCCTCAATACCTGTAAGATCACTAATGCTAGTATTAGAAACATCTAAACTCGTTAAGACATTGATATCAGCTGTATACACCTTACCATCAATAGGTCCTGAATCGTGTCCCAAATTAATAAGAGCTTGCTCAAAATTAGCATCAGGAATCTGTGTATAATTCAGGGAGCATTCTTGGTCAGTCTCCATAAAATTAGCTGTAGCATCTACATTTGTAAAATTGGTATCAGCATAGGTTTTGCTATCCACAAAGATACAGGTTAAATCAGGATTGTTTGTAGCATCCATAGCTGTTAAACTCTGATTGGCACCATTTCTTAAATCTAATGTGGTTAATTCATTATCATTAATATATAACTCAATAAGCGCTGTATTGGCACTTAAATCAAATGCGTCTAATTGATTATCAGAAAGGTATAAATATTCAATAGCTGTATTGTTACTTAAATCTAATGCGTCTAATTGATTATTGTTAACATATAAATCTGTAATCGCTGTATTGGTACTTAAATCTAATGTGGTTAATTGATTAGTGCTAACATCTAAATCTGTAATTGCTGTATTGGCACTTAAATTCAATGCGGTTAATTGATTAGTGCTAACATCTAAATCTGTAATTGCTGTATTGGTACTTAAATCTAATGTGGTTAATTGATTAGTGCTAACATCTAAATCTGTAATTGCTGTATTGGTACTTAAATCTAATGTGGTTAATTGATTAGAGTTAACATCTAAACTTTTAAGTGCTGTATTGGCACTTAAATTCAATGCGGTTAATTGATTCTCATAAACACTTAAATTTATAATTGCTGTATTGGTACTTAAATCTAATGCGGTTAATTGATTCTCAGAAAGGTGTAAATATTCAATCGCTGTATTGGTACTTAAATCTAATGTGGAGAATTGATTATCTTCAAGATTTAATTCTGTAAGTACTGTATTGCCACTTATGTTCAATGAGGTTAATAGATTCTTATCAGCACTTAATGAAGTAATCGCTGTATTGGTACTTAAATCCAATGCGGTTAATTGATTAGTGCTAACATCTAAATCTGTAATTGCTGTATTGGTACTTAAATCCAATGTGGTTAATTGATTGTGATGAAGATTTAACGTTGTAAGTGTTGTATTGCCACTTATATTCAATGATGTTAATAGATTGTGTGTAACTTTTAATTCTGTAATTGCTGTATTGGTACTTAAATCCAATGAAGTTAATTGATTATCATCAACATTTAATGTAGTAATCGCTGTATTGGCACTTAAATTCAATGCGGTTAATTGATTCTCATAAACACTTAAATTTATAATTGCTGTATTGGTACTTAAATCTAATGTGGTTAATTGATTATCATAAACACTTAAATCTGTAAGTACTGAATTTCCACTTATGTTCAATGAGGTTAATTGATTCTGCTGAGCATTTAATGTAGTAATCGCTGTATTGGTACTTAAATCCAATGCGGTTAATTGATTATTGTTAACATATAAATCTGTAATTGCTGTATTGGTACTTAAATCCAATGATGTTAATAGATTCTCCTCAGCAAGTAACGTTGTAAGTGCTGTATTTCCACTTATATTCAATGATGTTAATTGATTATTGTTAACATTTAAATCTATAATTGCTGTATTGGCACTTAAATCCAATGAGGTTAAACTATTTTCAGAAAGGCTTAATCCTATAATTGCTGTATTAGTACTTAGATTTAATGCGGATAATAGATTATTATGAATCGATAACTCTTCAATGGCTGTATTGGTACTTAGATTTAATGTAGAGAAGTCATTGTAAGAAAGATCTAATGCTTTAATCGCTGTATTGGCACTTAGATCTAATGTAGATAATTCATTGTCAGAAAGATTTAAAAATTCAATTGCTGTATTGGTGCTTAAATCTAATGTGTTTATATTATTCTCCTCAGCATTTAATGTAGTAATCGCTGTATTAGCACTTAGATTTAATGTAGAGAAGTTATTGTCAGAAAGATCTAAATCTGTAATTGCTGTATTGGCACTTAGGTCTAATGTGTTTAAATCATTTTCAGAAAGATTTAAAATTTCAATTGCTGTATTGGCACTTAAATTCAATGTGCTTAAACTATTTAGAGAACAGTCCAAATTTGTTAGGGCAACAAAATCTCCTATACCTGTAAGATTACTAATACCCATGTCAGAAACATTTAAACTTGTTAAGTTATTGATATTAGCTGTTGGCACGGTACCATCAACAGTTCCTGAATCGAGCCCTAAATTAATAAGAGCTTGCTCAAAATTAGGATCGGGGATGCTAGTTGTCTGCGCTGAAAGCAGCCCAGCAATAAATAAAAAAATTAGTAGAGTAGTTTTTTTCATCACATTAATTTTTAGTTTATAATAATAGGTTTTTATACAAAGTACAATAATACATTTTAGAATCATATATAAAAGTGTTTATTCTTTTTTTACCACAAATACATGAATCATAAAATATGTTTTTTATTGCCCTCAATATAAAGCAAATATACATCTTTTAGTTTCTTATGGTTTCTGTTTTCCTAAAAATAGGTTGACTTTTGAATTTATCCTGTTTACTTATTTTATAATTTTTTAAAACTCCTTTATTTACTAGAAATAAGAATATATACAAAAAGAAAAAAGGAGTAGAAAATTAATTCCTACTCCTTTTTTTATGTAATCTCTCTAAAAGTAGAGAGGCTTTTATAACATTGTAATGAAAACTAGTTTGTTAAAAAATTATTCTATTACAATTCTTTTATTAACAAAACTTCCATTTTCCATATACAGTCTAATGAAATATACACCAGAATTAAGCTTGCTTACATTAATAGTAGTGAAGTTTGTAGTTTCATAAACTCTTTTTCCTGAAGCTGAGTAGATCTCAAGTTTAGTAGTAGGCAAACTTGTTTTTACATAAATAACATCTTTTGCTGGTATAGGATAAATTTCTACATCACTCTCTAATAATACATCGTCATCAATAGATAAAGTATTACATTCAGCTTCAGTCTCTACAAAATTAGCCGTAGCATCTACATTTGTATAAGTGGCTTCTGCATAGGTTTTGCTATCCACAAAGATACAAGTTAAGTCAGGATTGTTAGTAGCATCAAACACAAAATCATTCATAAGATCATTTAAACCATTTCTTAGATCTAATGTGGTTAATTGATTATTAGATACGTCTAATACTACAATATCCGTATTACTTATATCCAATGAAGTTAATTGATTATTATTAATCAATAACTCTTTAATGGCTGAATTGGCACTTAAGTTCAATGTGGTTAATTGATTTTCATGAAGTTTTAAATCTACAAGCGCTGTATTGGCACTTAAATTCAATGAGGTTAATAGATTATTGTTAACATAACAATGTGTAAGTGCAGTATTGGTGCTTAAATCTAATGTGGAGAATTGGTTATTTTCAATATATAATTTTGTAATTACTGTATTACCACTTATGTTTAATGAGGTTAATAGATTCTCCTGAGCATTTAATGTAGTAATCGCTGTATTGGCACTTAAATCCAATGCGGTTAATTGATTCTGGTCAACATATAAATCTGTAAGTGCTGTATTGGTACTTAAATCCAATGAGGTAAGTTTATTATTATTAACATTTAAATCTGTAAGTGCAGTATTACCACTTATATTTAATGATGTTAATTGATTGTCTTGAATATATAATTCTATAATGGCTGTATTGGCACTTAAATCTAAGGTTGTTAATTGATTATCTTCAAGATCTAATTCTGTAAGTGCTGTATTGCTACTTAGATTTAATGCGGTAAATTGATTATCATGAAGTCTTAACTCTTCAAGCGCTGTATTGGCACTTAGATCTAATATGTCTAATTGATTTTCAGAAAGGTCTAATTCTGTAAGTGCTGTATTGGTACTTAAATCTAATGAAAAGATTTGATTAATAGAAAGGTCTAAAACTTCAATCGCTGTATTGGTACTTAAATCTAATGTGGTTAAACTGTTATTATATAGATATAATTCTGTAATTGCTGTATTGGCACTTAAATCCAATGTAGTTATACTGTTTTCAGAACAGTCTAAATTTGTTAATGCTACAAAAGCTTCTATACCTGTAAGATCACTAATATTACTAACAGAAACATCTAAACTAGTTAAGGTATTGATATTAGCTGTTGGCACTGCACCATCAACAGATCCAGAATCGTGTCCTAAATCAATAAGAGCTTGCTCAAAATTAGCATCTAGGATAGTGGTATAAAGACCACATTCAGCTTTAGTTTCCAAAAAGCTAGCTGCACCATCTACATCGGTAAAATTGGCCTTTGCATAGGTATGGTCGTCCACAAAGATACAGGTTAAGTTAGGATTATTAGTGGCATTCATCGTTGTAAAATTCTGATTATTACCATTTTTTATATCCAATGTGGTTAATTGATTGTTATTAGCAGTTAAACTTGTAAGTACTGTATTAGTATTCAAATCCAAAGTAGTTAAACTGTTGTTAGAACAGTTCAAACTTGTTAGTGCCACAAAATCCTCAATACCTGTAAGATCACTAATGCTAGTATTAGAAACATCTAAACTCGTTAAGACATTGATATTAGCTGTATACACCTTACCATCAATAGGTCCTGAATCGTGTCCCAAATTAATAAGAGCTTGCTCAAAATTAGCATCAGGAATCTGTGTATAATTCAGGGAGCATTCTTGGTCAGTCTCCATAAAATTAGCTGTAGCATCTACATTTGTAAAATTGGTATCAGCATAGGTTTTGCTATCCACAAAGATACAGGTTAAATCAGGATTGTTTGTAGCATTCATAGCTGTTAAACTCTGATTGGCTCCATTTCTTAAATCTAATGTGGTTAATTCATTATCATTAATATATAACTCAATAAGCGCTGTATTGGCACTTAAATCAAATGCGTCTAATTGATTATCAGAAAGGTATAAATATTCAATAGCTGTATTGTTACTTAAATCTAATGCGTCTAATTGATTATTGTTAACATCTAAATCTGTAATCGCTGTATTGGTACTTAAATCTAATGTGGTTAATTGATTAGTGTTAACATCTAAACTTTTAAGTGCTGTATTGGCACTTAAATTCAATGCGGTTAATTGATTCTCATAAACACTTAAATTTATAATTGCTGTATTGGTACTTAAATCTAATGCGGTTAATTGATTCTCAGAAAGGTATAAATATTCAATCGCTGTATTGGTACTTAAATCTAATGTGGAGAATTGATTATCTTCAAGATTTAATTCTGTAAGTGCTGTATTGGCACTTAAATTCAATGAGGTTAATAGATTTTCCTCAGCAATTAATGAAGTAATCGCTGTATTGGCACTTAAATCCAATGCGGTTAATTGATTCTTTTCAACATCTAAATCTGTAATTGCTGTATTGGCACTTAAATCCAATGCGGTTAATTGATTAGTGCTAACATGTAATTCTGTAATTGCTGTATTGGTACTTAAATCCAATGCGGTTAATTGATTGTGATGAAGATGTAACGTTGTAAGTGTTGTATTGCCACTTATATTCAATGATGTTAATAGATTGTGTGTAGCATATAATTCTGTAATTGCTGTATTGGTACTTAAATCCAATGAAGTTAATTGATTATCATCAACATTTAATGTAGTAATCGCTGTATTGGCACTTAAATTCAATGCGGTTAATTGATTCTCATAAACACTTAAATTTATAATTGCTGTATTGGTACTTAAATCTAATGTGGTTAATTGATTATCATAAACACTTAAATCTGTAAGTACTGAATTTCCACTTATGTTCAATGAGGTTAATTGATTCTGCTGAGCATTTAATGTAGTAATCGCTGTATTGGTACTTAAATCCAATGCGGTTAATTGATTATTGTTAACATATAAATCTGTAATTGCTGTATTGGTACTTAAATCCAATGATGTTAATAGATTCTCCTCAGCAAGTAACGTTGTAAGTGCTGTATTGCCACTTATATTCAATGATGTTAATTGATTATTGTTAACATTTAAATCTATAATTGCTGTATTGGCACTTAAATCCAATGAGGTTAAACTATTTTCAGAAAGGCTTAATCCTATAATTGCTGTATTAGTACTTAGATTTAATGCGGATAATAGATTATTATGAATCGATAACTCTTCAATGGCTGTATTGGTACTTAGATTTAATGTAGAGAAGTCATTGTAAGAAAGATCTAATGCTTTAATCGCTGTATTGGCACTTAGATCTAATGTAGATAATTCATTGTCAGAAAGATTTAAAAATTCAATTGCTGTATTGGTGCTTAAATCTAATGTGTTTATATTATTCTCCTCAGCATTTAATGTAGTAATCGCTGTATTAGCACTTAGATTTAATGTAGAGAAGTTATTGTTAGAAAGATCTAAATCTGTAATTGCTGTATTGGCACTTAGGTCTAATGTGTTTAAATCATTTTCAGAAAGATTTAAAATTTCAATTGCTGTATTGGCACTTAAATTCAATGTGCTTAAACTATTTAGAGAACAGTCCAAATTTGTTAGGGCAACAAAATCTCCTATACCTGTAAGATTACTAATACCCATGTCAGAAACATTTAAACTTGTTAAGTTATTGATATTAGCTGTTGGCACGGTACCATCAACAGTTCCTGAATCGAGCCCTAAATTAATAAGAGCTTGCTCAAAATTAGGATCGGGGATGCTAGTTGTCTGCGCTGAAAGCAGCCCAGCAATAAATAAAAAAATTAGTAGAGTAGTTTTTTTCATCACATTAATTTTTAGTTTATAATAATAGGTTTTTATACAAAGTACAATAATACATTTAGAATCATATTTAAAAGTGTCTATTCTTTATTTTACCACAAATACATGAATCATAAAATATGTTTTTTATTGCCCTCAATATAAAGCAAATATACATCTTTTAGTTTCTTATGGTTTCTGTTTTCCTAAAAATAGGTTGACTTTTTTGGTTTAAAAATTAACAATTTCAATTTATATAAGTTTAAAACCTTAGGATTAAATTTTTGAGTTGGTTAAACATTTTTATTATTTTAACATTTCAATTCCCAACTTATTCCTAATTTGTTAATGATAATTTAAATAAGGAATCATTTTGTTTAATTTAATACAAAATAAGTTGGTTTATTTATCTTTGTTTAAATATCAAAATGACTTTCCTTAAAATATTTTAAATGACTCATAAGCCAATTTATTTCTTGTTTTTATTTCTTTTATTAAATTATAACTATGCTCAAGAAAAACAGGTAAAGTATAGTAATCAACGTATAGAGTCATTTAATAATAAACATGGGTTTTATCAAAATACAATAAATACAATAGTTTCTGATAACAACGGCTATTTATGGATTGCAACCCCTAATGGTCTGGTTAAGTATGATGGTTATTCTTTTGAGTATTTTTATAACAATCAATCAGATACTGAGTCTTTACCTAGTAATTATATTTCAAACCTATTGACTGATTCTCAAGGGAAATTGTGGATAGGTACAAGAGAGGGCTTGTGTGTGTATTTAACAGATAAAGAACAGTTCATGACTGTTAACACTTCTGTAGAAAATGAAACATTTATTAAAGAGGATGCTAATAATCGAATTTGGGTTGGGGATTTTAATAAAATTGATGTTTTTAATGCGGTTATTAATGATGAAGGTAAAGTTGAGAAGATTGCTGAAATCAATTTAGAAAAAGTGTTAAATGGTGCGACAATTACAGATATAGATTTTTTATCAAATTCTGAATTGTTGGTTGCTACGACTCAAAAAATTTTTAAGATAGATTTTAACGATAAAGAAAATTATTCAATAGGAGTTATAGAGCTTAATATCAAAGAAAATATAGGTAAGATAAAAAATATACTTAAGGTTAATAATTCTATATGGATTGGAACAAACTCAGGGCTTTTTCATACGTTTTATGAGAATGGACAATTACTAACTTTAGGAACTTATTTTGCTGAAGACCTAGGAGCGTTTAATAAAAAAAGAGACATTATTGCTCTATACTTAGATAAGAAAAAAAATATTTGGATTGGAACTAAAAACAATGGTGTTTTAAAGTATGATTCAAAAAACAGAGATTTTACATCTTTTAAATACGATTCTAAATATAAAAATGTAATTACAAGTAATCGTGTAAATTGTTTTTATGAAGATGATTTTGGTGTAATGTGGATCGGAACAGCTCAAGGAGGACTAAATAAGTTTGATCAAAATCAAAAAGATTTTCAGAATTATTCACACAATGCTTATGACGATAAATCATTGTCAAGTAATTTAATTACTGATATTACAGAAGATAATACTGGAAGAATTTGGTTGTCCTTTTTCGGAAGTACAATATGTAAAACTGAAGAAAAAGTTGATTTAAGTACAGGGAAAAGAATTTCTTTTAATAGACTAGAAAAACAATTAGGTTCTTTAAAAAATCAATGGGTTTTATGTTTGTATCAAGATTTTAAAGGGTATTGGTGGATAGGAACCAATAAGGATGTCTATTTATACGATGAAAAAAACAACAATTTAAAAAAGGTTTTAATAGAAAGAAATCAGGGGAATACTACAAGTTTAATTTTTAATAGAGTTATTAAGCAAGTAAATTCAGATCAGATTATACTAGGAGGTCCACAAGTTTTACGTTTAGATAATCCTTGGGAATCAATATTAAAAGGAAATCCCATAAAAGTTGAAAAGGAGCTATTCAATATAGGAAAAAACAATCAAATTAATGACTATGTAAAAGATAGCTATGGTAATCATTGGTTTGCTTCAAGCAAAGGTTTGTATAGAGTTGTTGATAATAATAATGAGTGGAGTATTAAAAACTATTTTACAATAAGCTCTAGTCCTAAAGAATTATCACTTAGCTACAATTATATTTTTAACATACACATTGATACTCATAAAAATGTATGGTTAGGGACTTTTGGTGGCGGATTAATGAAAGTAGCTCTAAATAAGAAAGGTCAACCTCAAAACATAAAAAGTTATCACAGAGAAGATGGATTACATGATGAAGTGATATACGGAATTTTAGAAGATAATCAAGAAAAACTATGGTTAAGTACAGACATGGGAATTTGTGTTCTTAATCTAAAAGATGAAAGTTTTAATTTTTATGATGTAAATGATGGGATTTTAGGGAATAATTTTAGGCAATCGGCATTTTTAAAGACAAAAAATGGAACTATGCTTATGGGGGGAGTTGATGGTTTAACCATTTTTAATCCAGAACAAATTGTTAAAAATGAAAATGAACCTAAAATTTTAATTTCTAGATTAAAAATTAATAATCAACCTATTGTTCCTGGTGAAAAAGTTAATGGAAATATAATTTTAAAAAAATCTATTTCTGATACAGAAAAATTAATTGTAGAGCATAGTAATAGAAATATTTCGTTAGATATTATAGTACATCATAGTGTAACACCTAATAAAAATAAAATTGCTTATAAATTAGAAGGGGTAAATAAAGATTGGATTGAAGTAGAAGGAGGAAAAACTACTGCAACCTATACTAATTTAAGTCCAGGAACCTACAAGTTTTTATATAAAGGAGCCAATGGAGATGGTGTTTGGACAACAACTACAAGTGATTTTCTTATAAAAGTTTTAGCTCCTTGGTATTTAAGATGGTGGAGTATTGGTTTTTTAATCATTGTAATTCTAGCCTTTTTATATGGCGTTTTTCAATATTTTGTTAGGTTAGAAAAATTAAATCAAAAACTTAAGTTTGAACAATTAGAGAAAGAGAGAGTTAGGGAGATGAATCAGGCTAAATTAAGGTTCTTTACCAATATTTCTCATGATTTTAAAACCCCATTATCTTTAATTATTGGTCCTTTAGAAAAAATTGCAGATCAATATCAAAGTACAGAAAATAAAAAATATTTTGGAATCATTCAGAATAATATATTAAGGTTACAACGTCTTATAGATCAGTTAATTGCTTATAGAAAAGCAGAAACAGGACATTTAGAATTAAACTATTCAAAAGTATCTCTAGGAGATTTATTGTATCCATTAATGGATGCGTTTGATGAATATGCCCAACAATCATTATTTAATTTTTATTACAAAATAGATCAACCTAACAAAATATTAGCTCTGGATATTGATAAAACAGAAAGAGTATTGTTGAATTTATTTTCTAATGCTGTAAAATACTCAAACCTAGATAAAGAAATTAGTATAGACGCTCGTATTGAAGAAGAAAACAATGAAGAACTACTTGTTGTTAAGGTAATCAATAGTGGTACGGGAATTCCTCCAGAAAAAATAGATAGAATATTTGATCGTTTTTATAGAGGAGTTGATGACAAAAATGATTGGAGTGGTACCGGAATTGGCTTGGCATTATGTAAATCTCTAATAGAGCTTATGAATGGAAGCATATCTGTAATTAGTAACAACCAAGATAAAACTGTTTTTAGAATTTCGTTACCTATTGTAGATAATGGAGAGTATGTCCATGAGGAAGAATTAGACAAGTATAAAAAAATAGTAACAGATTGGTTACCATCAGAACTAGAAACAATTCAAGATGATTTTGTAGACACTTCTAGACCGTCTATCTTAATTGTAGATGATGAACAAGATGTAAGAACCTTTTTGTACGAAGCTTTTAAAAATGATTACAATGTAATTTTAGCTATTGATGGAGAAGATGCTATTAAAAAAGTAAACGAAGCTCCGCCACAGTTAATTATTAGTGATGTAATGATGCCTAAATTAGATGGGTATGAACTTTGTGAAAAAATTAAATCTAATTCAGAATTATGTCATATTCCTATTATTTTATTAACGGCTATTGGAGATAATTTTAAAAAACTAGAAGGGTTAGAATCTGGTGCAGATGATTATATAGTAAAACCATTTTCTATAAAATATTTAGAAGTTAGAGTAAAAAAATTAATAGAAAATAAACAGCGAGTTTTTGAATACTTTTCTAGAAATAGTTTTTTACCAAAAGACTCTCTAATCAGTTCTTCTAAAGACAAACAATTTTTAGAAAGTATAAATGTTTCTATAGAAAAAAACATGTCTAATTCAGGTTTTGGTGTAGAAGAATTAGCTACAGATATAGGAATGAGTACTTCGCATTTTTATAGAAAATTAAAAGAACTTACAGGGCAAGCACCTAATGCTTACCTTAGAAATTTCCGTTTACAAAAGGCTGCAGAGCTTTTAACTATTAACAAAAACTTAACAGCAGCAGACGTTATGTTCGAAATAGGAATAGAATCTAAGTCCTATTATTCTTCTGCATTTAAGAAAATTCATGGAGTTTCTCCTTCAGAATTCGTTAAAAAAAATGATTGATTTGAGTTACAATTACTGTGCTAATGTGTTTGTTTATAAGGGCTAGAGTGTTGCTCATTTCAACCTGAATGAATCAAGTATTAAAATAGCAAGATGAGAGTAAGCCCTTTTTGGTTTGATGGCTGCATATTTGTAGTTATCCAATTAAATTAAAAAGGCATAAAAAAGTATTAAAAAAAATAAACTTAATAATTAAGCTAGTTATTTGATTCGTTTAATTTAAAAAATAGGTTTAAAAAATGATAATACTTTATTTGATGAAATCATTGAGTTGATACAAGATTTAGAAGTAATTTAAACTTGTTAATGTTAAAACAACATCAATGTTTTAACATTAAATTCTTTTACAAACTTGCCTAGTTTTATGATAATTGGTTTTTAAAATATTTAAAAATTAATTACATGTTCAAGAGTAAAAAAAGCTTATTACAGCTAAGTATTGTAATACTGTTTTCTTTTCAGCTTTCTTCACAAGAAAAGAATGAAAGTATGGATCAAATGTGGGGAGATGCCACAGTTGTAGATAATAACTTAAGAGAAGGAAGAGGAAAGTTTTTTGATGAAAGCAATTTTGGTATGTTCATCCATTGGGGATTATTCTCCGATTTGGCAGGGAAATGGAAAGACAAAACTTATTATGGTATTGGCGAATGGATTATGAATCCAAGGGTTGCCAATATACCGCCAAAAGAATACAAAAAAGTAGCCAAAGATTTTAATCCGTCAAAATTTGATGCCAAAGCGATTGCTAAATTAGCAAAAGATGCAGGTATGAAATATATTATTATTACGAGTAAACATCATGAAGGTTTTGCGATGTTTGATACTAAAGTAAGTGATTTTAATATAGTGGATGCAACTCCTTTTGGACGTGATCCAATGAAAGAATTAGCAGCCGCATGTCATGAGTTAGGACTTGGTTTTGGTTTTTATTATTCACATTATCAAGACTGGACTACACCTGGAGCAGCTGGAGGACCTGAAAAAGATAGTAAAGGAGATAAAGCTAGCTTTAAAGACTATTTCTATAACAAATGTAAGCCTCAAGTAAAAGAAATTTGTAGCAATTACGGAGATATAGATTTTGTATGGTTTGATACCCCAGGAGGTATGCCTAAAGAATATGTGATTGAACTTGCTGATATGGTAAGAGAATTACAACCAAATACGATGCTTTGTAGTAGAGTTGGTTACGGACTTGGAGATTATGTAAGTCATGGAGATATGGAAGTTCCTCCTGTAAATTTAGATATTTTATGGGAAAGCTGTGATACTAATAATGACTCTTGGTCTTATGCATGGTATGATAACAACTTTAAAAGTCCAAAAGAAATATTACATAGACTAATTTCTACAGTAGGTAGGGGTGGTACTTATTTATTTAATGTTGGTCCAAATGGAGAAGGTAGTGTTCCTCAAATTGGAGTACAATTTTTAGAACAAGCCGGTAAATGGATTAAAAAATACCCACAGGTAATTTATGACGCAGGGAGTTCACCATGGGGACATGCTTTGGCATGGGGTGATGTTACTACTCAAGAAAATTCATTATTCCTTTCTGTTTTTGATTGGCCACAAGATGGAAAATTATATTTACCTGGTTTAGAAAACGATATTGTTTCAGCAAAAATAGTTGGAAACTCATCAGATCTTAAGTTTGAGAAAAAAGGAAATTGGATTGTTTTTAACGTCCCTTATAAAACCCCAGATTCTCCTGTTTCTGTAATAGAAGTAAAATTAAACTCAAAACCTCAGGTTCAACAAACTCACGGAGTATATCCAAATATCCAAAATACATTATTAACAGATTTTACAGAGGTATCTAAAGCTGAAAAAAGCTCTATTAGATGGATGGAGAAATTCGGAGAGTGGAAAAAAACTACCCAAGTAAGTAAATGGAAAAAAAAGGGTAAGGCAGTTTGGGAAGTAAATGTCTTAGAACCGGGTTACTATTATTTGGATTTAAACTATAAAGGAGAAGGTCGTTTGGTTTGGAAAACAACAACAGATGAAGGTATTATGGTTCAAAACCAACAAGCTGCAACAGAAAAATACAATGCCTATCCAATGGGAATTATAGAGTTTAAAAAAGCAGGTATACATAAAATAACAGTTTCATTGGTAGAGGGAGATCCAGAAACTTCTAGTTTAAAATCAATGATTATTAAACCGATTCAATAAATCAAAAATTAATTAAGCTCCAATACTAAATAGAAATGAAAACAATAAATAAATACATAGGGGTAATTGCCTTTTTTACGCTATTAATTTCTTGTAAAGAAAAAAAAGTAGAGGTTGTAAAAAGTCAGCCAAATGTTATTATTGTAATTACAGATGATCAAGGTTATGGTGACATAGCATATAATGGTAATACAATTATTAAAACACCTACTATAGATAAGTTTGCTAGCCAATCAGTTAGTTTAACTAATTACCATGTAGGTACTACTTGTGCGCCAACAAGAGCTGGTTTGTTAACAGGTAGAAACTGTAATAGAAACGGAGTTTGGCATACTATTATGGGAGCTTCTATGCTAAATAGAGAAGAAGTAACACTTGCTAATGTCTTTAAAAACAATGGGTATAAAACAGGAATGTTTGGAAAATGGCATTTAGGAGATAACCACCCTTTTACACCTAATGATCGTGGTTTTGATGAAGCTTTTTACCATGGAGGTGGTGGTGTAGGTCAAACACCAGATTATTGGAATAACGATTATTTTGATGATACTTACTTAAGAAACGGAACTCCAGAAAAAGTAGAAGGGTATTGTACAGATGTTTGGTTTGATGAAGCTATTCAATTTATCGAAAATAAAAAGGACAATCCATTCTTATGTTATTTAAGTTTAAACGCTCCTCATTCACCATATAATGTTCCTCAAGAATATTATGATTTGTATAAAAACGAAGAAAGCTTATTAGAAAGCCAAAAGCGTTTTTACGGAATGATTACCAATATAGATGATAACTTTTCTAAACTTTTAAACAAGTTAAACGAATTAAAAATTGCAGAAAATACCATCGTTATTTTTACCACAGATAATGGAACTTCTGGAGGGTATAAAGTTGATGAAAAAACAGGTGAGGTTCATGGTTACAATGCTGGAATGCGTGGTACCAAAGCAAGTGAGTATGAAGGAGGACACAGAGTACCATTTATTATTAGATGGCCAAACGGAAAACTAAATACAGGTAAGTCATTAGGAGATTTAACAGCACATGTAGACATGTTACCAACCTTATGTTCTTTGGCTGATATTGATTACAAATCAGACAAAATAATGGATGGTACAGATATTAGTCAATACTTAACAAATAATACTCCTTTGGCTGATAGATATTTAGTAACAGATACACAAAGAGTTTCTTGGCCTGTTAAAGGGAAACAAAGTTCTGTAATGAATGGAGATTGGAGATTGGTAAATGGTAATGAATTATACAATATTGCTACTGATCCAGGTCAAACAAATAACATAGCTAATCAACACCAAGATATGGTCAATGATATGAATGCTTTTTACAATTCTTGGTGGGAAAGTGTGATCAAAGAAACCAAATACTCTACCATTGATTTAGGAATTGATGAAGATGAAGTAATTACTTGTCATGATGCTAGAACCATAGACTACTTTCCTCCATGGAACCAAAGATTGATTAGAGGAGGAGTACCTATGAAACCAGCACCATTCTTTGTCAATTTTGTAGAACCAGGTAAATATGTATTTAAATTAAGACGTTGGCCTTCAGAAAGTAGTATGTCCTTAGGTGCTGAAATTCTAGATGAAAGACCAGCAACAGTGTCTACAGATCCTCGTATTAAGGGAGAAGCAATGAAGTTTAAAAAAGCATTTATTAAGATAGGAGATCAACAAGTATCTGTAGATGTTAACAATCATGAGTCTTCTGCAAACTTAGAGCTTGAAGTTAAAAAAGGAAAAACTGAGTTATTAGCGTGGTTTGAATTAGAAGACGGAACATTAAGCAATGCTTTTTATATAAACGTAGAAAAAAAGAATATAAACTAAACTATGCCTTAACAATGGCAATACCCAGCACCACTTGTTGACCTTATTCACGGGCAGGATATAAGAGGTGCTTTAGTACAAAATCCTTTATGGATAGATTAATAATAAATAGTAATAATAATTTAAAAACCAGTAAAAATGAAGAAAATCGCAATTTTAGTATTTGTAATGTTTATCACAATATCAATATCAGCACAAAAGAAAAAAGGAAAACCTGCAAATAACGATTGTTATTTAACAGAAGCAGTCAAAACATTTGACTTATCTGATGATCAAAAAAATGAATTAAATGACCTTTTAATAAAGGCTTCAGAAGATCGTGCTGCAATTAAAAAAGGTGTTAAAACTGGAGAAATTATTAAGGATCAAGTTAAAGGAAAAACTAGAGGAGTTAATCGTAAATATTTTGCTGATTTAGGAAAGTTAACAGGGAAATCTAGAGAAGAGGTGATGGCTTTTGTTAAAGAGGTTGGTAAAAATTGTAGATAATAATTGATTTTGTCTTTTTAAAAATTTAACGAATAATGAAGTATTTGTCTTTACATAAAATAATCAAACAAATGATGAGTCTGATCATGATCAGTTTCCTTTTTATAGGTACTGCCATTGCTCAGGAACAATCTGCGAAGGTGAATCCATTAATAGAGTTTTCAAAATTAGATGCTAACAATAATGGATTTCTTGAAAGAAATGAAGTTGTACAAACATGGAAGCAATTAAGAGCGTTTGATAGTGATAAAAACAATAAACTTTCTAAACAAGAATTTTTAAACTATAAAATACCATACTTAAAAACAAAAGGAGATGTTGTTTTAAATATCAAGTACAAAACAACAAAAGAAGAGGATTTGTATTTAGATATTTATTATCCAGAAGCAAAACCAACAAATCAAAAATTACCTGTAGTTGTTTATACTCATGGTGGAGGATGGTTTAATGGTAGTAAAGAAAACATTGTTAAATCACCAGTAAAAGAACCTTTTTTAGAGCTGATAAATAAAGGTTTTGCTGTGGTTTCTGTGAATTACCGTCTAACAAGACTCAAATCTGTTTTAATGAGAGATTGTGTAATTGATGCCATGGATGCCGTACGTTATCTTTCTAAAAATAGTGAAGACTTAGGTCTAGATACTAACAATTTATTTGTTTTGGGTGATTCAGCAGGAGGTCATATAGCTCAAATGATCACATTGGCAAATCCTAACGATTTTAAAGGGGATAAAAAACTTTATGGAGCACCTTATAAAGTAATTGCAGGGGTTTCATGGTATGGACCCTCTGATTTTACCATCAAAGAATTATTTAAAACAGATGATAAAACAAAAGAAGCAGATAGATTTAGTTCTAGAATAACTAAAACTGAATCTAACGTAGCTAAAATAAAAGAAATGTACCAAGAAATGAGTCCTATCTTTTATTTAACATCAAATAGTCCTCCATTATTTATAATGGCTGCTGATAATGATACTACAATTCCTGTAGCTCATGCTTATCATATAAAAGAAAAAGCTGATGATATAGGAGCGACAGTATCCATGTTTATTGTAAAAAATGCAGGTCATAACTGGCGTAAAGCAGGAGGGGATATAGATCCCACTTTAGGAACAATTGTTCAAAAAACGGTAGATTTTTTTGAAGCTTATAAAAACTAACCCAAAAATTAATATTAACTAAAATGCAAAAATTATGATTAAAACTTACACATTAAAAAACATTAAAAAAGGAATTGCGATAGTAGCAATTTTAACAGGATTTACAAGTGTACAGGCGCAAACTACTGTAGATGCAGTGATTACACAAGGAGCAGTCACTTTAGATAGTGATGGTGAAGGAGGGTTTCTGAGCTATCAATCTTATGCCACTGACGAAGTTGTTACCATGACTGGTACTGCTACAGTAGCTGGTGAAGGTTCGTTTGATGTAACATTTACTGTAACACCTGGGTCGGGGCTAAAAGTTATGAAAGGTGAAGATGGTTCATGGGGTGTTGTTGCTGATACTGCTAGTGCACTTTTTAGAGGGAATCAAGCATCGTTTTGTACTATTTCGAATATTACATATTCTAATTTCACAGGTACATTGTCAGAAAGTAATATACAATCGTATACTTTTACAGATGCAGTGATTGCTGGAGCAACAAATAATCAAGATAGATTTACTTATCAAATAGGTGAGACAGAGTATATTAGTTCTTCTAAGTTTACTGAGAACCCAGCTACTATTGATTTAAGATCTTATGGTACAGGTGCTGTAGCTATTGACCCAGCTTTGTCTTCTATTACTACGCTAATTATTAGATCTGGATCTACTAGAACATCTGCAGGTAGCGATGCTTGGTCAGTACAGAGTTTAACTGTTCAAGTTACTTTAGATGATACTACTCTTGGAGTAAATACAATTAATAAAAATGATAAAACTTTAACTATTTACCCAACAGTAACAGATGGAGCTTTCTATGTTAATAAAGAATTTGATACTTTAAAAATTATAGACATTACAGGTAAAACTGTAAAAACTTTTGGTGCTTCTGATGTATTAGAAGTGTCAGGACTTGCTTCTGGAGTATATATTGTAGTAATCGAATCTAAAAACGTTGTAGCAACAGCTAGAATAGTAGTAGAGTAATTTAAACCATAAACGGTAGTCTTTTGAGTATAAAGATTAGAGAAAACGGTATCAAGGAGTTACTATAAATCTTCTCGATACCGCTTTCTTTTTTATGGAGTGGCTGAATATATAGGCTAAAAAACATAATTATTTTTTATATGAAAACTATAAAATCAAAAAAACATTATAATACTTTCATATTGTTACAAGCAGTATGTGTAATGGTATTATCTTTTACTACTCAAGCACAAACAGCTTTAAATCCAGAGCAGGGGCTAAGGGCAAACTGGATGCGAGGTGCTTTAGGGTTGCTTTGGTTACCAGAGCGTAATTATAATGGTAATATTGAGGGGGTAGAAATAGATGAATTTATTTCTCAAGTAAAAGATTTAAGAACTATAGATTATGTACAACTTCCTTTAACAAGTCCAAATATTTTTTCTCCTGTACATGTAGCTCCTCATTCTATAATAGAAAGTTTATGGGAAGGGGATACAGATTCAAATGGAGATCCTATTAATTTAGTAGTTCCTCGTGAATCAGTAGACGATCCATTGTTAAGGTGGTTAAAAGCATTAAAGGCAGAGGGTTTAAGAGTAGAGATATATGTAAATTCTTATAATTTATTAGCGAGAAATCCAGAAGATACTCAGACAGAATATCCAGATGTTTCAGACCGTTGGATGGAATGGTGTGATACAAATGCTGAGGCTCAAGCTTTTTTGAACACCCAAACGTATCATAACGGGAGTGGTAGGCGCTATTATATGTTTTGTTATGCAGAATTTATTCTTAAAGAATATGCTATTCGCTATGGTGATTTAATTGATGCCTGGTGCTTTGATTCTGCAGATAATATTATGGAAGACGAGTGTGGAGACAACCCTGATTCTGAAAATGTAGAAGATCAAAGAATCTATCAGGCATTTGCAAATGCTGTGCATGCCGGAAACCCAAATGCAGCAGTTGCTTTTAACAATAGTGTGGGAGACAGGGTAGAAAATCCTTTTAGTACAGCAACACTTTTTGATGATTATACTTTTGGACACCCTTTTGGAGGTGCGGGAAATATGGTAGAGAATGAGACTTTATATAGATATAACTATCATGTTATTGAGTGGATGCAAGATTATGCGGGTGATGCTTTTTTAGATGATACTAGAGATTGGAATGATAAAGTAGTATCACATTTTTTTCCTAAACAAAGTTCAACATCTTGGAATGCAGGAAGTACCCCTTGTTTAACAGATGAACAATTTGTAGAGTGGACAACTAATGGGATTATTGATGGTGGTGCTATTACATGGGGAACTCCTTTAATTAGAACAAATCTAGAAAACTCTCCAGAGCTTGTATTAAGAGATTATGCTTTAACCCAATTAACACTTACAGATGATTTTTTAAAAGAATTTCAGTACCCGGGAGCACCCAATTGGGCAAGACAGCATACTGTTTTACCTCCTGCACATATAGGAATTCCTTATCATCATGTACTCGTAGAAGGAGTAGATTTATGGGATCCTGAAGGAGATGAAATTACAGAGGTAATTGCTTTAGGTAATTTTCCATCTTGGTTAAAAATTACAGAAAAAAGTCCAGGGGAATGGACATTCTCAGGTACACCAACAGAAACAAATGAAACAACCCATACATTTTCACTTCAAGCAAGTGATGCTAGTGGTGTAAGAACTAGAGTGGTTAATTTATTAGTTGATGAAGAGTTAGAAGCCGATCCTATTGCAATTAAAGCATCATCAAACACTAATTATGGTCTTAATAATAAAGCTGTTATGGTTTCAGATGTTTATACTGCCCCTGATGGTTATGCTACATTTAGAGTTTCTATGGATGTTACACCACCTACAGATCAGGCAATTGTTTCTGGGATTTCGGGTGGTACTACTACAGAAAATTCATGGGGTATTGGTAATGGAACTGATGGTACGCAGGATGTTATTTTTAGAGGGAGTGATAATGAATGGGTACAAAATATTAATAATTTACAAATTGTTGATTTTAATGCTAATGGAGGAGATTTAACTGAAGATCATTTTACCCTAAGTTTTAAAGCCATAACAATAGTAAATGCACAATCTACCAACGACTTTGTCTCTCTAAAATTTGATCAAACAGTTGTTGATCTTGGTAAATTAGGAAATCAAACTCAGCAGATAGATTTAAATTCAGTTAGTTCTATTAATGAAATTACTGAATTTAGTTTAGGAACAGGAAACGATTCAAGTACAAACAAATGGTCTGTAGAAGAGATATTAATATCTCTTAATCTTGTTGTTGGTGATTTATCCAACTCAACCATAGTATCAGAAAAAAAACAAGGTTTTAAGGTATATCCAAGCCCTACCAGTCATACAATCAATTTTAATATACCAATCCATTCTGTGGAAGTGATTAATACTAGTGGAAAAGTTGTGAAAATAAATCCAAATCTAACCCAAAGCATTAAGATTTCAGATTTGAGTTCTGGGGTTTACATTATTAAAGGAGTTACAGAGTTAGGTGTTACGGTTGTTAAAAAAATAGTTAAAAACACAAATTAAAAGTTGTATTAGGGTTTGTTTAGATATATCTAATAAATACATGTTTTTTTTATGTAAATACTAGTAAAACACATGAATTTATTGCTTTTTGCTGAAAAAAGTTGATTAAAGAAACTAAAAAGGGAGATTTGAGTATGTCTATTTGATTTATGTAGTTGCATTTTTGTTTAACCGAAAGTAACATGAGTAAAGGAGAGTGTAAATATGAAAACCACATGAATGTTACTATTTGCATATTTTAAAGTGAAGCAGCTATAACGAGTTGTCTGTTAAATGTAAAATTAGGCAACCAAATATTAGTAGTAGAGAAGCCTAAGCTTTAAACTTAGAAAAAAGAAAAATAGTATATGAATGTCATAAAAAAATCTTTCACAATACTCTGTTTCATACTGTTGTTAAGCAACATAATTCAGGCTCAAGTATTTTATGATAAAACATCGTCAAGTGAAGTATTATCTATAGAAGGTGGAGCTGTTTGGGATTTGTCATCAAATGGAGATTTTGTATATAATAACAATGGTAGTAATTTTCAAAATAGAGCTTTAATTTACTCCACATCAGCTTACCAATCTGAAGATGGGTTTAAGTTAACCATTGAATATACCACTGAGTCCATAGAGGATGTTGTTTCACATAATTTCTCTTTTGGTTTAATTAGTGATGAAACCAACTTATCTTCTTATCTAGGGTTTAATCCTTTTAGAGCAAATGAATCAGTTTATAGTATTGGAGCCAATTTAACAACAAATGAAGATGCTACAGCTAGAGGATTAAATTTTACTAATGGAAATGAACGTGTTACCTTGGACGAATCTGGATCAAGAACACAGTTTGGTGAAGGGGGAATAACTAAAGTAACTATTGAAATTGGTATTGGAGGTTATTGGTCTTATCGTATCAATGATATTTATGAAGATTCAGGCGTATTATTAGAAGGATTTGATTTGAGTAAAAATTATCATGTTGCAGTATATGGACAGAGTAATAATGGTAAATCAATTCAATCAATTACATTAGAAAAAAGATATGCACTAGGAGAGCGCGCTGTAAATTTAAGAGGAACCTGGAACTCTGAAATTCTTGTAGATTTATTGGATGATAGGATAAAAAATCTTAAAACACTGAATCGTTTAGGCGTGAGTTTTACAAATGGAGCTGTATTGTCTGCAGAACATAAAGTGCCGCATAAATTGTTTGATAGGTTGTCTGGTGGAGATGTAGTTGCTCCGTCTTGGGGAGATTTAAATTCAGATACACCAGATAATGATAACATGCTAGCAGATATTTTAAAAATAAAAGCAGCCGGTTTTAATGTAAAGGCTTACACAAATTCAGAAAATTTTGTAGGTACAAATGCAGATTATCTTCAGCCTTTTGTAGATAGTTGGAAGGAATATTGTGATACAGATCCAGAGGTACAGGCTTTTATTAATAGTCAACCATATCATACAGGTATTTGGAACAGAACTACCGAACAATATGAAGACGCTACTGCTACATATCCAAATAGAAAATATATGTTTTGTTATGCAGAATATTTTCTAAAAGACTATGCTTTACGTTACGGCGAACACTTTGATTCATGGATTTTTGATGATGGTGCCACTATGGAACAAAATGGAGATAATGCGACAAGTGGTGTTGTAGAAGAACAAAGAATATATCAAGCTTATGCCAATGCTGTGCACGCTGGTAACCCAGATATTGCAATTGCTTTTAATAATGGTAGGAGTACAGTGAATTATAAAGATTACCCTTTTGCACATGCTGTTAGATTTGAAGATTTTACATTTGGACATGCTTTTGGAGGTAATAATAATCATGCTGAAAAAATAAACGGAAATCAATTTAACCTTAATTATCGACATATAACCCGTATGACAGAAACCAACGGACTTGTACATGCAGGTGGGAATTGGGATTGGGACGATAAGATTGTAGGGAATTTTCATTCAAAATTATCAACAACGGCATGGAAATATGGACCTAATCAGGCATGGGAACAAGCGGATTTCAATCAATGGAACTTAGAAGCGATACAAGCCGGAGGAAGTATGACGTGGGGTGGATCTTTTAATAGAGCAGAAACAGCAATTTATGATTGGGTCTATGTTCTTTTAGAAGGACTAGATGATTATTTAGTTCAATATGGAAATCCAGGAGCACCTAATTGGGCAAGACAACATACTGTTTTACCTCCAGCACATATAGGAATTCCTTATCATCATGTACTTGTAGAAGGGGTAGATCTATGGGATCCTGAAGGAGATGAAATTACAGAGGTAATTGCTTTAGGTAATTTTCCATCTTGGTTAAAAATTACAAAAAAAAGTCCAGGGGAATGGACATTCTCAGGTACACCAACAGAAACAAATGAAACAACCCATACATTTTCACTTCAAGCAAGTGATGCTAGTGGTGTAAGAACTAGAGAAGTTAATTTACTAGTTGATGAAGAGTTAGAAGCCGATCCTATTGCAATTAAAGCATCATCAAACACTAATTATGGTCTTAATAATAAAGCTGTTATGATTTCAGATGTTTATACAGCCCCTGATGGTTACGCTACATTTAGAGTTTCTATGGATGTGACTCCACCAAGTAATAAAGCAGTTATTTCTGGAATATCAGGAGGAACTTCTACACAAAACTCGTGGGGTTTAGGGGATGGGACTGATGCAAATATGGATGACATTTTTACAGGTAGTGATCATGAATGGGTAGAAAGTATTAATAATTTACAGATTGTTGATTTTAATGCCAATGGAGGAGATTTAACAGAAGATCATTTTACCCTAAGTTTTAAAGCCATAACAATAGTAAATGCACAATCTACCAACGACTTTGTCTCTCTAAAATTTGATCAAACAGTTGTTGATCTTGGTAAGTTAGGAAATCAAACTCAGCAAATAGATTTAAATTCGGTTAGCTCTATTAATGAAATTACTGAATTTAGTTTAGGAACAGGAAACGATTCTAGTACAAACAAATGGTCTGTAGAAGAGATATTAATATCTCTTAATATTGTTGTTGGTGATTTATCCAACTCAACCATAGCATCAGAAAAAAATCAAACTTTTAAGGTATATCCAAATCCCACAAGCCATATAATCAATTTTAATATACCAATTCATTCTGTGGAAGTGATTAATACTAGTGGAAAAGTTGTGAAAACAAATCCAAATCTAACCCAAAGTATTAAGATTTTAGATTTGAGTTCTGGGGTTTACATTATTAAAGGAATTACAGAGTTAGGTGCTACGGTTGTTAAAAAAATAGTTAAAAACACAAATTAAAAATTGTATTAGGGTTTGTTTAGATATATCTAATAAACGCATATTTTTTTTGTGTATTTGTATGTAAATCCTAGTAAAACATATGAATTTATTGCTTTTTACTGAAAAAAGTTGATTAAAGAAACTAAAAAGGGGGATTTGAGCAACCCCATTTTGTATATGTAGTTGCATTTTTGCTTATATCTTAATCTAGTAAAAATACAATCTTATATAAGTAGGTCTATTTAATCTGGAACTGATTTAATTGTAAAAATGATAAAAGAATAATAAATAGAAATAAAACCATTAAGAAAAATATATAATGATAAATAAATTCACATTAATAATTTTAAGCTTAATACTATCATTAGGTTTTTTAGTACAGGCTCAATCAAAAAATGAAAAACCAAACATCATTTTCATTTTTGCAGACGATTGGGGTTATGGAGATATCAGTGCTCATGGAAGTAGCTGGATAGAAACACCTCACATTGATAAAATGATTAGTCAAGGAATGGATTTTGCCAACTTTACGGTAAACAGTCCTGTTTGCTCTCCAAGTAGAGTTGCGGTAATGACAGGTCAGTTTCCTGCAAGACAGAGTATCCATCAACATTTTCAGGGGTGGAAAGCTCATGTAAAAAGAGGGATGCCAGACTGGATGGATCCTACTGATATTTCTTTACCACGTGCTTTTCAAGAAGCAGGATATAAAACGGCTCATTTTGGAAAATGGCATCTAGGATGGTCTTCTAAAGATGCTCCTAAAGAAAGCGAGTATGGGTATGATGAATATGCCACTTTTAATGGTTCTAAAACCATAGATATTCCCAAAGCTGGTTCTGTTGGAGTAGATTATGCCGAAAAATTCATTAAAAAAAATAAAGACAAACCTTTCTTTATTAACTTATGGTTGCATGAAGCACATACAGCACATTATCCTCAAAAAAGGTTTATGGACAAGTTTGGTAAACTAGATGAACAAAAACAAGTATATGCTTCTGTAATTGCTGAAGGAGATGAAGCTGTTGGGCGAATTATGAATTTGTTAAAAGAGTTAAATATTGATGATAACACATTAGTTGTGTTTTCTACAGACAATGGTCCAGAATGGGAAGGTTCAGAAAAAGAAAAACTACATAAACCAGAAAAAGGAGATCATGACCCTAGCGGAATAGTAGGGCTTGGGAAATATTATTCAGTTGGAGAAACTGGTGGCTTAAAAGGTCAAAAAAGATCCTTGTTTGCAGGAGGTATTCGTGTACCATTTGTAGCTATGTGGCCTAATGTAATCCCTAAAGGGGTTGAAAATAAAACAGCGGTAGTAACTGCTGTAGATTTACTACCAACCTTTTATGAAGCAGCTGGTCTTAAAATGCCAAAAGATTACCAACCAGATGGTGAGAGTATTATGGATGCTTTTAAAGGTAAGAAATTTAAAAGATCTAAATCCATTTTTTGGGAATGGAGAGGTGGAGCTAGTCATGAATATACATGGCCATCACTTGGGGTTAGAAATGGAGATTGGAAACTAGTTATAGACCCAAAAACGAATAAATATGAGTTATACAATGAAGTAGAAGATTGGAAAGAACAAAATAACTTGGCCTCTAAATACCCTGAAAAAGTAGAGCAGTTAAAAGCAGAAGTAACTGCTTGGAAAGCAACATTACCTATAGAGCCTAGAGAAAATTGTTTATCTGTTGTACGAGGAAAATCTAAAAAGACAGTAAAGGGTACAGACAAAAAGAAAAAAACAAATAAGAAGCAATAAAGTATTTTAAATTCTAAGTAAAAAATAAACAATGAAACATATTTTTAAAACAACATCAATCCTTCTTTTAATTCTTGTAGTGGTGAGCTGTAAACAGCAATCTAAAAAAAATAATGAGAAAAAGTCTGCTTTAACCTATGAAGAAATGAATGCGGCAAAAGCAGTAGCAAAAGAAGCTTTTAATGATGCTAAATATGGGATGTTTATCCATTGGGGATTGTATTCTATTCCAGGAGGAATTTGGAAAGGAAAGAAGATGGAAGAATTAAAGGGACCAAAAGTAGCTGAATGGATTCAGTTTGGTGCTAGAATTCCTAGAGCTGAATATGCAGCATTAGCGAACCAATTTAATCCAACCAAGTTTGATGCAGATGCTGTTGCAAAATTAGCAAAAGATGCAGGAATGAAATATATCGTAATTACATCAAAGCATCATGACGGGTTCGCTATGTATAATTCCAAAGTAAGTGAGTATGATATTGTAGATGCAACTCCTTACGGAAAAGATGTTGTTGAGCAATTGTACAAGGCTTGTAAAAAATATGATATTGATTTTGGTTTATACTATTCTCATAATATAGACTGGAAGGATGCTAATGATTGTGGACTTTCTGAATACATTGCTGCTGGAGGAGAAATGCATGATAGGGTAAAACGTAAAGCAGGAGTAAATACTTGGGATCCTAGTCCAAATACTTTTACGGAGTATTTAGATAATAAAGCCTATCCACAGGTAAAAGAAATATTAACAAAATTTCCTGATTTGACTACGCTCTGGTATGATTATCCGCATTATGTAACACCAGAGCAAAGTATGAAGTTTTATCAAATAGCATACGATTTACAACCAAACATGTTGGTGAACTCTAGAGTTGGTAATGGTTTAGGAGATTTTGATATACCTGGTGATAACAAAATACCACAAGATCATTTAGCCATCACTAAACCTTGGCAAACGGTTGGGACTACAAACAATTCATGGGGATATAACTCTTATGATAACGATTGGAAGTCGGTAAAAGAATTATTGTTTTGGTTGACTGAAATAGTGAGTAAAGGAGGAAACTACATGTTAAACATAGGGCCTAAGTCAACAGGTGAAGTACCGGTAGAATCTGTAAACAATTTATTAGAAGTAGGAAAGTTTTTAGCTGTAAACGGAGAGGCTATTTATAATACTAGAAAATGGAAAGTAACACATGAAGGACCTACCAAAATTGAGATGAATGGGACGCATGATAGAGCTAAAAAAGCAGACTTAACATTTGAGTTTACTCCTCAAGATTTTTGGTTTACTCAAAAAGAAAATACCCTTTACGCAATTGCTTTAGCATACCCTAAAAAAACAGTGATCATTAAAAGTTTAACCGCTGAACAACTTGGAAATATAAAATCTGTTAGTGTGTTAGGAAGTAATACTAAAATAGATTGGAAACAAACAGCAGAAGGATTAGAGGTTAATTTAGGTACAACAGTAGAGAATCCAAATGGATATGCTCTTAAAATCACTTATTAAAAAGTTTAAAAAAGATGAATAGAAGAGAATCTTTTAAATTACTTGGGGTATTAGGATTGGTATCATTAATACCTGTGAAAACACTTGGAGCAATACTGAAGAGTGGTGGAGATGTATGTAAGGAGGCTTGGGCTAGTTTGGGTAAATTTACAAGAACACGATACCAATTTAGATATATAGAACCTATTTCTAATTTACCGAAAGTATTTATTTATGGTGATTCTGTTTCAATTGGATATACAGAATATGTTAGAGCATCTTTAAAAAACAAGGCTTGTGTTTATCGTTTGCATACCAATGGACAATCCAGCGATTATTTTATTCCTCGAATGGAAGCATTGAGAAAAAAAATGTTTGAACCTTTTTTAAAAGGAGGTTGGGATTTTGAATGGGATGTTATTCATTTTAATGTTGGATTACACGATTTAAAATATTTATCGGGTAATAAATTAGATAAGGAAAAAGGAACGCAAGTATCAACTTTAGAAGAGTATGAAGAGAATTTGCATAAGATTATCAAATATCTTAAAACTACGTACCCAAAAGCGAAATTAATTTTTGCTACAACGACCCCAGTTCCAGAAGGAGCAGAAGGTAGATTTGCCGGGGATTCTATTAAATACAATAAAGTAGCTTTAAAGGTTATGAATCAGTATCCAGAAGTTATTGTAAACGATTTGTTTACATTTTCAAAACCTGTTTTAGAAGAACATGGTGTAAAAAAAGGAGATGTTCATTATAACCCAGAAGGTTCTAGGTTACAGGGAATTAAAGTAGCAAAAGAAATTGCAGCTTCGCTTCACATAGATACGGTAGAATGTCCTTCGTCAGAAATCATAGTAGAGCAATTTAAAGAATATGAGTCAAAAAATAAAAAATAAGAAGATGTATAAAAATATCTTAAATCTAATTTTAATGATTGTTTGTGTAGGATTTCAATCATGTCAGTCACAAGCAAAAGTTGAAAAGAAGCCTAACATTATTTTCTTTTTTACTGATGATCAATCTTATGATACACAGAAGGATTATGGAAATAATGTTGTGAAAACACCTAATCTGGATGTGTTGGCTAGTAAAGGAGTTGTTTTTGCAAGACATTACAATACCACGGCTATTTGCATGGCAAGTAGAGCGAATGTTATGACTGGACAATTTGAATACAAAACAGGATGTAATTTTGATCATGGTTCTTTAGGAACCAAACAATGGTCTACTTCTTACCCGGTATTACTAAAAAAAGCAGGTTATCGTGTTGGTTTTGCAGGTAAGTTCGGTTTTTCAATTTCTGATACCAATGGAGGTTGGGGAGAAGAAGGAGAGGTTGCAAAACATGATTTTGATTTTTGGGGAGGAGGTTCTCATCAAACATCATATAAAACAAAAGAAAATAAATACATGGTTCAATATGCCAAAGAGTACCCGCATAGTACTCGTGCATACGGTGCAGCAACTATTGATTTTATAAATGAATCTGTAAAACAAGATAAACCTTTTTGTATGAGTGTTTATTTTAAAGCACCGCACAGACCTGTAGTGCCAGATCCTATGTTTGATGATGTGTACAAAGACGTAGTGTTTGATAAATTGCCAAATTATGGACGTGAGGCAGGTAAACATTTAGCTAAACAATCTAGAATGGGTAGACAATATCCAAGGTTTGAAGAATGGGGATATGATAAGGAAAATACTTATCAAAAAGCTTTACGTAAATACAACCAATTAATTTATGGAGTAGATTATTCTATAGGAATGGTATTAAAGGAATTAGAAAGATTAAATATAGATGAAAATACCATCATTATTTTTTCTTCGGATAATGGGTATTTTAATGGTTCTCATGGTTTAGGTTCTAAGGTACTTCCATATGAAGAAGGAGCAAGAACTCCATTAATTATTGTAGACCCTCGTGATAAACATAAAAAGAAAATAGGAAGAACAACTTCTATTACAGGGAATGTAGATATTACAGCTACTATTTTAGATTATGCGGGAGTTGAAATTCCAACAATTTACGACGGTAAAAGTTTACGAGCTATTCTTGAAAATACAAATACTCAAGTAAGAGAGTCTCTTCCTATTGTACAAGTTTGGGGACCTAAGGCTACACATTGTTTAACAGTAATGGATGCTCAATACAAGTATGTGTATTGGTTTTACAAAGATGAAAGTAAAGATTTACATCCAACAGAAGAATTGTTTGATATAAAGAACGATCCATATGAAATGGAAAATTTAGCAAGTAAACTTAAATATAAAAAACAACTAAGTAAAATGAGAAAATTATATGACGATCAACTTGAACATTGGAAAAAAGAAGGGGTAAAGTACAATGGTTATCAAGAATATGAAACTTTATTTAAAAGAACTTTAAACTAAAAACACTAACTAATAAACAATAGATTAAATTATGAAGAAAATTTTAACGGTATTTATGATAATGTTATCTATATCTGTTTTTTCTCAAGTAAAAACAATTACAGGTAAGGTAACAGATGAATTTGGTGAGCCTATTGTAGGGGCATCACTATTTATAAAACAAACCTCGAAGGGTAGTCTTACAGATTTTGATGGATTTTATTCTATAAAAGCTAAAAGGGGAGATATCATCATTTTTTCTTATTTGGGGGCAGAAAGTAATACGGCAATTGTAGGGGATAGCAATGTAATAAATGTGACTTTAAAAAAATCTGCTGAAGAATTAGAAGAGGTTGTTGTTGTTGGATATGGAGCCGTTAAAAAGAGTGATTTAACAGGATCTGTATCTTCTGTAAAAGCAGAAGATATTATGAAAACACAATCTATATCATTAGATAATGCTTTGGCAGGTAGAGCAGCTGGTGTAATTGTAACTTCAAACTCAGGAACACCGGGTGCAGGAGCCAATATTACCATTAGAGGTATTAGTACTATTTCAAGTAGTGAGCCATTGTACGTTATTGATGGTATTCCTATGGAGAATGAAAGTTTAGATGTATTATCAGCAGATACTACTGGAGGAGATAGTATGAGCCCTTTGTCTTTAATTAGTCCAGAAGATATTGAATCTATAGAAATTCTAAAAGATGCTTCAGCAACAGCTATTTATGGATCTCGTGGATCTAACGGGGTTGTTTTAGTGACTACTAAAACAGGGGTCGCTGGAAAAGGAGTGGTTGCAGTTTCACACAATTATTCAATAGGAACAATTCCTCATCCTACACCATTACTAAACGCTAATGAATTTGTGCTTTTGGATAATGAATTAAGTCGTAACAGTGGTACCGCTCTTGTAAACCCAGAATTATTAGCTGATGCGCAAGCAGGAAAGCTTAAGACTACAGATTGGTTATCAACAGTAACAAGTCCGTCAATAACAAAAACTAGCAATCTTAGTTTTAGTGGAGGGAATAAAGATTTACGTTATTTAATTTCCACAAATTTTTTAGATAGTAAAGGAATGATTTCAAATACTGATTTCAAACGTATTCAAACAAGAATAAACCTAGATGCTACTGTTAGTGAAAAAGTTAAAGTGGGAACTAGAATTACTTACGCTTATGTTGATAGTGATTCTCAATCAACAAATGTAGGTCAAAATGCAGACGGTTTTGGAGTTGGAAATATTATCAGAAGAGTACTTGAGGCAGATCCAACAAAAGATATTTATCAAACAATTGAACCGGATGAAGAAGATTTAATAGAGAATCCAGATGCTGAACCAGTTATTGTCAATCCATTAGATTATCTTCAAAATAATAGTTGGAATACAAAACAATATCAATTATTAGGGAGCATGTATCTTAATTATAGATTCTCTAAATCACTTTATTTCAAAACTAGTTTTAATTATCAAAATAGATATTCAAAACAACGTTTTTATCAAAATAGAGAGGTAAGACCAGGGCAACTTACACGTTTTTTAGGTTGGGCTAAAACTGGAGATTCACAAAATGAAAGTATCTCTAATTCAAACGAATTACATTTTGATACAAAATTTGGAAAACATCAAATTAATTCAATTTTAGGGCAGTCTATAGAATATAGATCATCAGATCGTGTCACTACAGATCATAGAGGTTTTCCTAACGACTTTCTTACATTTTATGCACCAAAAACAGCTGATACTTTTTTTGGAGATACTGTAGATTTTTCAGAGTCACAATTGCTTTCTTATTTTGGTCGTATCAATTATACCTATAATAAAAAGTACTTATTTACTTTAACAGGTCGTTACGATGGTTCTTCTAAATTTGCTATTAATAATAAATGGGCATTTTTTCCTGCAGGAGCTTTTGCCTATAAATTATCTGAAGAGGAGTTTATGAAAAACATACCTGAAATTTCTCAAGCGAAATTTCGAGTAAGTTATGGTAAAACAGGAAATCAATCTGTTAGAAGTTTTCAATCTCTAAGTACATTAGATCCGGACACTTATGTTGTTGGAGATGGTGCAGGAGGTGAAACAACTACAACCGTTTATTATTCAAGTCAAATACCTAACCCTAACTTAAAGTGGGAATCTACCAATCAATTTGATGTAGGTCTTGATTTGGCTTTCTTTAAAAATAGAGTAACGTTAACAACAGATTATTATTCTAAAGTAACTTCTGATCTTTTATTTAATTCTAATAAAGTACCTGCACAATCTGGACAAAGTAATTTTGTTAGAAATTTTGGAACGATTAGATCTAAAGGTTTTGAATTAGATTTAGGTTTGAGAGTAATTAACAATAAAAATTTCTCGTGGAATTTTAAAGGTAACTTCTCTGTAGGTGAAGCAAGAATAGATGATTTAACTACTGATCTTGCTGTAGGTCAGACTTTAGCAGGTGTAGCTGGAGACGGTACACAGCGTTTGATTAATGGTGATAAAGTTGGTACATTTTATGGTTTTAAAAGAGCTGGTATAGCTCAGTTTGATGATTTCGTTGAATTTCAAGGATTATCAAACGCAGATCAGATAAATTTATACAATTCAGATAGAACAGCAAGCTATACGTACATACCACGTGCTGATGGAGCATTATTGTATAATGAAGCAAATCCTTCTCCTGGACAACAATTGTTTTATGATACTAATGGAAAAGATGGAATAACTGAAGATGATAAGGTTGCAATTGGTAATGCACAAGCAGATATGATGTTTGGTATTAAAAATGATTTTAAGATAGGAAATGTTGATTTTAGTTTCTTTTTAGATGGTCAATTAGGTCAAGAGATTGCCAATATTACAAACGTAAGATTGCTAACATTTACTGGATCTCGTAATGCGTCAGCTGTAGTAAAAGATTCTTGGAGTCCAGAAAACCAAAATTCAGACTTTCCTAAACTAGGGTCTGTAGCACGTGTATTTAATGATATGTACGTTGAAAATGGATCTTTTGTACGCTTACAAAATATAACCATAGGTTATAGTTTTCCAAAAAAAGTAATTGCTAAGATGTTACTTACATCATTAAGACTGAATGCATCTTTAAACAATGTATACACCTTTACTAATTATTCAGGTTTTAGTCCTGATGTGAGTGCTTACGGAAGAAACAACCTATCATTAGGTCATGATAGATCTGGGTATCCTAATACAAGAAGGTTTGTAGTTGGACTAAACCTTTCTTTTTAAATTAATCTTAAAAATTAAAATTTATGAAATATATATATATAATAGGTTTGTTGATATTGGCATTGTTACCAATATCATGTGATGACTTTTTGGACGAAAACCCTAGGGGGGTAGTTGCAACGCATGCTTTTTTTAATACGGAGTCTGATGCTCGTTTAGCTACAGATGCTATCTATCATGCTTTACAAGATGGACAATCAACTTCAATATACGGGGGGTATTACTGGCATTCTATTGATGTAGGGACTGACGATATTGTTTCTAGAGACAATAATAACACAAATGAATTTATGACTCATACAGTAGTTCCAGAAAGTGTTTGGTTAACAAATCGTAGACAATATCAAGGTTTTTGGACAGCAATATCTCGTGCTAATGATGTTATAAAATATGTGCCAAATGCAGAAATTTCTGAGGAGAAAAAAAATGCATTTATTGGTGAAGCTCATGCTTTAAGAGCTTTTGCATATTATAATTTGGTTAGAGTTTGGGGAGATATGCCAAAGGTTATAAACTCTGTAACCTCAACAGCTGATTATGATTTACCTCGTTCTAGTGTAGATGAAATATATGATGAAATTATTATTCCAGATTTAAAATTTGCCGAAGATAATTGTGCAGATGCTTTACATGATGGTAGAATTACAAAATGGACAGCTAAATTAATTTTATCAGAGGTTTATTTAACTCGTGCAGGATGGAGAAGAACTTCACAAGGAGACAAAGTTCAAGGAGACCCAGCAAACTGGGCATTGGCAGCAGCAAAAGCCAAAGAAGTGATTGATGATTCACCAAATGATTTAATTACAGAGGCTGTTGTAGATGGTGAAAATATTACTCCAGCTTGTGGGGTAGCTTGGTTAGAAAATCAACCTTATAGTGTAGAGTCTATGCTTGAGTTGGGAGCTACAGTTCTTGGTCAAGTGGGATCTTGGACCTCAAGAATGGCTTCTAACAGTCCTGATGGAAGAGGTTATTGGGCAGCTAATCGTAATCAATTCCCTCCAGGGTATACAGAAAGAGTTAGAGATTTAGCTTGGCCAGGTACTATTAACAGTAGTGGAGGTAATTTGCCTTCACCTGATTTATACGCTGCTTATGATGAACCAGGAGATCAAAGAAGAGATTGGGGGATTATTACAAAATATGTAACTGCTGCAGGTGATACGATTCTAACTCAACCACTTCTTAGAAAATTTATTGATATAGATTGGTTTCTAGGTACAGATGATAGAGAATTTAGAGCGCTTAATAATAATGCTATATTATATCGATTTGCTGATGCTTTATTAATATATGCTGAAGCTCAAAATGAAGCAGATGGGGCACCAAATGCAGATGCTTATAATGCTATTAATAGAATTAGAAGAAGAGCATTTGGAGTTACAGATAATTCTAAAGACTTAGCTGGTTTATCTCAAGATGAATTCAGAACTGCAGTACTAAAAGAGCGTAGATTAGAATTAGCAGGAGAAATAAAAAGACGTTTTGATTTGATAAGAACAGATGGATTTGACGTTGTTAATGATGGATCATTAATAACAACTTTTCCAGATTCTTATAATGGTAGCTTTAGTTTTAATACAAGTTATGGTAATTACACTTGGCCAGATCGAGAATGGCTGTTACCAATCCCTGTAACCGAAATGAATTTAAATCAACTTAATGGTTGGGAACAAAACGCGGGGTATAATAATTAAGAAAGTAAGATAAATGTAAAACACAAGACATTCCTTAGTGATTGTCTTGTGTTTTTTAGGTCAATACAGTTAGTTATTTTAATAAATTTTTGGTTGTTAAATTCTTAAAATGATTTTCAATTATATAGAATACTCAATCAATAATACAAGATAAAATCGCTTTGTATTAATCATTTTATTACTTTATGGTAACTTAATTTTTTATCACACTTCAATTTTTTTAGGGTTTTACATTGTATTGAGTGAATTCAGCAACATAAAAGAATGATAAGAGGAATGTGTTTTCCTTATGTTATACTCATTTTTGTCATAGTGCTAGTTGTATTTATTGAACAGAGGAGTTAAGAAAATAAACATTCCTAAAAAGTTAATTCATCAATATTGATGAACTATCAGTATAAAGAAATAACAAAAAAATAAGATGAAAAAAGAATTTTGGTTCGGTGTAATATTGGTATTTCATTTTAATAATATACTAATAGCACAAATAACATCATCAAAAAAAAACAAACCAAATGTTGTTTTGGTCATGACTGATGATCAAGGAATGGGAGATTTTGGATGTACGGGTAATCCATATATTAAAACTCCAAATATTGATAAATTCTATAAGGAGTCAATAAGGTTTACAAATTATCATGTTTCTACAACTTGTGCCCCTAGTAGAGGAGCTTTAATGAGTGGAAGACATACCAACCGAGTAAATACTTTTCATACTATTACAGGGAGATCATTACTTTTTGAAGATGAGGTTTTACTTCCTCAAGTTTTTGCTAAAAATGGCTATACTAATGGGATGTTTGGTAAATGGCATTTAGGAGATAATTATCCTTACCGACCAGAAGATAGAGGTTTTCATGAGGTTGTAAGAATTGGTGGTGGAGGTATTACTCAAGGACCAGATTATTGGTGGAATGATGGTTTTGATGATACCTATTGGCATAATGGGAAAATGCAAAAATACAAAGGGTATTGTACAGATGTTTTTTTCTCTGAAGCGTTGGAATTTATTGAACAAAATAAAGACAATCCTTTTTTCTGTTACATTTCAACAAACGCACCTCATAAACCATGGAATGTACCTAAAAAGTATTTAGATATATACAAAGACGTAAAAGCTTTGGACGAGAATTATCAACGTTTTTACGGAATGATTACTAATGTAGATGACAATTTTAAATTATTAGATGAGAAATTGGATGAGCTAGGTGTAAAGGATAATACAATAGTTATTTTTACAACAGATAACGGATCTGCTGGAGGAAATAAAATTTATGATGCAGGTTTAAAAGGAGGAAAAGGAAGCGTATATGAAGGAGGACACCGAGTGCCTTTATTTATTAGATGGCCAAATGGTAAGTTAACAGGAGGAAAAGATATTGATGAGTTAGTTGCTCATTATGATTTGCTACCGACTTTTGTTGATTTATTTGATTTTGATTTTAATCCAAGAAAACCGTTGGATGGGAAAAGCTTAAAACCATTACTTTTCAATTCTGAATCAAAATGGGAAAATCGTACTATATATGTAGATACTCAAAGAAAACAGAATCTAATAAAAAACAGAACTTATTCTGTAATGGATAATAATTGGCGTTTGATAAATGGAAAGGAATTGTATGATATAAACTCAGATCGTAGTCAAACAAAAAACATTATCGAAAAATACCCAGAGGTTGCAAATCGTTTGACTATAGGTTATGAAAAATGGTGGCAATCCATCATGTCAGAGCATCCAAATGAAAGATATGGATATATAAAAGTAGGTTCTCCAAAAGAAAATCCAACTAGAATTTCTGCTCACGATATGTTTACAGGCAAACACAACGGAGCATGGCATCAAGACGGAGCATCAAAAGCCGTTCAAGCAGCGGGTAGATGGAAAATAGAATTTGTTGAAGATGGAGAATATGCTATTTATTTAAGAAGGTTTCCTAGAGAAAGTGGACATGCCATTAACGATACGTTTCCTAGTCAAGAAAAAAGAATAGAGTTGCATAAAACAATGGTGGGGAGTACAAAATCCGATTTTGAAAAGGCCTACTTATATGTGGCAAATATTGAAAAAGAATTAAGTATCAATATTGGGCAAAATGAAGTAAAGTTTACAGGTAAAATACCTGCTGGGAAATATGATATGGAAGCACAATTAATAGACAAAGCAGGTAAAGTATATCCTGCGTATTATGTCTATATAGAAAAACTATAATTCAATACTATGAATAAATCAATACAGCAAATCATTTCAATCCTGTTTATAGGTGCAATTTTGATAGGATGTCAAAACAATAAAAAAGAGGAAGCTAACAATACAGTTGATTATATCACAGAAACATCAGGTGATGTTGATTTTGGAAAAACAGATGTCTCGGCTTATACACCTGAAATACGAAAGAACATGGAAAAGCTTTACGAAGATAAATTCGGAATGTTTATTCATTGGGGACCTTATGCACAATTGGAAGGAATGTGGAATGGTGAGAAAAAAAGTGCGGAATGGATTATGAAAGTAGGACAAATTCCTGTAAAAGATTATGAAAGAGAAGCGGCTGCAAAATTTAAACCTGTAAACTTTAATGCAAGTGAGTGGATTGATATAGCAGAAAATGCTGGAATGAGATTTATGGTTTTAACAGCCAAACATCATGATGGGTTTGCTATGTATAAATCACAGCACCCATATAACTTGGTAGAATTTGCAGATTTTGGTAGAGATATTTATAAAGAATTAGCCGAGAAATGTGCAGAAAGAGATATGAACCTTGGATTCTATTATTCTCAAAGTCAAGATTGGCATGAAAAAGGAGGAGTGGGTAATGATTGGGATTTTGAAGGGGTCTTAAAACCGCAAAAAGATTTTGATGATTACTTCTACAATAAAGTAACACCACAGGTAAAAGAATTAACAGAAAACTACGGTGATATTTTTATGGTTTGGTTTGATACTCCTATTCAAATGGATGATGAAAAATGCCAGTTGATGATGGATATTGTGAAAGAAAATCAACCAGGAGCATTGGTAAATTCAAGGCTAGGGAATGGCTTTGGACATTTTGATGTTTCAATAGATAATGGAAAAACTCCAAGTGTAAGTACCGCAACTTGGTTACCAGATTTAAAAGTACCATGGCAAACACACGAGTCTGTAACCCAAGGTGGCTGGGGATATACTTCTTATGGAGGTGATTTAGATCGTACAAAAGATTATCCTGATTTTATTTATAGCTTTTGTCGTATTGTTGGTAATGGAGGGGTTTACTTATTAAACGTTGCACCAAGGCCTGATGGAACCATTCCTCAGTCGCAAGCTAATAGTTTACGTGCTATTGGAGAATGGTTAGAGGTAAATGGAGAAGCTATTTATGGAGCAGACCCAAGTCCTTTAAAATTTCCACCTTACGCTATCACAAGCAAACCAGGAAAAGTTTACCTACATCTTAAAGAGATAACAAATAATAAAGTCGACTTAACAGGACTTTTATCTAAAGTAAATAAAGCATATGTATTGGCAGATACTTCTAAACAAGCCTTAAGCTTTAAACAGGACAATGATGAATTAAGTGTGACTGTGCCAACACCTTTAATTCAACCTAAAGTAACAGTAATTGCTTTGGAAATTGATGATGAAAAAGCAAAAGTAATTGATGAAACACTTCAACAAGAAGAAAATGGTATGATAAAATTACCAGTTTCAAAATGTGAATTTGCCATTAGACGTATCAGTTACGATTATGATACTGAGTTAACACATCGTTGGGGAGAAAATGTTAAACAAGGATTGATTTGGACTATAAATGTAAAACAACCAGGTGCTTTTAAAGTGATAAGTGAAGATACTGGAGACCATGATTTTACTTATAATCTAATTACTTCTAAAGAAACTTTAGAGTTAAATGCCAAAGGAACTATTGGTAAATTAACTAAAAAGGAGCAAGAAGGAATTGTAATATTAAGCAAAGGAATACATCAAATTAGAGTTTATCCAAAGGTAACCACTAGTAAAAAAACAAAACATAGTTACAAGTTCAAAGGGTTGGAGTTAATACCAGTTAATAAATAAAAATTTTTATACAGATGAAATCTTATCTAAAAATAGTTGTAATCGGATTCATTGTTCTTTTAACTTCTGCCTGTAAGCAAGATTTAACAATTAAAGAATCTACTTTTAGTCAATCATTGGTTCCGGGTAAATTTGTTCTTCCTGCAGAAGACGGTTGGTGGAATTGGGGGATGTCTCCCATTTATGATAAAAAAGGGAAGTTACATGTTTTTATGTCTACTATTCCTAATAGTGGACGTTGGATAAAAGATAGCAAAATAGTTCACTTTGTAGCAGATACTTCGGAGGGGCCTTATACATTTGTAGATACTACTTTTTCAAGTCCTACTTCTACGTATCATAATCCTCAAGTATCAAAAGTTGGAGATGATTATGTGATGGTGTATTTAATTAAGGATAGAACAACACCAAGAATAGAACAGCAAATAGGTATTGCAACTACCAAATCGCTAAATGAACCATGGGTTGAGAGTCCTCACAATCCAATCATAAAAGCTTCAGGGTCTATGGATGGATCAACTATTATTCATGCCTCCAACCCAACTTTTTTGGTAGATGAAGATGGGAAATATAGAGTTTATTACAAATCAATTACCGATAAACACAAATCAAAGCAGTTTAGAGAAATTTCATTAGCAATTAGCAATAATATTGAAGGTCCATATGAAAATTATGAAAAAAATCCATTGATATCCTATGCTGATATGGGCTTAGATATTGAAGATCCCTACGCTTTTTATTATAAGGGAATGTACTATTTAATTGTTGAAGATCGTATGGATGTAAAAAGTGCTTTAGAAGGCAATCCAAAATATCTTGATAAAAAAGAACTTGGGGGAAAACGTCCAGGGTTAATATATCAATCAAAAGACGGAATTCATTGGGATAGACCTCAAATAGGTTACAATACCAATAGTCACTATTTCAATCATAAGTTAGCAAGAAGCGAACGCCCTAATATTTTATGGAAAGATGGAAAACCAGAATATTTATTTCTGGCTTGTCATGATGAAGACCCAACGGCAGGGTATTTCTTAAAAATACAAGATTGGAAATAAGTATATAAATATCATTAGAGAATTCAAATTTATAATAAAATGAAAAAAAGTTTGGTTTTATTAATTGGTGTGTTATCATTTATATCTGTAAATGCATTTTCTCAAAAAAATGTTACTCACCCATATTGGGCACCTAAAACATGGAAACTTAGAGCTGATGATATTACAACTATTATGGGGTTTAGAGCTAAACTCAAAGGAAATCTTAATCACTTAGATCGTCCTACACCTACAGTAGTGAACAATGCATTTATTCGTGGTTTTTTAACCAAAGAAGATGTGATGACATGGGAAGTAGAAGCTCCTTACGAAGCTGAATATAACATCGCCCTTTTGTATACAGGTAGTAATGATATCCTTTCGGAATCAACTTTTGAGGTCACTTCAGGAACTTCTAAAATTATAGAAAAAGCCAATGTTAAAAATTGGGATACTAGACCCATTGTTCAAAGACATTATTTAAAGCAAAATTTGTTACTTAAAAAGGGAATCAATAAAATCAGTTTTCGTTTAGTGACTTTTGGAAAAGAAAAAACAAAAGAGGAGAATGCTGAAATTAAAGCCAATGCCAATATAAAACCGAATCCTTTTGCTTTTTGGTCTATTGAATTGGTACGACCAGAAGCATTAGTAGCTATAAAAGAACGTGCAAAAGAAATAAAAGCAGATCTGCAATGGATGGTTGATGGAAAATATGGTTTGTTTGTACATTTTTCATCTAGTTCAGTTCCTTTTGAGGGAGGTTTAAAGTTGGGAGATCAGTATCAAAAATTGGTTAAAGATTTTGATGTAGATGTATTTGTAGAAAAAGTACTAGAAATAGGTGCTTCATGGGTTACGTTTACTTGTGCTCATGGTACACAACATTGGCCAGGACCCAGTAAAACAATTGATAGTATTAAATCAGGATTTACTTGTGAACGTGATTTAATTAGAGAGTTGATTGATGGGTTAGGGAAACACAACATTCGCTTAATGCTTTATTATAATCCTAACAGTGGGATGGAAGATTTATATGGGAATACTTACGGTAATGGAGACCAACCAGATCCATCAGGTTATTTTAATTTTTTAGAAGCTCATTTTCGTGAAGTGAGTCTTAGATATGGGAAAGATTTAGCAAGTACAGCGGGTTATATAGATGATGGGGGTTGGAAAGTCTATCAATTAGATCCGCCTTGGGAAAAATTTGTAAAGGCTATTAAGGCTGGAAATCCAAATGCTCCTGTAGGGTTTAGTCAAAATTTATTTCCAAACTTAACCCCTTTTAGTGATTTGGTGGTGTCTGATGGATCTGGGAGAGTGCCGGAAATTCAGCCAGCATTTTTATTTGAAAAAGGTGGGCAATTAGAAGGTCAATATCCAGCTAGTTGGTTTTATATGGATGGATGGTCTAGCAGAGTAAAAAATGGAAAGTTTACTCAGAAACCTAAATTTTCAGCCGAAAAATATATTGAGATTTTTAAGAAAGCAGATCAGGTAAATATGCCTATTACCATTAATTTGGCAATGACACCTGATGTAACTAAGGGGCATCCTATTTTTAACCCAGAGAGTATTGAAATCATGAAAAAAGTCCGTAAGGCTGTAAAAGGGTATTAAAATATAAAAACACACTTTAATCATAACAAAAATGAAAAAAACAAAAGTTCTCGTAATATTTTTATTCTGTATAATTTTTACAGGTTTTAATCCTGTTGTTTCACAAGTAAGTTATAAAAATAGTGATGGAAGTATTTTTGTACCCAAAGATTTTTATCCCAAATTTAGTTGGGAAACAACTCCTCAGTATTTTATGTTTCAAGATAAAAATCGCTTACTAACACCTAAGGAAGTTGCTTTTATAGCACCTCGTACCGATTTTATTTGTATTGAAAAATCTCATGGGAAAAAACAATTAGGAGCTGCTGAATTAGGAGCTAAAGCAGAGGCTAAGGCTTTTAAAAAAGCAAACCCTAATATTAAAGTATTGTTTTACTTTAATGCTGCTTATGCTTGGACATATACTTCTTATACCAAAGATTTTTCAGAGAAAGGAATCAAGAAACATCCAGAATTAAAAGAGTTTTTGATTACCAACCCAAAAACGGGAAAATTAGCAAATCACTTTGGAGCTTTTTGTTATGATTTATTAAATCCTGAATTCCGAGAGTGGTGGGTAGAAACTGTTGCTAAAGGTGTAAAGGAATCAGATTGTGATGGTGTCTTTATAGATCAAATGCATGGAAATAGTAGGTTTCGAAAAGGAGATAAACCTAAAATTGAAATTGCTATGGGAGAAATGATGGCCGCACTAAAGGAGAAAATGGGGGAAGATAAAATATTACTAGGTAATAATGCCAATAATAAAGATGCAGGATATGTGTATCCGGTTTGTGATGCCGTAATGTTTGAAAACTATTCAAAATCTAGATATACTAAAGAAAGCTTATTAAGTGAGTGGGGAGATATGTTAAAAAATGCTAAAGAAGGAAAAATTTCTGTTTTTCGTCTTGGTGTTGATGGAGCAGGAAGGGGAAATATTAAACCTAATATGCCTGAACTGTCTAAAGAGAAGTTAGAATTTGCTTTGGCTTGTTATTTAATTGGAGCACAACCTTATTCGTATTTTATGTATAGTTGGGGGTGGAAGTTGGCTACAGGACCTTTAGTAGATTATCCTGAGTTACAAAAACCTCTTGGAGCACCAAAAAATGCTTACAAACGAATCAATCCAAATGGTTGGGATTTTACTCGTGAATTTGAACATGCTAGTGTTTGGGTAAATACAGAAACAAGAAAGGCTAAAATAATTTGGAAATAAGAGAATAGTTGAAAATGAAATTAAAATAATTAGATAATGAAATTAATAAATAGAACGATTTTATCTGTTCACAATTTGTTTGTGGTTATGATTTTTAGTGCTACTATTCAAGTTAGTGCTCAGAATGGAAATAGTGCAACATCATTAATAAAAAAAACAGATTTTAATGTAGCAATACAAGACAATAATGAAAATTCAAAAAAGGAGTTAAAGCTTTGGTATAATAAACCAGCTCCTAATAGTAATGAGGGCTGGATTAATCGTTCAATTCCAATGGGGAATGGTTATATGGGAGCTAATGTATTTGGAGGTACAGAAACAGAACGAATTCAAATTACTGAAAATAGTTTGTATGACTGGGGTAAAGATCGTGGACTTAGACGTAGAGGTTTAAATAACTTTTCTGAGGTATATATTGATTTTAAACATACTAATACTACAGACTATAAACAGGAGTTAAATTTAAATAAAGGTATCTTATCCTGAGTTACAAAAACCTCTTGGAGCACCAAAAAATGCTTACAAACGAATCAATCCAAATGGTTGGGATTTTACTCGTGAATTTGAACATGCTAGTGTTTGGGTAAATACAGAAACAAGAAAGGCTAAAATAATTTGGAAATAAGAGAATAGTTGAAAATGAAATTAAAATAATTAGATAATGAAATTAATAAATAGAACGATTTTATCTGTTCACAATTTGTTTGTGGTTATGATTTTTAGTGCTACTATTCAAGTTAGTGCTCAGAATGGAAATAGTGCAACATCATTAATAAAAAAAACAGATTTTAATGTAGCAATACAAGACAATAATGAAAATTCAAAAAAGGAGTTAAAGCTTTGGTATAATAAACCAGCTCCTAATAGTAATGAGGGCTGGATTAATCGTTCAATTCCAATGGGGAATGGTTATATGGGAGCTAATGTATTTGGAGGTACAGAAACAGAACGAATTCAAATTACTGAAAATAGTTTGTATGACTGGGGTAAAGATCGTGGACTTAGACGTAGAGGTTTAAATAACTTTTCTGAGGTATATATTGATTTTAAACATACTAATACTACAGACTATAAACAGGAGTTAAATTTAAATAAAGGTATCTCGTTTGTAGAATACAAGCAAGATGGTGTAGAATATTCTAGAGAATACTTTACTAGTTACCCTGATAAGGTGATGGTGGTCCGTTTAAATGCTTCCAAAAAAGGAGCATTGTCATTTACTCTTCGTCCTACTATTCCTTTTATAGGAGAAGGGAAATCAGGTTCTGTTTCGGCTAATGGAGATTTGATTACACTTTCTGGTGTAATGAATTATTATAATATTAAGTTCGAAGGTCAGTTCAAAGTAATCCCTGACGGAGGAACAATGGGGGCTACAAAAAATGGAAAAATTAAAGTCTCAGATGCAAATAGTGCTGTAATTTTAATTGCGGTAGGAACCAATTACCAATTAGATTCTCAAGTGTTTTTAACCGATGATCCAACTAAAAAATTAGAAGGATTTACAGATCCACATGAAAAGGTAACCAATTATATAGAAGCTGCTGCTAAGAAATCATTTGAAGAATTGTTAACAAATCATCAAACTGATTATGTATCGCTTTATGGTCGTGTGAATTTTAATCTTGGAGCTGTTGAACCGACGATTCCTACCAATGAATTGATTGATGCTTATCCTACGGGAGGTTCTAGCAAATATTTAGAGGAACTTGCCTTCCAATATGGACGTTATATGTTGATTTGCTCTTCTAGAAAAGGTACGCTTCCTCCACATTTACAAGGAATTTGGAATGTTTATGATAGAGCACCATGGTCATCTCAATACTTGCACGATACAAATGTGCAAATGGCATACGCACCCGTTTTCTCTGCTAATTTACCTGAACTTTTTGAGTCTTACGTAGATTATTTTAACACATTTGAACCTAGACAACGTTTGTATGCTACTCAGTACATTAAACAATACAACAGTTCTCAATTAGATCCAAATGGTGATAATGGTTGGTCTGGTCCATTTTGGAGTAATCCGTACAATGTTCCAGGAAAATCTCCAGTTGCTGGATTTGGTACAGGTTCTTGGATTGGACTTTTGTTTTGGGATTATTATGATTATACGCGTGATGAATCTATATTAGCCAATAAGGTATATCCTGTTATATACGAACAAGCCAACTTTGTGTCTAGATTTGTAACAAACACTAATGGCGTTTTATTAGCAAAACCTTCTTCAAGTCCAGAACAAAAATTAAGAAACACAGTAGGGACTACATTTGATCAACAAATGTTTTATGAAAATCATCACAACACCATTAAAAGTGCAAAAATCTTAGGTAGAACCGATACTAGATTATCTACATATGAATCACAACTTCCTTTATTAGATCCTATTCAGGTTGGAAAATCAGGGCAGATCAAAGAGTTTCGTCAAGAAGGGTTTTTTGATGATATTGGCGATCCTAATCATAGGCATACTTCTATGTTGTTAGGATTGTATCCAGGTCAATTGATTAATGATGAAACTCCAGCTTGGTTAGATGCTGCTAGAATTAGTTTGATAAAACGTGACCATAAAACCAATATTGGATGGGCACGTGCTGAACGAATTTCCATGTGGGCACGAGTACATGATGGAGAAGAAGCTTATTCTTATTATAAAGAATTATTAGGCGAAAATTATTTACACAATTTATTTAACGATCACAGAGGTGATCCATTGTTTCAAGCTGATGCAAATTACGGAGCAACAGCTGGGGTAGCCGAGATATTATTACAGAGCCAAGACTATGTAATATCTCCATTAACTGCTTTACCAAAATCTTGGTCAAAGGGTAGTTATACTGGATTATTAGCCCGAGGAAATTTTGAGGTTTCAGCAGAATGGTCTAAAGGACAAGCTAATAAGTTTGAGGTGTTCTCAAAGTCAGGAGAAGTTTTAGAATTTAGGTATCCTAATATTGCTAAGGCAATGATTAAAACATCTGATGGTAAGAAAGTGGAATTCACAGAAAAGGATAATGACCAAGTAAGTATTCAGACGATTGCAGGAAAAACTTATATCATTAATGCTATTCCAGAATATATTCCTGTGTCATCACCATCAAAATTAAAAATTGAGAATACTACAATCGAGAATCAAATTAAACTTTCTTGGAAAGCAAGTAAAGATGCTGTATCGTATAATATTTATTGTGCTATTGGTAATGCACCAAATTATAAACTAGTCGCATCAAAAATTGTGAATACTGATTTTATTTATACAAATACTGATGTAAAACAGTATAGTCAGATGACGTTTAAAGTGGTAGCTGTAGGTAATGATGGACGTGAAAGTGATAAAGGAACCACAGCAATATATCTATTGCCTTAAAGAGTAAAATAAAGAAGATGAAATTAAAAAGAAATTCTAGCTGGGTATTCATTGCTGTTATCATTTTTTGTATAAGTATTAGCAGTTGCAATCATCAAAATAAGGTGCCATCATATTTAAAAAGGTATGAAGATTCTTATGCTAAAAATCCAAGAGCAGCAGCTTTAGAGTGGTTTAAAGAAGCTAAATTCGGAATGTTTATCCATTACGGATTATTTAGTCTAACAGAAGGGTATTGGGGAGATATTCATTCTAAACCTGCAGAATGGGTACAATTGCGTGCTAAAATTAGACCTGATGAATATGCAAAATTAGCAGACAAATTTACAGCTGAAAATTTTGATGCAGATTTTATTACTGATTTAGCGGTAGAAGCAGGGATGAAATATATCAATATTACCACAAGGCATCATGATGGTTTTTGTTTGTTCGATTCAAAATATACAGACTTTAAAAGTACCAACAGTCCAGCTAAAAGAGATTTGGTTGCTGAATTGGCGGAACAATTCCATAAAAAAGGTTTAGGAATATTTTTTTACTATTCACACGGACGTGACTGGAAACATCCCCACGCTCCTAATAGAGAAGAGTGGGGAGGAAATCCAAAACCAGATTACAACCCACGAGAAGAATCTTACAAATACGGAAAGGAACATAATTTACAATTGTATGTGGAATACATGAAAAATCAAATAACGGAATTGCTAACCAATTATGGACCTATAGCTGGAATTTGGTTGGATGGAAGAGCGGTTCCTAATTCTAGACCTGGAAAGATACAGGAGTTAAAAATTCAAGAATTATACGATCATATTCATTCATTACAACCTCAAGTACTTGTTTCTTATAAACAAGGAATGTTGGGAACAGAAGATTTTAAAGCTCCTGAACGTCATTTTGATGGGACATCAGAAGTGCCGTTGGAAATATGTAATACTATGCAGCCTTACGCTTGGGGTTATGACAGAGATAACAATGTAGGACACAAAACAGCAAAGGAAGTGATGGAGATGTTAGCACATACAAAAGAGATGAAAGCTAATTTATTACTAAATATAGGGCCTTTGCCAGATGGAACTGTTTTTCCTGATGATATTACAATCTTAAAAGAAGTAGGAAAACGTTTAAAACAGTAACAAATGAAAGCAATAGTTAATCATTTTAATTATAAAATAATTTTTTTTCTTCTTTTTATTGTTTTTATATCATGTAATAGTGATTCTAGTAATAAAATTGAATTATATGTTTCTGTGAATGGAAATGAGTCTGGTGTTGGATCCATCGAAAACCCCTTTAAAACCATAGTAGAAGCCGTTGAAGTTGTAAGAGAGTTACGAAAAAAAGGTAATAAAAGTCAAGCAACAATTTATTTACGAGAAGGACGTCATCAGATACGCGAGACTCTTGTTTTGGGAATTGAAGATGGTAACCTGGAAGAGGAAGCGATGAAGTTGTCATCTCCATATTTAACTTTTAGTGCTTATCCAGGTGAAAAACCGGTAATTAGTGGAGGTTTACCAGTAGAGGGCTGGACAATTGTATCTGATGATTTATTTAATCTTTCAGAAAGTGCAAAAGGGAAAGTATGGGTGGCAGATATTCCTAAAGAAATTGACAAGTTTTATACATTATATGATACTCATGGACGTTTGAATAGAGCTAGATCAGAAGGTTTTATACCTACAAAGATGGGAGATAAAAAAACAGTTTATTTTCCAAAGGGTAAAATAAAGAATTGGAAAAATATAGAGGATGTAGAGTTAAATATTAGACCAAGCAGAGCTTGGATGATTAATATGCTTCCTTTAGCTTTTGTTGATGAAGAAAATGGTATAGCAAAAACAAAAGTTTCTGCAACTTATGCTATGGGCAAGTTGGCTCATTGGGTACATAAAAAAGATGGTAATTCTGCATGGATTGAAAACACAATAGAAGCTTTAGATGAACCGGGAGAATGGGTTATAAACTCAAAAACAAGAAAAATCTATTTATGGCCATCCAATGTATCAGCAGATGGTTCTCCAGAAGGAATTCTTGCTCCAACAACTAGTGAATTAATACGTATTGAAGGAGGAATAGATTATAAAGGTTCTAAAGACAAACCTGTTAAAGGGATTTTATTTTCGGGAATTACTTTTTCACATGCCGATAGAAGGGGGTGGGTAAGTGATGAAGATCAATTAGGTTGGGGAATGCAACATGATTGGGATATGTTTGATAGACCTACAGCAGCTTTACGTTTTAGAGGATCTGAAGGTTGTCAAGTAACACATTGTAAGTTTATAAATTCAGGTGGTTCAGGTATTCGTTTTGATTTGCATGCACAACAAAATAAAGTAACAGATTGTGAGTTTGCTTATTTAGGAGAAGCGGGAATATTATTGGCAGGATATGGTCCAGGTACTAAAGATGTAAACCATCACAATGAAATTGTAAACAATCATATCCATCATTTTAGTGAAATTACTTGGCATTCTCCAGGTATATGGGCTTGGCAAAGTGGTCACAATCGTATTGCTCATAATTATGTACATCATAGCGGGTATGCAGGAATACTTGTTACCAATCGTGTGGAGCCAGATAGGGAGTTAAATAATGAAGGAGGAAGAACGGTAAGGCATGATGAGATTCCTGCTGAGGTAATTAAAAGTACAGAAGAGACTTACGAAAATTGGAAAGTACGTGAGAAGTATAACCATGCAAGACATAATATTATAGAGTATAATGAAATTACTCATGCAGTACAATTATTGTCTGATGGAAATTGTATATATATTTCTGGAGCAGGAACAGGAAATATAGTACGTTATAATTATTTACATGATAATTTAGAGCATTCGATGCCAGCTCCTATCCGTTGTGATGATGACCAACATGAAACTTTGATTTTTGGAAACGTACTTTATAATAATTACGCCTTTAGTGCAGGTATTGCATCCAAAGGAGTAAATGATATTGTTAATAACTTTATTGTAGCACCAAGAATAGCTCCTAAGTTTGGTTATATCAGTTTTGAATGGGTTCCAGTTTCCGGGGCAAAAGTGCATCGTAATATTATTGTTTCTCACCCAACAGGTGGAAATGCTTATGCAGAAAGACCTAAAAGAGGTCAAACAACCAATCTTCCAAATTTATTAGAAACAGATATGGATGAAAATCTATATTTCAATTCACAAAATACTAATTGGATGAACAAACATTTTGCCAGAATGAGAACTAACAATAAAGAGAAAAAGAGTTTGTTTGGAGATCCGATGTTTATAGATGTAGAAAATGGAAATTTTAGATTTAAAAAAGGAAGTCCGGCCATAGAATTAGGAATAGAGCCTTTAGATGTATCAAGGATGGGAATTATAAAGAATTAATTAGTAAGATATGTACTCATGGTTGTAAGTAAATTAAATGAATATGAGAAATAAAATCATTTTAGTAATTGTAGCACTTTTAATGTTTTCAGTAAGTGCCCAGACTTCAAAAAATAAAAAACCTAATATCATTTACATACTCGCTGATGATTTAGGAATAGGAGACCTAAGTGTTTATAATGAGAATAGTAAAATTAATACACCTCATTTAGACAAGTTAGCAGCAGAAGGAATGAGGTTTACAGATGCACATACTTCTTCTTCAGTTTGTACACCTACTAGGTATGGTATTTTAACAGGTAGGTATAATTGGAGAACACCATTAAAACAATTTGTTACTTGGGGAACTTCACCAATGTTGATAAAAGATGATCGCTTAACAGTAGCAGATTTATTACAACAGAATGGCTATAAAACTGCAAATATTGGTAAATGGCATTTAGGATTAAACTGGAGTTTGAAAGATCATACTCAGGAATTAGAACATTATTCAGGAGTTAAAGACAAGTATCCAATTGAACAATTAGATTATTCCAAACCACTTAAAAAAGGAGCTTTAGACTTAGGTTTTGATTATTCTTATTTATTAGCAGCATCGTTAAATATGCCACCTTTTGTCTATATAGAAAATGATAAAGTGGTCATGGAGCCAACAGGAATATCTGAGCAAAAAAGATCTGAAAATAAATATGCTTATTGGATAAAAGGTCCTATTTCTAAAGATTTTGTTCATGAAGAAGTATTACCTGTTTTTATAGATAAAACAGTTTCTTATATAAAAGAAAACGCAAAAGATGAGCAGCCTTATTTTATATATCTTCCTTTACCTGCACCTCATAATCCTATTTTACCAATTGAACCTTGGAAAGGAAAAAGTAAGATAAATCCTTATGCTGATTTTGTATTAATGATTGATGATTTAATGGAGAAAATATTTAAAGCTGTTAAAGATAGTGGAGAGGAAGACAATACGATGGTAATTTTTACTAGTGATAATGGTTGTGCTGCAAATGCCAATTACGGAGTATTAAAAGCCAAAGGTCACAATCCCAGTTATATTTATAGAGGAAATAAAGGAAGTTATTTTGAAGGAGGACACCGTGTTCCTTTCATCGTAAAATGGCCTAACAAAATAAAAGCGAATAGTGTTTCTAATACAACAATTTGTACTACAGATTTTATGACAACTTGTGCTGATATTGTACATCATAATTTAAAAGATAATGAAGCAGAAGATAGTTATAGCATAATGCCTTTATTAACACAAAGGAAAGGGTATGCTAGAGAAGCAACAATTCATCATAGTAAAGAAGGTGTTTTTGCCATCAGAAAAGGAGATTGGAAGTTAATAGTGGCTCCAAACTCTGGATTAAATGCACTTGGACGACCAGGTAAAAGAGATGAAAAACTTCCTGAAAATATATTATATAATTTAAAAACGGATGTTGGTGAGCATATCAATGTAGCTGATAAAAAACCTGAGAAAGTAAAGGAATTAAAGCAATTATTAATTAAACAAATTAATGAGGGGAGAAGTACACCTGGAAAAGCACAAAAGAATGATGAGATTGACTTTCCATGGATACAGGCTGCTTTTGCTTTAAAATAAATCAAAAAGAAATTATAAAATAATTAAAAATGAAATCAATTAAATATTTACAAAGGGCAATACTTTTGTTACTAGTGGCTTGTTCAGGGATAAGTCAAAATAAATCTCTTAAAAATACCAAGCCTAATATTATTTTGGTCATGACAGATGATCAAGGAATGGGAGATTTGGCTTGTATGGGAAACCAAGTATTAAAAACCCCCAATATTGATGCTTTTTATGAAAAGTCAACTCGATTTACGGATTTTCAGGTAAGTCCTACATGTGCTCCTACGCGTTCTTCATTAATGAGTGGTTGCCGTCCTTTTGAAGTTGGAGTTACTCATACCATTTTACAACGTGAACGTATGTCTTTAGATGTTTTTACCATGCCACAAGCTTTACAATCGGCAGGTTATAAAACAGGTCTTTTTGGTAAATGGCATTTAGGAGATGAAGAAGCATATTTGCCTACCAACAGAGGTTTTGATGAAGTTTTAATGCATGGAGCAGGAGGAATAGGACAAACAAGATATGGTGATTTTCCTCCTAATGAAGAAAACTTGTATTTTGATAATATTTTACTTCATAACAATACCATTGTACAAACAAAAGGGTTTTGTACCGATGTGTTTTTTGATGCTGCAGAAAGCTGGATTAAAAAACAAGAAGAATCTAAGCAACCTTATTTTGCTTATGTAGCCTTAAATGCACCACATGCACCATTGGTAGCACCTGAGAAATATAAAAAACGCTTTTTAGAATTAGGATATGATAAAGGAACAGCTGGTCGTTATGGTATGATTGAAAACATAGATGATAATTTTGGTGAATTAATGCAAAAATTAGCAGCATGGAATGCTTTGGATAATACCATTGTTATTTTTATGACAGATAACGGAGCAACTCATTTAAAAGGGAAACTTAACGGAAAACCAGTAACACATTTTAATGCAAATTTAAGAGGAGGAAAAAATTCTCCTTTTGAAGGAGGAACACATGTACCTGCTTTTTGGTATTGGAAAGGAAAATTTAAAGAGGGGGTTGATGTTGATGGATTAACAGCTCATATAGATATGTATCAAACTTTTTGTGAATTAGCTGGAGTTACATTGCCAGATACGATGCAAAAGCTTAGTGGTAAATCTTTGGTACCACTTTTAGAAAATCCTAAAGCAAATTGGGCAGATCGTGAACTGTTTATTCATTGTGGACGTTGGGCTGCTGGTAAACGTGAAGAATCAAAATATGTAAAATCTGCAGTTAGAACACAACAATGGCGTTTTGACAATAACAAAGAACTTTTTGACATTTCTGTAGATCCATCAGAAAAAAATAATGTAGCTGCAAAGCATCCAGAGGTGATAGCAGAATTGCAAAAGTCTTACAATCATTGGTGGGAATATGCAAAACCTTTAATGGTAAATGAAGGTTTGCCAAAAATAGAACCAAAAGATCAACCTTTAGCAAAACGTTATTATAAACAGTTAAAAGAACAAGGAATTCCTAATTGGGCTCCTAAAAACACAAATAATTAAAAGTACCATATAATGAAAAAAATCATTTCAATTTTTTCCTATTTATTATTAGGAAGTGTATTATCTACAGCGTATGCTTTAGATATTTATGTGAGTCCGAATGGGGCTGATACTAATAAAGGAACTGCAGATAAACCTTTAGCAACTTTTGCAGCTGCACAACAAAAAGCACGTAAGTATACAGGTAAAGAATCTGTAACCATTTATTTTGCCGATGGTGTTTATTATTTACCAGAAACCATAGTTTTTACACCAAAAGATTCTGGAACAGAAAAACAGCCAATTAGATATTGTGCACAAAATGAGGGGAAGGCTGTATTGAGTGGAGGCATGGCATTAGATCTTAAATGGAAGCCTTATCAAAACGGTATTTATCAAGCAAAAACTCCAAAAGGAATCGTAATAGATCAGGTTTTTGTTGATGGTCAGAATCAACGTATGGCACGTTATCCTAATTACGATGCTAGTAAAAAAACAGATGCTTATCAAGGTTATGCAGCCGATGCTTTTTCTAAAGAACGCGCTGCAGGATGGAAAAATCCTAAAGGTGGATATATTCATGCCATGCACTCTAAACGTTGGGGAGGTTATCATTATATCATCACTGGAAAAAATGCAGGTGGTGAGGTTACTTATGAAGGTGGTTGGCAAAATAATCGTCAATTAGGAATGCATAAGGAATACCGTATGGTAGAGAATATTTTCGAAGAATTAGATGCTCCAGGTGAATGGTTTCATAATCAAGAAACACAGACTTTATATTATAAACCTGAGGCATCTACAAATTTAGAAACAGCTAAAATAGAGGTTGTAAGATTAAAACAGTTGATAGACTTTAAAGGAACTATAAAACAACCAGTAAAACATATTACGTTACAGGGGTTTGTGGTAAAACACGCGGCTAGAACTTTTATGGAAACCAAAGAGCCTATGGTACGTTCTGACTGGACTATTTTTAGAGGAGGTGCTTTTATGTTATCAGGTACAGAAGAGATTCAAATTTTAGATTGTGAATTCGATCAAGTTGGAGGAAATGCCATTTTTGTGAATATGTATAATCGCAATACATTGATTAAAGGAAATCATATTCATCATACAGGAGCAAGTGGAGTTTGTTTTGTAGGAGATCCAAATGCTTTACGAGATCCGTTGTTTGAATATGGAGAAAAAAATGAAGTTTCAAAAATTGATAAAACACCTGGACCTAAAACAGAGAATTATCCTGCTTTGGGAGTTGTAGAGGATTGTTTGATTCATAATATAGGAACGGTTGAACGTCAGCCAGCTGGAGTGCAGATTGAAATGGCTATGGAAATTACCGTTAGAGATTGTTCTATATATGATTGTGCACGTTCAGGAATTAATATTGGTGATGGTGCTTTTGGTGGACATTTAATAGAGCGTTGTGATGTGTTTAACACCGTTTTAGAAACTCACGATCATGGTTCTTTTAATTCTTGGGGAAGGGATCGTTACTGGAGATTGAAAGGTTTTGATATTAATGAATATCCAGAATTACCATTTGCTGATGCGATGAAAACAACCATTATTCGTAACAGTCGTTGGCGTTGTGATCATGGTTGGGATATTGATTTGGATGATGGTTCTACAAACTATGATATTTATAACAATTTAATGTTGTCAGGTGGTTTAAAACTTAGAGAAGGATACCGTAGAAGAGCTTGGAATAATATTACAGTAAACAATACTTTTCATCCACATGTATGGTATGAAAATAGTCAAGATGAGGTGTTTTCTAATATTTTTATGTTCAAATATCAGGGAGTTAAAGTGCCAACAGCACAGAACCCAGGTAAACTTGTGGATAAGAACCTCATTTTTAATTCAGAGTTAACACAAATATTTGGTTGGGATGAACATTCTATTGTAGCAGACCCACAATTTATAGACCCCAAAAATGGTGATTTTAGAGTAAAAGAAGGATCTCCGGCTCTTAGTATTGGTTTTAAAAATTTTCCAATGGATCAATTTGGAGTAAAAAAAGCCTCATTAAAAGCTATTGCAAAAACACCAGTAATTCCTGCATTGGGTGTTTCAGAAGAGCTAAAGAAAAAAGGTAAAACAAAAAAAAGGTCTAATAATTCTACTTGGTTAGGTGCATCTATTAGTGGTTTATCAGGTATGGAGTTTTCAGCTTATGGAGTGTCTAAAGAGGATGGAGGTATTGCTTTAAAAGAAGTTCCTAAAGATTCTCAAGCAGCCAAAGCTGGGCTTTTAGAAGGGGATCTTATTTTAACAGTAAATGGAGAAAAAGTAGTTAATGATAAAAAGTTTTTAAAGCTTTTAAAATCAATAAATGACTCCTCTGTTATTTTAAAAATTGTTAGAGAGCAACAAGAAATGGAGATAAAGGTTTCTTTATAACACAATCTTTTAAATTTAATTTTAAACACCAATATGATGAAAAAAATAAAAATTATCACTTTTTCGTTTTTTGTTGCTTTGATGACTTTTTCTGAAACTTTTTCTCAAACATTTAACAAGAGTACAGATTTGTTATTGGCAAATTTTGATTTAAAACCAGACGAAGATGATGTAATGGCAGCAGCAGCTTTGGCTTGTATGTTAAAACATTCTGATTTTACAGACGTAAATTATTATGCAGTGGCAGGTGCTTATGGAGATCAAAAACACATTTTTATTACGGCCGGAGTGCCAGATTATTACAATAGTTTATTCGGAAAGGAAAATAAACATTGGACAAATGCCCATGCAAATTGGAAATCATCTGTAAAGAGAGCAAAGAAAAAAGTAATTCCCGTTTTAAAAAAGGGAGGTAGAATTTTTGTTCAAGAAGCAGGACAGTCAAATTTTACCTACGATCTTTTACAAGCAGTGATTGATGATGGGATTGAGCTTGGCATCATTAAAAAAAATGTAATCATTGTACAGCACAGTACTTATAACGAAAAAAACACAACGCCTTCTGAATTAACATGGTTAAAAAATAATACTGTTTATGTTAAAATAGACGATGGGAATACGAGCGATAACAGTACTCCTGGTTATCGTTCTAAAGACACAAAATGGTTAGAGTTTGCAAAATCAGACAAAAATCCAAACAAAATAGCTCGAGACATATGGATCTTGGCTGATGAGGTCTGTGATGCGTGGGAAGGAGAATGGACTAATAAATGGATTGCTGCCGGAGGGGTAGATTTTTCTGATTGCGTAGAGAATTGGTATTTATTTAATCTTGGAAAGGAGAGTGATGATATTGCTTCTTTTTGGAATAAGTATGTTATAAATAAGTAAAATAATAAATTATGAAAATAAAAATATTATTAACTGTTTTAGTATTGGCATTCCAAATGAATGCTCAAAATAGACGTTCTAACCCTATTGTAAGTCATATGTTTACGGCAGATCCTTCGGCACATGTATGGGAAGATGGACGTTTGTATGTATACCCTTCTACAGATGTAGCCCCTGCAAAAGGATATAAAACCATGGATGGGTACCATGTGTTTTCTACCGATGATATGATTACTTGGAAAGATCATGGAGAGATACTTCATTCTAGAGATGTAAGTTGGGGGATTAAAGGAGGAGGATTTATGTGGGCACCTGACTGTGTTTTTAAAAATGGAACTTATTATTTTTATTTTCCACACAAAAATAAAAATGGTGTTTGGGAAATTGGAATTGCTACTAGTAAAAGCCCTGCATCAGATTTTAAATTGCAAGGCTATGTAAAAGGAGGAAATGCTTTTTGTGATCCGTGTGTTTTTATAGATGATGACGGTCAGGCTTATATTTATGCGGTTAAAGATACCAAAGCTTATGTTGCAAAATTAAAGGATAACATGGTGGAGATTGAAGGGGAAATGACAGAACAAATTGGTGCTACAGGTCATAGAGAAGGGCCTTTTGTAATAAAACGAAAAGGCATCTATTATTTAATATATCCTGATCATTATCCAAAAACGAATAAAATGGGCTATGCTATGAGTAATAATCCTTTAGGTCCTTGGGAATTTAAAGGAGTGTTTTTAGATCATACAGATGTGATTACCATGCACGGTTCATTAGTAAAGTTTAAAGGACAATGGTATGTGTTTTATCACAACGGTAACCTTTCTGGAGGAATTGGCCCACAAAGATCTATTTGTTTTGATCCCGTTAATTTTAACGAAGATGGAACCATTCAAATGGTCAAGCAAATTTTAGGAGTAATACTCCCAACGTTCCATCAAGACATCAACTTTAACGGAATGATGGGAACTTTAGATGTTGGTAATTACCGTGAGGCTGATTTAAAAAAGCAACATATTTTATTAAATCAAATATCATCCATAGAAATTCCAAAAGGATATAAAGTAATCTGTTTTGAAAAAGACAACTTTAAAGGAAAGTCTTGGGAGTTCGAAGAGAATAGAATTGATTTAAATGTTATAGGAGCAAACAACCAAATTTCTTCGATAAAAATATCAAAATCAGAAATTATTAATTTAGTAAAGAACCCTTCTTTTGAATTGGCTACGCAAGGTTTGGTAAAACATTGGTTTCATAAAAACCCTAAACCATTTGTTCAATATAAAGATGATACGGCAAAAGGATATTACAGTCTTCAATACAAAGGTAATGGAAAATCAAAAGCATTGATTCAAAAAGTTGCACTTGAGCAAAATACCAATTATGAATTAACTGTTCAGTTAAAAATAAAATCAGGTACTGTGGGCAAAGTTATTTTTGATACCAATGGAACTTTTGATGAAAATTGTACGTTTGAATTAGGTACATCAAACAAATTAGATGAATGGGTTACTTACAAAGGTGTGTTTAATAGTGGAAATGTAAAGGAGGTTCAATTGCGTTGTATTACTTCTGATGATTTTAACGGAACTGGTTATTGGGATCATGTAAGCATTAATAAATGCAAATAAAATTTATGAATAGAATGAAAAAACAATTACTTATAGTTTTAACACTAATTATAGGATGTTTAAGTGTTGTTGCTCAAACTGAACAAGTAGCAAAAGCTGATTTTTTTGTGTCTACACAAGGCTCAGATTCTTGGTCTGGAAAATTAGAGGCACCCAATGCAAATAAAACGGATGGGCCGTTTGCAACATTGGAACATGCTCGTATAGCTGTAAGAAAACTAAAAAAGAATAACTCTAAGGATATTCTGGTGTTAATTAGAGAAGGAGTTTATAGATTGAAAAAAACAGTTGTTTTTAGTTTAGAAGATTCCGGTGAAAATGAATCAACAATAACATATGCAGCCTACCCAAATGAGACTCCTGTTTTTAGTGCTGGGAAAGAAATCAATAAATGGAAAAAAGTTGAAGGTGGACTTTTAGGGTTACCACAAGTAGCAAAAGGAAATGTATGGGAGGCAAATGTTTCGGATAAGTTTTATACTCTTTATGATGAAGAAGGAATGTTACCACGTGCTAGGTCTAAAAAGCATAACTCTTTAAAAGGGAGTACTAGTAATAAACTTTTATTTTCTAAAGGAGAATTAAAAGAATGGTCTAATGTAGAAGATGTAGAAATTTTTGTTCGCCCAACGAGAGAATGGATTGTAAATATGTTACCTCTTGTTTCTGTTGATGAAAAAAAGGGGATAGCTCGCACAGGAATTAATGCTACTTATGGAATGCAGAAGAAAGGGTATTGGGTAGAGAATGTATTAGAGGAACTAGATACTCCTGGAGAGTGGGTGTTAAACACAAAAGAAAAAAAAATCTATTTATGGCCACGTAATAAGTCAATGGTGGTGGCACCACAATTGTTGGAACTGATTCGTGTAGAGGGTAAAATTAATTTTGATGGTCCCACAGATATTCCTGTTCGTAATCTTCATTTCCGAGGACTTACTTTTAAGCACGGAGAACGATATTCTTTAACTAAAGACGATGCAGGTTTACAGCATGATTGGGATATGTTAGATAAAAATAACGCAATGGTTCGTTTTCGAGGTAGTGAAAATTGTGTGATTGAAAAGTGTCATTTTCTATACGGAGGAAGTGGAGCTATTCGAGTGGATTTATATGGGAAGAATAATAAAATATCTAATAATCACATAGAACATTTAGGAGGTGGAGGTATATTGCTTTGCGGTTATGGTCCAGGAACTAAGGATGTGAATAAAAACAATTTAGTTTTCAATAATAATATTCATCATGTAGGAGAAATATACTGGCAGTCTCCAGGTATTTTTCTTTGGAATAGTGGAGATAATAGAGTAGCAAATAATTTAATTCACGATACCAATTATTGTGGTTTAATAGTTTCTGGTTGTGTAATTCGTTTTTTTAAACACGCAAAAAAACGTGAACAATACCGAGCAATAAGATGGCATGAAATAGGTGATTTACCCAAGAATCCATCTGTAGATGAGGTTAGACCTTATTGGCACAGTAAAAATAACATGATAGAAAATAATGAAATACATCATGTTATGAATAAACTAGGAGATGGGAACGGAATTTACATTAGAGCTTCTGGATCTGGAAATGTGATTCGTAGAAATTATATACATCACTTAGTTGCAGAAACAGGAAAACAGAGTGGAATTAGAACAGATGGAGGACAGATGGATGTTTTGATTACAGAAAATATCATCTACAAATGTAGGTCACAAGGAATGACTCTAAAATTAAATAATAGATTCGAAAATAATATTATTGCTGATGTGATTCCTCCAGGAGGGGTTTATTTAAAAATTGTAGAAGGCCCAATGAATGGAGCCTCAAACAAACACAATATTTTCTATTCCTCATTATTCTCAGACCCTAGATTTATAACACAACCTAAACCAGGTAAAGGATTAGTTGGAGAAGATAGCCGTGGTAGAGTAGCTGCCACAATGAAAGATGTAGACTCTGATTTTAACATTTATTTTTGTAAAGCAGATAATAGTGTTGCTGATAAAATATTAGAACTTCTTCAAAAAGAAGATGGTGCAGATGTAAATAGTTTATCTACGGATCCATTGTTCATAGATCCCGAAAATGGTGATTTTAGATTTAAGCCAAATTCTCCAGCAATTAAAATGGGAATGATACCTATAGATATATCTAAGATTGGTTTACTTGAAGTGAAGTAAATTAAGGTTTTATTTTTTTTAACCCCTTATCCTTATGGATAAGGGGTTTTTTATATGCAGCAAATCAAAAATAAATATTTAATGAGTATAAATGGTCTTTAATTAATATGGTTGAATAGAGTAATTATTCATTATAGAACCTGTTTTTACTATGTTTTTGACTTGCTTAATTCAATCTAATTGATTTAAGTTAATCAAAAACACGATAAGAGTAAACTATTTTTTATTTCAGCCTATATATTTGGTTTTGTTAAATAATATTCAATTTAAATGGTGTTTTTGTGTTTATATGATTTTTAAATATCTAAAAAATTGTCAATAATTGAATACTGAAAGATTGTTGAAAAATAATAACTAAACTAAATATTATAAATATGAAAAAAAAGAAAGTAAAAATGAATAAATTCAAACCAAAAGATTTAGAACTTAATATATGCGTGTGTTTGGTTTTACTATTATTCTCAAACTTAATTCAGGCTCAGGTTTATTATAATGAATTTGATACTTATAGTGTAAACTCTATTAATGGAGCTGCAACTTGGACTCAAGATAGTACAAGCGGTGAGTTTACTTATGATAACGGCGGCACAAATTACCAGCGAAGAGCAATAGTGTATTCCACAAGTTCTTATAAATCTAACACAGGTTTTAAACTAACAGTTAATTATACTACTGGTTCAGTAGGTGATACTGCTGCACATAATTTTTCTTTTGGGTTGATTAGTGATGATGTTGACTTATCTACTTATTCAGGCTTCAATCCTTTTGTGTCAGATAACTCAGTTTATAGTATAGGTGCAAATTTAACAACAGATGGAGGAGTTTTATCTAGAGGTATAAATTTTACTGATGCTACAGAAGTTATTACATTAGATCAATCTGGAACAGTGGCTCAATTTGTTACAAATAATTCCACAGAGGTTGTTATGGAAATTGGACAAGATGGTGTTTGGAGTTATTCTATTAATGGAATAAGGGAAGCATCAGGAATGATTAGTCAAGGATTTGATTTGTCTAAAAATTATCATGTAGTTATATATGGACAAGATGATAATGGAGGAGGTAAATCAATTCAATCCATACAATTAGAAAAACGTACAGCACTAGGAGAACGTGCCGATTGGTTAAGAGGTACTTGGGGAGTTACCTGGACACCTAGTAATTATCAAAATGGTAATGTAGAAGATGTTTCTATTGATGATTTTTTAAATCAAATTAGTGAAGTAAAAACAATTAGCTATATACAAGTTAAATTAGGGTCGTCTTATATTTATTCTCCTGTTTTTGCTGCTCCTCATCAAGTTTTAGAGAGTTTTTGGTATAATGATGGGGTAGATAGAGATGGAAATGGAGAACCTGTCCAGAATTTAGTGGTTCCTCGTTGGGGGAATGGGACAATAGCAGAAAATGATCCTTTCTTAGATTGGATTACTAAAATTAAAGCAGCAGGACTTAAAGTTCAAGTTTATGTAAATAGTTCTAACATGTTACAAAGGTATAGTGATAGCTATGAAGACGGACGTATTCCAAGTCCAAATGAATTGCCAGATGTAACTAACAGATGGAAAGCTTACTGTGATGCAAACTACACTACATTTATAAATAGCCAACCTTATCATACAGGAATTTATAATTCTGCTACGGGAAACTATGTGAATTCAGAAGCAGAATTTCCAGAAAGAAAATATGTGTTTTGTTTTGCTGAATACATTCTTAAAGAATATGCAACTCGATATGGAGATTTAATTGATGCTTGGGTATTTGATTCGGGTGAATTTATGGTCAGTAATGGAGATGATAGTGAATCTGGAATTTTAGAAGAGCAAAGATTGTACGAAGCTTTTGCTAATGCAGTTCATGCAGGAAATGAAAATGCAGCAGTAGCATTTAATAATGGTCCAAATAGACATGAGGCAAATGCAGCTAATGGAACGGTTACTCCATATTCACATGCTACACATTTTGATGATTTTATGTTTGGACATCCTTATAATGGAGGTAAGAGTATTGGTAAAGATAAAGCAGATTATTACGATACAGGGGCATACCCAACCAACTATGGAAGAAATTATGCTCATATGCTTTGGATGCAAGGTACAGGAGGGAATGTACATCTTTACAGAGATTCTAGTAATCCTGTTGATGAATGGGAATTTGATAATAAAGTTGTGGGAGGTTTTTATCCCCCTATGAGTACTACATCTTGGCAAGGAGGAGCTACACAAGCACTAGAACAAGTTGATTTTGAACTATGGAATCAAGTTGCAATTGATCATGGAGGAACCATTATATGGGGAACTGCCTTAGAAATATATAATTTAAACAATGCAAACCCATCTTTAATAGCAAGAGATTGGGCCATTGCACAAATTCAAGGAGCTGATGATTATTTTGCAAGTTTATACAACTCAGGAGCACCTGTTTGGGCTAGAACAGAAACAGTTTTACCAGATGCTACTATTGGAGAAAGCTATCATCATGTTATAAGAAAAGGAGAGCATGTTTGGGATCCTGAAGGTGATGATTTTACTGTTTTTGTATTGTTTAATCCTCCCTCTTGGATGACTGTTACAGAAGATGTAAACAATCCTGGGGATTGGATTTTAGGAGGAACTCCTAATGAAAGTACTGCAACAGAATATAATTTTAGAATTAGAGCAAGAGATATTAATAGTAACAAAGGAACAAGAGCAGTAACCCTTAAGGTAAATTCTAATTCAGGAGGATCTAGTAAAAAAGCTTTAGGGAATTTAGAACTAAAAAATGAAGAGACTTATTGGGTGTTTCCTAACCCTACATCTAATCAAGTAACTATTTCTTTGGGGAATAATTTTGTAATGGGAGAACAAATTTCTACTCGAATTTATGATCAAATAGGGAACTTAGTTTATCATAGAAATCATATAGCGAATAGTTCAAGGTACTCATTAAGTCTGGTTGATTTAGGAATTAGTAGTGGTGCAACCTATTTTCTTGAAATTAAATCAGCTAGTATTAATAAACATCATAAAATCATACTAAAATAATCTATTTAAAAAGCATTGTTAAACTTACAACAGTGCTTTTTTATTAAAAATATCGGAAGAATAAATTTTAATAAACAAGAGAGTCTTTTAAATACCACCAAGAAATATAAAATGAAAAAAAGTATAGATCTAAAATTAATATTCATAGTTTTTTCTGTTTTCAATATGATCTTAATAAATCATATTGAAGCTCAAAAGAATGATCCAAATCAGGGTTTACGAGCCCATTGGCTAAGAGGAACTTGGGGAATAAATTGGAAGCCGGTAAATTTATATAATGGTGGACACGAAGGATTATCAATAGAGCCTTTTTTGAACCAGATAAGTCATATAAAGACAATTGATTATATTCAAGTTCACCTTGGAGAATCTTCAATTAAATCTTCTGTACACATGGGGCCACATTCATTATTAGAGAGTTTTTGGGAAGGAGATACAGATGCTAATGGAGATCCTATTAATTTGGTTGTCCCACGTGCATCTTATGGTGAAGATCCTTTTTTAGAAATTGTAAAGGCTATTAGAGCAGCAGGTTTAAAGGTAATGGTATATGTGAATAGTTCTAATATGCTTTCTAGAGAGGGGCCAGGTGGATCTAATCCGGATTATATACCTAATATAACAGAGCGTTGGAAAGAATGGTGTGATACCAATGCTGAAGCTCAGGCATTTATTGCCAGTCAACCCTACCATACAGGAGTGTGGGATGAAACTAGTAAAACTTATATAAATTCAGAAACTGAATTTCCTGAACGTAAATATATGTTTTGTTATGCTGAATTTGTACTTAAAGAATATGCCATTCGTTATGGAGATTTACTAGATGCTTGGTGTTTTGATTCTGGAAGTTGGATGGGGATGAATGGAGATAGTCAAACGAACGGTATTTACGAAGATCAAATGATTTTTAATGCATTTAAGGCAGCGTGTCATGCTGGAAATCCTGATGCAGCCCTTTCGTTTCAAAATAGTCCAGAAAGAGATACAGAAGAATTAAACCCATTTTCTGAAGCTGTTCATGCCGATGATTTTATGTTTGGACATCCTTATAACGGAGGTAGAGATGGAGGTAGTCATACAATTGGGACACCTTCTTTGTATTCTCGTAATTACGCACATATTGAAAAAATGAAAGAAACCAACGGATACGCACATCGGGGTAGCGATCCTCAAACTTGGACTTGGGACGATAATGTAGTAGCACATTACGACCCTCCTATGAGTACTACATCTTGGAATGGTGGTAATACACCAGCGCTCACAGATGAGGAATTTAATCTTTGGAATTTGGAAGCTGTGCAAAATGGTGGTGCAATTTCTTGGGGACTACCATTGGTGAAAAAATCAGGAACAAATGAACAACTCGTGGGGACAGATTGGGCTTTGGCTCAATTAAATGGAATGGATGCTCATTTAATGGAGTTGGAGGCACCAGGAGCCCCAAACTGGTCTAGACAAGAAACTGTATTATCAGAAGCAAAAATAGGTGAAGTCTATCATCATGTTTTAGAAGAGGGTAAAGATTTTTGGGATCCCGAAAATATAGGAGCGATCTCTCTTAGTTTATCTGGGGACAATGTACCCACATGGATAACTTTAGAACAAACGGAACCAGGTATTTGGACTTTAAGTGGTACATCAACAGATACAAAAGCAACTACCTACGTCTTTGATATTGTTGCTCAAGATACTGATGGTTCTAATACAAGAACGGTAAGTTTAGAGGTTGCTAACGATACAAAAGAAGAAGAGATGAGTGTAGTTATAAAAGCAGTAGCAAATACAAACTATGGAGTTGATCAAACAGCAATTATGTATTCAGACGTATTAACAGCTTTAGATGGCAAAGCTACTTTTAAAATTTCTGTGAATGTGACTCCACAAATAGGTAAAGCTATTTCTAGTGGAGTGTCAGGAGGACTTACTACTACTCAATCTTGGGGATTGTCAGGAGATGAAAGAGAGGGTTCAAAAGAGAATATGTTTTATGGAGAAAAGGTAGATTGGGTAACAATATCTGATATACAAATAATTGAATTTAATGCTAATGGAGGTACATTACAAGAGTCTGATTTTGAAAACATAACTTTTAAATCGTTGATGATTGTAAATGGGCAAACGCTAGGCAAGGATGCTATAGCATTTACTATAAATGAAGAAACAATAGAATTAGGTAATTTAGATTCAAATCCTTTTTCAATAGAATTACAAGATAAAAATCAGACTTCATTTTCTATAGGGATAGGAAATAGTGTAGATCAATCATCAAACAAATGGTCTGTAGAAGAGATTATTTTATCAATAGATCTTAGTGAAATGTTGTCTGTTGAAAAAGTAGAAAAAGAATCCGTTGTGTTATGGCCTAACCCAACATCAGGAATAGTTCATTTTGATGAAATAAATCCTCAATTTATTCAAGTGTATGATTTTAATGGAAGGCTTTTAAAATCGGAGGTGTCAAGTGCAAATTATTTAGATGTTTCTGAATTTAATAATGGGGTTTATATATTTAAATTTAGATTAAACAATGGAGAAGTGATACATAAAAAAGTTATAAAGAAAAACTAAAGAGAAGATCAAGGAAATAAAATGTTGCTTAATATACTGTGTTAAACGAGTTACTTAATAACATTATTAAATGATAGATTTGAGGTATTATATGATGTTTGTATAGATTATTAAGGGATTTAGGTTGCTCTAATCAACCTGATTGAATTCAGTACTAAAAAATCACGATGGGAGTAAGTGTAATTATGATTTGAAATTGCAAGTTTGTGGGTGATAAAACACATAATTATTAAAAACTTTATGTAAAGGGTAAAATGACGAAAAGAATGAAAAAAATATTGTTTATAAGTTTAATGCTAGTAGTTAGTATTTCATGTTTTGCACAATCAAAGGCAGATTTTTATATATCAACAGAAGGATCTGATGATTGGTCTGGTAAATTGGCTAGTCCCAATGAACAAGGAACAGATGGTCCATTTGCTACCTTAACGCATGCAAAAGAAGCCGTTCGTACATTAAAGAAAACTAAATTAACAGATATTATTGTATTAATCCGTGAAGGGGTTTATAAGTTAAATAATACAGTTGTTTTTGGTTTAGAAGATTCTGGCCAAGAAGACATGACGATTACTTATGCTGCGTATCCTGGAGAAACCCCTGTGTTTAGCTCAGGAAAAGAAATAAAAGGTTGGGAAAAGGTAACAAAAGATATTCCTGGCTTGCCAGAAAAGGCAAAAGGGAATGTATGGGTTGCGGATACTTCGGATAAGTTTTTAACTCTTTATGATGAGGATGGAATGTTGCCACGTGCACAATCAGAAGGTTTTATTGCAGAAGAAAAAACAAATGCTAGAGACAGAGTACATTTTCCTAATGGTACATTTAAAAACTGGTCTAACATACAAGATGCAGAAATAAAAGTACGACCACATCATGCTTGGATTACAAATATGCTTCCAATTGAATCTGTAAACAAAAAGAGCGAGATTGTAAACACATCTATAAGTGCTACTTATGGAATGAATGTTTTACACTTTCTAAAAGATACAGAAAATGTTTGGATAGAAAATGTAATAGAAGCTTTAGATAAAGAAGGAGAGTGGGTATTAAATACTAAAGAAAATAAAGTTTATTTGTGGCCACGTAACCAATCAACTATTGTAGCTCCTCAATTATTGGAGTTGATTCGTGTAGAAGGTAAAATCAATGAAAGAGGAAGTAAAGATATTCCCGTTAGAAATCTTAAATTTAAAGGGTTAACATTTAAACATGGAGAAAGATATACATTAACTCCAAATGATGCTGGTTTACAACATGACTGGGACATGTATGATAAAAATAATGCTTTGGTTCGTTTTAGAGGAACAGAAGATTGTGTTATTGATGAATGTCATTTTCTTTATAGTGGTAGTGGAGCGATTCGTGTAGATTTACACGGTATTGGAAATACTATTTCAAGTAACCATATAGAACATATGGGAGGTGGCGGAATTTTACTTTGTGGTTATGGACCAGGAACTAAAGATGTAAACAAAAAGAATACGGTTTATAATAATAATATTCATCATGTAGGAGAGATTTACTGGCATTCTCCAGGGATTTTTGTTTGGCAAAGTGGAGAAAATCGCATAGCAAACAATTTAATACACCATACGGATTACACAGGACTTATATTGTCTGGTTGTATGACAGATTTTTTTGCTAAAAAAGGGAATGGTCGTGAATTAGTTCGTACGCTTAGGAGACATGAATTACCTGAATTTGATAAAGAAGTAACTTTAGAGGAAGTATTACCTTATTTACATACTCATGACAACATTGTAGAGAATAACGAAATTCATCATGCAATGCAAAGATTAGGAGATGGTAATGGAATATATATCCGTGGAGCAGGAAGAAATAATATTATTCGCCGCAATTATATCCACCATTTGGTTGCTGATATGATTATGCAAGCAGCGCTTCGTACTGATGGTGGTCAAACGGGTACTTTAATTACGGAGAATGTGATTTATAAGTGTACTTCTCAAGGAATTTTAACAAAATTAGATAATAGAGTAGTGAATAATGTAGTGGCAGATATTATAGCACCACCACGTGGTTACTATTTATCGGTTCGTGAAGGTCCTTTAACAGGTGGAGCAATTAAGAATAATATTTTTTATTCGCCAACTAAGCTAGTAACTTTTATTGATGAATTACCTCCTGGAAAAAAAGGGAAGTCAGAGGATAGAAGAGGGCGTGCGTTGGCTAGAGCTAAAGATGCTGACACAGATTTTAATATTTACTTCTGTGCCGAAGATGCAAATAAAGGAATAGAGATGTTAGAGAAAAATCAAAAAGACGGTGTAGACTTAAATAGTAAATCGATTGATCCTATGTTTGTTGATCCTGAAAATGGAGATTTTAGATTTAAACCAGGTTCTCCAGCTTTAGAAATGGGAATTGTTCCTATAGATGTTTCAAAAATAGGTTTGGTTAAAGTCGTAAATTAAACCTTATAAGTAAAAACAACACTAAAAAATATTAAAGATTGATTTTAGTAAAAAAGGCCTTCACTTAGTGAAGGCTTTTTTAGTTTATGTATCGTCCTGAAATAAGTTGACCTTTTTTGGGTTATTTAAAAGGTTAATAATTCCAGTTTGTTTTTATTTCTTCGGTACGATTTGTAGTTTATATTTTGATTTAGGTGCACGTGTTTTGGCGTGCATAAATCAAGACTACAATGTGGACGAAGATTGTTATATATTTCGACCGCTTTTTTGGTGATCGCTTTTGCTAATTTAAGATTTTTTATGACATGTTTTAGTCCATATTCATATTTTAAAGTTCTGTTAATTCTTTCTGCAATTGCATTTTCGTAAGGGTCGTATTGTTCAGTCATACTCATTGTTATTCCATTGTCTTCCGCAAACTTAGTGTAGATAGGATTACAATATTGTATCCCTCTATCTGAGTGATGAATCAATTTTTGATTAGGATATTTTCTATTCTTGATAGCCATTTTAAGCGCTTCTAAGCATAGTTCTGTTTTCATGTTATTGTCTATCTTATAATCCATAATTTGTTTGGAATACGCATCTGTTACCAATGCCAGGTACGCATGTCCTTTATCGGTTTTAATGTATGTGATATCCGTTACCCAAACTTGTTCGGCTCTGGTAGGTACTTTGTCTTTAATTAAGTTCTTGTATTTGTAAAAGATGTGTTTAGAATTGGTGGTTACATGATAGTTTTTATTTCTCTTAATCAGTAGTTTATGGTTTTTGAGAAGTGTGAAAAACTTATCTCTTCCTATTTTAATTCCAAGTTCTTTAAACTCATGTTTCAGTTCATGATACAGCTTTTTAGCACCTAAAAACTGTCCAATTTTATTACGACACTCCTTTACAAGTTTGATGATAATTTGTTCGTTATGTAGTTGTTTTTGATGATTTTTCAAGCGTTTATAGAAAGCTTGTTTACTAATCCCAAAACATTGAGTTAACCATTTTCTTTTAAACGGTTTTGTTTCTTTTTCTGAATCTCGTCTGCTAATGTTTTGGGCAATGACTTTTTTGACAACTCGGTTCCAGTGATGATTTCCATGTCGGCTATGATGTCTTGTTGAAAATCTTTCACGAATTCAAGCTCTTCAATTTTCTCTTTCAATTTTTTGATTTCGTCCTGTTTGCTCATTGCTTTTTTCTTTTGGTCTAAAGTACTATATTTTTTAATCCAATAATCGATAGAAGATCTAGGAACGTTATATTTTTTAGCAGCAAAATTGGTAGAAATTTGACCATTTTGAATTTGGTCAATGATGAATAATTTGAGTTCAAAACCTACTTTAGTGTATGTTTTTTTTCGACAGTGTTGTTTTTGATTACTTTCCATAAGTGACTAATTATTGGTGAATTTTTAGTCAACCTATTTCAGGATTTTACATTTTTTGCATTGTACACAACGGTTTTGGCTAGGCTTTGTGCGGGCTTGAAAATCGACAAGATTTTCGAACACGTACTAAGCCGAAGCTTTTTGTTTGGTTTTCTTTCTTTGGTTTTCACAAAGCCAAATCAACAAGATTTGGCGACCTAGTAAATATACACAAAACTTTGAAGTTAGCACAAAACCCGCATGAAGTTTAGCCGGTGTTGGCTAATGTTTTTTATTTAACTCTTTTATGCTAGGGATGAATTTCTCAAGATATTTAGGAAAATCATTTTTTAATATAAATTGTTCTTCTTCAATTGTAAATAAGTGACTAGGAGTATCATTGTATTTACTTGTTTCAAAAAGAGTAACAGAGTCAAAAAACTTCCAATTTTTATTTAAGTGTTTATAACCTAATTCATACCTTTCTTTGACTTCATTATCAGGTACAAAATGTCCACCATTTTCAAATCTAATACGGACTCTTTCTTTTGCTTTTTCAATTGAATCTAGACAAAAGAAAACTATTTCGATTCTGTAATTTTCAGATTTAAAAATCTCAGGCCAATATAGTGGAGTAGAGTTGAAGTTTGTTTCATAACAGAAATCAGTTCTGTTTTTTATAGAAGATTTTATTGTGTTTTCTAAATCTTTTCTAGCAAGATTATGAGCCATTCGATCTCTTAATTCAGTATCGATTAGAGATTCATACTTTTCCTTATAAACTTTATCATAATCATAAGGTTTTATTCCTCCTTCTGTGAAAGCTTTTGAGAAAGAAGATTTTCCAGAACCATTACAACCAGCAATTACTAATAATTTTGGTTTATCCATTAAATTGAGGTCCTGGTGTAGGATTAGGATTTAATTTTCCTTCAGCAAGTTTTTCTTCATAGACACGAATCTCTTCTGAAATTCGAGGAAGTTCATCTTTTAATCTATTTTTCAGATTAGAGATATAATTTTGTATGTCTTCTTTTTTACTCATACAGCAAATTTACAAAAAAAATATTTTAAAAAATTTCGCTCGAAAATATTTGCCAACGGTGATGGCTAGGCTTTGTGCGGGGTTGAAAATCGACAAGATTTTCGATTACGGACTAAGCCGAAGCTTTTTGTTTGGATTTGTATTTTTTAGTTAAACTAAGCCAAATCAACAAGATTTGGCGACTTAGTAAATATACACAAAACTTTGAAGTTGGTACAAAACCCGCATGAAGTTTAGCCGTTGTTGGCAATAGTTTAATATGATATATATTTCTTTAATTTCAAAAAAGGTTTTTCAATTATAACCCAAGATATGTAGCTTGTCAGAATTAATATTAAAACCATCAAAAATGACTCCCAATAAGTAAATTCATAATTTTTAGAATAAGGAGTTGATAACCCGAGTTTGTTTATTGATGCTTTCCAATATCGAGGAACTAAATTATGATATAGATATAAACCATAGCTAATCATACCTAGAAAATCTAGTACTTTACTATTACACACACGATAAATAATATTTTTTTCTTTTTTTTCTTTAAAGAATATTATTATCTGAACTGCAATTATTGAAGTTGCTAAACGAGTTGAGAAGAAAGGAATTTTATATATCAAATAATTAATAATTATTAAACTTAACATTAAGTATCCAATAGATTTTATATACTTAAAAAAAATGTTCTTCCATTTTGGTTCAAAAACTTCTGAATAAGCAAGTATAATTCCTGAGCCAAAAGTATTTAAACAAGCTATAGTTAGTACTTTGTGCCAACCACCTATAATAAAAGGATAAATAGTTCCAATAATAATAAACATAATACCAGTAATTAGTATGTTTTTCTTTTTGATTATGAAGAGTAACAATAATGGCCAAAATAAATAAAACTGTTCTTCAACTGATAAGGACCATAAATGAGCAAGTGCACCAAACCATTTTGTTTCTTTGTAGTTTAAATAATTTGATACATAAAATAAATACCAATTAATATTTTCAACAAAGTTGTTTCCAATAGTATTTCGTGTTAAATAAAGAAAAAATAAAGTCAAGTAATATATTGGAAAAATTCTGATAAACCTTCTCCAAAGAAAAACTTTAAGAATACGTACTTTGTTTGTGTTTTTTTTAATTTCCTGAAAGAGAATTCGAGATATTAAAAAACCACTTAAAACAAAAAATACATCTACTCCAAAGTTTCCAATTGGAAAAATCTTTAAAAAATGATCTTGGGGAAACCAATGAGCTATTACGACTAAAAAAACAGCTATAGCTCTAACGCCATTTAATCCTGAAATGTAATTCATGTAAATTTGAAAATTTTGTATTTAATTATTGCCAACGGTTTTGGCTAGGCTTTGTGCGGGATTGAAAATCGGCCAGATTTTCGAACACGTACTAAGCCGAAGCTTTTTGTTTGGTTTTGTTTCTTTTGATTTCACAAAGCCAAATCAACAAGATTTGGCAACTTAGTAAATATACACAAAACTTTGAAGTAAGCACAAAACCCGCATGAAGTTTAGCCGGTGTTGGTAACAGTAATTTAATTGTTTACAAAATATTGAAATCCAATTGTAAAAGTATCTAATTTTAAGTTTAATCCATAATTTTCATAAACATTTAATTCTTCTTCAAAAGTTAATGAATCTGTAGATTTCTCTTTTTTATAATTATAAAATAATTGTCCAATGCTTGTTTTTATAGCCCATTTTTCAGAAAAAAAGTATGTTATTCCTGGTATTATATTAATTCTAAATTCTAATATTTTATTTTTACTTTCATTTTTTAGTGTAACATCACTAAAACTCCAGTTGCTACTTAATATTGAAGAATAATCTAAGTCGTCGCTAAAATAATTTTTACTGTTACCAATACCTGCAAGAAAATTTAGAGTTGTTGTAAAATATATCTTATCTGAAATTTTACTAAACTTAGTAAGATATGGATTTATAAATATAAGATTAGTTTTTTCTTGATTACGGGTAATATATCTAGAAAGTGAAGAAAAACCACCTGTACTATAATTACTATTATTTTGGTAGAATGTTTTATGATCTGTTGTTTGATAATCATACGTTAACCCTATTCCTAATATGGTTGTGTTATTAATGAAAAAACCAATTTTGGGATTAATAGAAATAGATGTTTTGTATCGTCCTGAAATAGGTTGACCTTTTTTTGTGTATTTAAAGGGTTAACAATTCCAGTTTGTTTTTATTTCTTCGGTACGATTTGTAGTTTATATTTTGATTTAAGTGCACCTGTTTCGGAGTGCATAAATCAAGACTACAATGTGGACGAAGATTGTTATATATTTCGACCGCCTTTTTGGTGATTGTTTTTGCTAATTTAAGATTTTTTATGACATGTTTTAAACCATATTCATATTTTAAAGTTCTGTTAATTCTTTCTGCAATTGCATTTTCGTAAGGGTCATATTGTTCTGTCATACTCATAATGATTCCATTGTCTTCAGCAAACTTAGTGTAAGTAGGATTACAATATTGTAAACCTCTATCAGAGTGATGAATTAATTTTTGATTAGGATATTTTCTATTCTTGATAGCCATTTTAAGCGCATCTAAGCAGAGTTCAGTCTTCATGTTATTATCTATCTTATATCCCATAATTTGTTTGGAATAAGCATCTGTTACGAGTGCCAGGTATGCATGTCCTTTATCTGTTTTAATGTATGTGATATCCGTTACCCAAACTTGTTCGGCTCTGGTGGGTACTTTGTCTTTAATTAAGTTCTTGTATTTGTAAAACATGTGCTTTGAATTGGTGGTTACATGATAGTTTTTGTTTCTTTTAATCAGTAGTTTATGATTTTTAAGAAGTGTGAAAAACTTATCTCTTCCTATTTTAATTCCAAGGTTTTTGAACTTATTTTTGAGTTCATGATACAGTTTTTTAGCTCCTAAAAACAGTCCAATTTTGTTACGACACTGTTTTACAAGTTTGATGATAATCTGTTCGTTATGTAGTTGTTTTTGATGATTTTTCAAGCGTTTATAGAAAGCTTGTTTACTAATCCCAAAACATTGAGTTAACCATTTTCTTTTAAACGGTTTTGTTTCTTTTTCTGAATCTCGTCTGCTAATGTTTTGGGCAATGACTTTTTTGACAACTCGGTTCCAGTGATGATTTCCATGTCGGCTATGATGTCTTGTTGAAAATCTTTCACGAATTCAAGCTCTTCAATTTTCTCTTTCAATTTTTTGATTTCGTCCTGTTTGCTCATTGCTTTTTTCTTTTGGTCTAAAGTACTATATTTTTTAATCCAATAATCGATAGAAGATCTAGGAACGTTATATTTTTTAGCAGCAAAATTGGTAGAAATTTGACCATTTTGAATTTGGTCAATGATGAATAATTTGAGTTCAAAACCTACTTTAGTGTATGTTTTTTTTCGACAGTGTTGTTTTTGATTACTTTCCATAAGTGACTAATTATTGGTGAATTTTTAGTCAACCTATTTCAGGATTTTACATTTTTTTGCCTTGTTTGTAACGGTTTTGGCTAGGCTTTGTGCGGGATTGAAAATCGACAAGATTTTCGAACACGTACTAAGCCGAAGCTTTTTGTTTGGATTTGTTTCTTTTGGTTTTCACAAAGCCAAATCAACAAGATTTGGCGACCTAGTAAATATACACAAAACTTTGAAGTAAGCACAAAACCCGCATGAAGTTTAGCCGGTGTTAGCGGTTGTTTTTAGTATTCAATACATTTAGTTTGTTTTATAAAATGACTATATAAACTAATGAAAATTTTATCTATAATTATCAATTGTGTAAACCAAATAAAGTAATTGTAATTTAAATATTTTGAATTTGACAAAGTATTTAATGTTGGTAAATTTTCTTGGTAAGATAAAGTATTATGTGCACATTGATTTCTAAAAGAATATAAGCTTTTATATAATTCTTGTAAGCTGCTTTCAAATAGGTTTCTCTTTGTGTTTGCAAAATGATTATGTTTAATTATTTGCTTTATGTTTTTACTGAAGTAATTGTAATTATTTTGATCCCATATCAATAATGTACTTCCTTTAAAAATATTTTTTATTTCTTCCACTGAATTATTAAGAATCATAGAAGCATCTATATTTTCATTAACTTTAAAATTTTGTATTTCTTTTTCTAAAATAGAAATTAATCGTTGGTAAATTTTATTTTTAGAATTGTATGAAGAGCATTCGCCAAGATTGTCTTCATTTCCTAATAATGTTCGTCTATATTCGAAATCTGAAGTTGCCATTTCCCAAGTTAAACATTTTAGCTTTTGTTCTTGAAAACCTGTCATTTTAAGAAATACAGATTGCATAATATATTCACTTAACGGGTAAGTTTCAATTGCAAAGCTTACTCCTGAATTTGCCAATACAACTTCTTGTAGTATTGATGTAATTGGCGAAAAGATAAATTCTTGATGCTTATTCATTCTTTAAATATCTTTTATAAATTAAAATTGACCAACGAATTCGCTCTCTTAAGTACTTTAATGCTCCTGGTGTAGATTTATGGTTTTCAGTAGTTTTTAGGCTTTCTATTTTATTGTTAATTTTTTCTTTTATTTCATCTTTCTTAGTGATGTCAATTACTTTATTTTTAAATGCAATTAAATAAATTAGTCCAAAAAAATACAGGTCTAGGTCAATAATTGAATGATACTCTTTGTCTAAACTTAGTTCATTAATAGTTTCTTTTATTTTTTCGAATGGAGTGTCAAATTTTTTTTCAGGAAAAATGGTTTCAAAATTTTCAAACATACTTGAATCCGTTTCTCCAGTTACTGAGTAAATATATTTTTCGTAATATTCCTCAGTTTTACGTCCGTATCTCTTAGCAACATTATTAGGGTTTTCATCAATGAAATATTGCGATAACAATGATAAATATCTAACAAAGTCAATTTTAGAATCATAACTTGTGTTTTTCATAGAGATTTCATTGATGAAATCTGGTACAAAAAAAGTAGATAAGTCTTTATTTAGAAAATATAAAGAAGCTCTACTTTCTTGAGGTAAAAGAGTTTGTCCTTGAATATTGATGTTTCTAAAAACAGAAGAATAATACTTTTGTTGTCTAACTTCGTTTTGGTTATCAGGAACTAAATAAGAAAATCCTAAAAATGTAGTCTTGAAAAAGTCTTCATTTAGATTTCTATTAATTTTTTTATAATTACCCTCTATTATATTTTCAAGAATTTCTTTTTTTGTATCTCCTTTTTTAGTTAAAAAATCAAATCTCCATTCCATGATGTTGTCATACGGTTCAGCATCATCCTCATCATATAAACCGTCATCTTCATCGGCTAATTTTTTCAAAGTATTTTTAAATGTATTTTCATCAGGAAATAATCCTAAATAAGCAAGTAAAATACTTGTTAGCCTTTGTTGTCCATCTAAAATTAAATTTTCTGTATTTCCATTTTCTTTAAATGAACCGATTAAAATTGGTGGAACAAACTGTTTTTCTTTCAAAGATTTTATTAAAATTGAAACTTTCTTTTCATCCCAAACAAAATGTCTTTGATATTCAGGTAAAATAAGATTTTTTTTTAAGATTAAAGTAATCCAATGATGAAGAGTATATTGACCATAATAGACTTTATTTTCCATAGTATTTTTTGTAAATAACCGCTAACGGTTTTGGCTAGGCTTTGTGCGGGCTTGAAAATCGGCTAGATTTTCGAACACGGACTAAGCCGAAGCTTTTTGTTTGGGTTTGTATTTTTTAGTTAAACTAAGCCAAATCAACAAGATTTGGCGACTTAGTAAATATACACAAAACTTTGAAGTTTGTACAAAACCCGCATGAAGTTTAGCCAGTGTTGCCTAACGTATTTTCAAACTTTAAAATTCAATTCATGTTGTTACTTATTCAGAATTCAATAGTTTTTACGCTAGCTTTAAATTCAAAAATCTATTTGATTAACATAGATATGATTATATACGAGATGATACATATGTAAAGGATAATTCCATATAACACTCTTTTTTCATTCAAGATATGATTAAGAAAGTTGTTTTTCTCGAAATTACAAAGTCGAATTTCAGCAATTATAAAAATGATGAAGAACCAAGAAGAAAAGAAGGTTAAAAGGTAGAATGAAATTATAGCGAAAAACATGAAAAAATTGGTGATATATTCATTCATGTTTGCTGTTAAAAAGGCTAATAGAAAAGAACTACATTCAATTAGTAAACAAATATAATTAGTGTTTCGAATTTGTTTAATTTCTTGAATGTTCATTTTTTTACTTACTATGTTTTTCAAAGATTCTAGATAATTGAATTAATTAGCAATTGTTATCTTAGGGATATTTGCTTCATTAACAGAGTTAATTTTATTTATTCTCATACTTTTTACATTAGTAAAGAATCCCATGATTTCTTCTCTACTACTTACGTAATTTCTATAAGAATAAACATAGAGAACTAAATTATTACCTGACTTATTTTCTTGTTTTTGATATCTATATACATTCCACTCGAATATTCCCCTAGAGTTATCACTTAACATAAAGTCAATAGTTATTTCACTTTTATCTTTATTATTAAATACTTGATAATTTACAATTGGATTAGTCTTTTTTAAATTTTTAATTTCTCGAATTTTCATTCCAGCAGCTTGGTTAATTTCAATATTTCCATTTACAGCTTCAATGATGATCATTTCATTATATTTTTCAACTGTTTCACCTGTTTGAATATATTCTTGTTTAAAATAGGTTGGAGTAGGGTTTGAACTCCATTCAAGGTTATATGTTTTATTTTCAAATTTTATTTTTTCTCCAATAGAAAGAAAATCTTTTTTTTCTTGAGCTAAAGAGTTTATCTGAAAACTGATTAATAATCCGAGTGTTAATAATAAATTTTTAAACTTCATTTTTTTCTTTTTCAACTTAATGTTTGGCAACGATCTTAGCTAGGAAACGTAGCGTTAAACTAGCCGATTAATTTTCAGACTAAAACTACACAAAATAAATAATAAAACCACTTTGTTAAAGCACAAAAAAAGCTATGTTTTTTAGCTGTTGTTGGGCACAGTAATTTTGTATCGGGTTTTATTTAATTCTCCAATTTTGATTAAAATTCCTAATTCAATTCCTTTTTTTAGATCTCTACTAGCTGTTGAAGAAGATATATCTTTAAAAGTATCCATGTAATCTTTTCTTGAAAACTCTTCAAATTCTAAAGATTTAAAATATTCAAGTCTTTGTTCAGTATTAAAATTTCTGTTATTATAATTTAATAATTCATTTAAAGAATTGTCAATTATTGAAAGCATGTACTCAATAAAGAAAGTTGATTTTCCTGATTTGTCACATAAAGCTAGTACCTTATAATATTCTTCTTGATTTTTACTTATTAATGTTTCAAATGGTATGTATTCAAAAACTGGATATTTTTCAATTAGAATTAATGTTTGCCATAATCTTCCCATTCTTCCGTTACCGTCTAAAAAAGGATGAATAAACTCCATTTCGTAATGAAATACACAGCTTTTTATTAGTTCTATTTCGTCTGTTTTCAAATATTCAAATAAATCTTTCATTAAGAAAGGAACATTTTTATGAGGAGGAGCAAGATGTTCAACTTTAGAGCCCTTTACGATTCCTACACTTTGTTTTCTGTATTTTCCAGGGTTTTCTATCAATTCACTCATTAAAACGCTGTGAGCCTTTAAAAATGATTTTTCAGATAGAGGATTATATTTTTCAATATTCTCATATATTTTGATGGCATTTAAAACTTCTAAAACATCTTTTTTAGGGCCAATAACTCGTTTGTTTTCAAGTAATGAAGTTATTTGTTCTTCAGTAAGTGTATTACCTTCAATTTTTAAAGAAGAATGAATCGTTTTAATTTTATTCTGTTTTCTAAGAGTAGGAGAGGGTTTGTCTAAAAAAGTTGCATTTATTTCTCCTATTTTTTCAGATATAGAAGTGATTAATTTTAAAATTTTAGGAGTAATATCGTAAGGTGGTTTCATTTTGATACTATCATTTGATATTATCAAAGATAGATTCAATTCTTAAAATATTCTATTTTTTAGTGATTTTTTTTATTGTGCCCAACGGTTTTGGCTAGGCTTTGTGCGGGGTTGAAAATCGACAAGATTTTCGAACACGTACTAAGCCGAAGCTTTTTGTTTGGTTTTGTTTCTTTGATTTCACAAAGCCAAATCAACAAGATTTGGCGACTTAGTAAATATACACAAAACTTTGAAGTTAGAACTAAACCCGCATGAAGTTTAGCCGGTGTTGTACACTGGCTTTTATAATATCATTTGATAATAATTTAATGATATTATTTCATTTTCAGAATTAAATTTTATAAAAATAGATTCTTCAATATCATTAACTAATTGAATATACATAAAATTAAATGTTTGAATATTAAATTTTTTCTCAACTTTTTCTCGTTTGTTTCCTATTCTTAAACCTAGGATAGAGAATATGTCATTTTTCAAATATACTTCAGTAGTTTCACCATAGCTACTATAAATTTGGTTCTCCGATATTTTAATATAATAATCTGGATATCCAGTTTCACTAATATTATTTGAATTTTGTTCAATTATTTCAGGTTCCCCAAGTTGAATGATTAATTTTTCAACATTAAAGGATTCACTTAAACTATAGTTATTTAGCGTTATTGTTCTTTCGTTGATAGAGAAAACTTTCGGCTTATTTTTTTTTATGTTTTTAATTTCTGTTTTTGAAATATTATTTGATTCAGCATTAACTTTCTTTTCAGACTTACAACTAAATAATAATATTAAGAAGATACTTAGAGTATATATAAATTTCGTTTTTTTCATTGCTTGTGTACAACGGTTTTGGCTAGGCTTTGTGCGGGCTTGAAAATCGACAAGATTTTCGAACACGGACTAAGCCGAAGCTTTTTGTTTGGTTTTGTTTCTTTGGTTATCACAAAGCCAAATCAACAAGATTTGGCGACCTAGTAAATATACACAAAACTTTGAAGTTAGCACAAAACCCGCATGAAGTTTAGCCGGTGTTGTACCAAGTTTTATTATAATAAATTTATCATTAATAATTTATTTTCAGATTCTATGATTTCAGCTAAATTAACTACTTCTTTTGAAAGTTTTGATATCATTTCATCAGTTATTATAGTACTTTCTCCTTTAATATTTTTACCATTTCGGTGAACTATATCATGTCTAATTTTAACTGCTTCAGGAATAAAGTCAAGATGTTTACTAAAGTCAATTCCTAAAGTTTTTTTGTATAAAGGAATTACTATTTCTAGGTTATGAAAGCTAATTTGATTTAGCTTCAAAATTATCTTAGACTTTAGATTATCTATAGTATCGAAAATTTCATTAATCTTAATTTTTTCATTTCCGAATAAGTTATACTCTTTTAATATTCTAATTCGTAGTTCTTTTTCTTTATCAACAGCATTTATGATTAAATCAGATAAATATGTTTCAAAAATTGTAATTAAGTTAGAGAACACCATTTTTTTAAGAAGATAACTATCGCTAAAATAATTTTCTTTTAATAAGCTTTCAACTTCTAAAATAGATTTATTAAAATTAGTATAATAACTTTCATTTATAAGTTCTTCAATTGTTTCTAATTCTAGACAAAGTTCATTAAAATCATTATCAACATCTTCTTCTTCTAAACTATAATAAAAAGTATTTTTATCTATATTGAAGTTTTTATCTAAATCTAAGATTGTTAGATATTCATTTAAATCAATAATTATTTTTTCAGACTTTTCATAAAGAGAAATTTTATAAACAAATGTGTTTCCAAAATTAATACACCCATATTCATGTTTCCATTTATAATTTTTATTTGTCTTGAAAAAATTCAAATTAAACTCAGAAAAGTATATTTTGTGATTATGTTTACAAACTGGACATAAAAATTTAAACAGGATAAAATCTTTATTTATTAACTCGTTAAAATCTATCTCATTTTTGTTTTTCCTGTATCGTCCTGAAATAGGTTGACCTTTTTTTGTGTATTTAAAGGGTTAACAATTCCAGTTTGTTTTTATTTCTTCGGTACGATTTGTAGTTTATATTTTGATTTAAGTGCACCTGTTTCGGAGTGCATAAATCAAGACTACAATGTGGACGAAGATTGTTATATATTTCGACCGCCTTTTTGGTGATTGTTTTTGCTAATTTAAGATTTTTTATGACATGTTTTAAACCATATTCATATTTTAAAGTTCTGTTAATTCTTTCTGCAATTGCATTTTCGTAAGGGTCATATTGTTCTGTCATACTCATAATGATTCCATTGTCTTCAGCAAACTTAGTGTAAGTAGGATTACAATATTGTAAACCTCTATCAGAGTGATGAATTAATTTTTGATTAGGATATTTTCTATTCTTGATAGCCATTTTAAGCGCATCTAAGCAGAGTTCAGTCTTCATGTTATTATCTATCTTATATCCCATAATTTGTTTGGAATAAGCATCTGTTACGAGTGCCAGGTATGCATGTCCTTTATCTGTTTTAATGTATGTGATATCCGTTACCCAAACTTGTTCGGCTCTGGTGGGTACTTTGTCTTTAATTAAGTTCTTGTATTTGTAAAACATGTGCTTTGAATTGGTGGTTACATGATAGTTTTTGTTTCTTTTAATCAGTAGTTTATGATTTTTAAGAAGTGTGAAAAACTTATCTCTTCCTATTTTAATTCCAAGGTTTTTGAACTTATTTTTGAGTTCATGATACAGTTTTTTAGCTCCTAAAAACAGTCCAATTTTGTTACGACACTGTTTTACAAGTTTGATGATAATCTGTTCGTTATGTAGTTGTTTTTGATGATTTTTCAAGCGTTTATAGAAAGCTTGTTTACTAATCCCAAAACATTGAGTTAACCATTTTCTTTTAAACGGTTTTGTTTCTTTTTCTGAATCTCGTCTGCTAATGTTTTGGGCAATGACTTTTTTGACAACTCGGTTCCAGTGATGATTTCCATGTCGGCTATGATGTCTTGTTGAAAATCTTTCACGAATTCAAGCTCTTCAATTTTCTCTTTCAATTTTTTGATTTCGTCCTGTTTGCTCATTGCTTTTTTCTTTTGGTCTAAAGTACTATATTTTTTAATCCAATAATCGATAGAAGATCTAGGAACGTTATATTTTTTAGCAGCAAAATTGGTAGAAATTTGACCATTTTGAATTTGGTCAATGATGAATAATTTGAGTTCAAAACCTACTTTAGTGTATGTTTTTTTTCGACAGTGTTGTTTTTGATTACTTTCCATAAGTGACTAATTATTGGTGAATTTTTAGTCAACCTATTTCAGGATTTTACATTTTTTTGCCTTGTTTGTAACGGTTTTGGCTAGGCTTTGTGCGGGATTGAAAATCGACAAGATTTTCGAACACGTACTAAGCCGAAGCTTTTTGTTTGGATTTGTTTCTTTTGATTTCACAAAGCCAAATCAACAAGATTTGGCGACTTAGTAAATATACACAAAACTTTGAAGTAAGCACAGAGCCCGCATGAAGTTTAGCCGGTGTTGTAACCAGTTTTTTCAAAATCATACATTTCCAAATTTTCTGTTTCAGAGATTGATTTTAACTGATTAACTATTTTTTTAAAGTCACTTTCAGTGATATTTTTCCATTCATTTTTAGATATTACTTTTTTTAATCCCCAACCAGTTAATTCAATTTTTTCTTTTCTGTATTTTTTTAGAATTGATAATCTTTTTTTGTTGAAATTTTCAATTTTTGATACATTATTATAAATCGTTATCCAGATTTGACTATTTACTAAGTCAAATTTTATAGGATACTCAGTTCTTTTTGTAGCGATTATTTCAAATTCCAAATAATTGAATTTAAAATTCAGGTCTTTTTCATAAATAATTAATCCGCATTTCTCTCGTATCTCTTTCAAAGTAGAATTATAAAGATTGATAATCGGTTTTATTTTTTGAAATGATACTAAAATAGCTATAGAAAGTATAAAAACGCTAAATAACAAACCGAAAAAAATACTTATTGCTAGAAATTTTAAGAAAACTGATAAGTTCAAATTATCATACTCAATAATTATAAACATTATAAATACAATACTTGAAAAAATCAAAAGAGAGATATTCATTAAGTTATTGGATGTTCTTTTTGTAAGCTTAAAATATTCAATAAATTTCATTAAAGACAAGAGATTTTTTTCAAATTGGTTACAACGGTTTTGGCTAGGCTTTGTGCGGGGTTGAAAATCGACAAGATTTTCGATTACGTACTAAGCCGAAGCTTTTTGTTTGGATTTGTATTTTTTAGTTAAACTAAGCCAAATCAACAAGATTTGGCGACTTAGTAAATATACATAAAACTTTGGAGTAGGACAGAAGCCCGCATTAAGTTTAGCCGTTGTTAACTTTGAGTTGATTATTTTATAATATTTTTCAAAGAATAGAGATTTTTACACAGCTACTTTTTTTGCTTTTCGATGATTTTAATTTTTGTTTTAGATGAAAAAATATTTAGTTTTTTCAAGTTTTAAAATTTCCTTATTCTTTAATTTTTTCAATGATTTTAGTTTTCAATGATAATTTTTTTAGTTTCATAAATTCTCAAACTTTAATATTTCATTATCAGCCTTTTTAAAGCTTATTTAATGATAGTAATCTTCTTTACTTTAATTAAACGGAAAGTTGAGCAGTGCTACTTTAAAAGAATAAAAAACGAATAATTATCGATTATGAAAACATTAATATGAAATGAAATTTACAGAAAGCTACTGAGCTTCCAAGCTATGAAAGTTTAAAGTCAGTTTCTAAAGAAATTTATCAAAGAATAAAAATGATTCTTATTGCTACTGAACCAGCTGATTCATAAACTTTTTCAAAGAATTTTTATACCATTAAAGTTAACGTTTATGTATAAGAATAGTTGCGGGTTTGTATGCGAGGATTTTCCGAAGGAAAATCAGACGTTACAAACACGCAACGACCTTTTGATTAAGCACTAAACCGCAATTATTTTTATACGGTGTTAGCAAAAGTTATTTAAGTAATTCTTCAGTAAGTTCTTTAATTTCAGACTTCTCTTTATCTAATTCGTTAGGAATGATTTTAATTATATCATAAAAATTTTCATCTAATTCAGGATACGTTTTTATAATATACTTTTTTGACTCTTCTTTCGTTTCAATAGCCTTTGTTAAAGAATGTAATGCATTTTCTACAGATATTCTCACGCCTTTCCCTTTATCTATAGCTTTATAATATTTAACACATTGCATCCACCAATAATACTTATTCGAATAATCTCCTGGATCAGTTCCATCAATGCTATTTGCAAATAGTCTTGCGCTTTCTCCTTTTACAAAATTTAATTCCCCTTCAAATTCCGTTTTAAATTGTTTTATTAATTTGTCTTTCTCTTTTTTAAATACTTTATCAGTTTCTTTAATAATTTCGGCTTTTACAATTTTCTTATTATAAAGCCAAGTTGCTCCTGCGAACAATGCAATTATTCCAAGAAAAACCACGATTATCAGATTATATGTCTGACTTTGAGAATTAATTATCTCTTTGTAAATTTCAGAGTTGTCAGAAATTGGTTGAATTGTTTTCTCTATTACTTTTACAATTGTGTCTCTTACTATTTCTTTTTGCATTCAGTTGTATCGTCCTGAAATAGGTTGACCTTTTTTTGTGTATTTAAAGGGTTAACAATTCCAGTTTGTTTTTATTTCTTCGGTACGATTTGTAGTTTATATTTTGATTTAAGTGCACCTGTTTCGGAGTGCATAAATCAAGACTACAATGTGGACGAAGATTGTTATATATTTCGACCGCCTTTTTGGTGATTGTTTTTGCTAATTTAAGATTTTTTATGACATGTTTTAAACCATATTCATATTTTAAAGTTCTGTTAATTCTTTCTGCAATTGCATTTTCGTAAGGGTCATATTGTTCTGTCATACTCATAATGATTCCATTGTCTTCAGCAAACTTAGTGTAAGTAGGATTACAATATTGTAAACCTCTATCAGAGTGATGAATTAATTTTTGATTAGGATATTTTCTATTCTTGATAGCCATTTTAAGCGCATCTAAGCAGAGTTCAGTCTTCATGTTATTATCTATCTTATATCCCATAATTTGTTTGGAATAAGCATCTGTTACGAGTGCCAGGTATGCATGTCCTTTATCTGTTTTAATGTATGTGATATCCGTTACCCAAACTTGTTCGGCTCTGGTGGGTACTTTGTCTTTAATTAAGTTCTTGTATTTGTAAAACATGTGCTTTGAATTGGTGGTTACATGATAGTTTTTGTTTCTTTTAATCAGTAGTTTATGATTTTTAAGAAGTGTGAAAAACTTATCTCTTCCTATTTTAATTCCAAGGTTTTTGAACTTATTTTTGAGTTCATGATACAGTTTTTTAGCTCCTAAAAACAGTCCAATTTTGTTACGACACTGTTTTACAAGTTTGATGATAATCTGTTCGTTATGTAGTTGTTTTTGATGATTTTTCAAGCGTTTATAGAAAGCTTGTTTACTAATCCCAAAACATTGAGTTAACCATTTTCTTTTAAACGGTTTTGTTTCTTTTTCTGAATCTCGTCTGCTAATGTTTTGGGCAATGACTTTTTTGACAACTCGGTTCCAGTGATGATTTCCATGTCGGCTATGATGTCTTGTTGAAAATCTTTCACGAATTCAAGCTCTTCAATTTTCTCTTTCAATTTTTTGATTTCGTCCTGTTTGCTCATTGCTTTTTTCTTTTGGTCTAAAGTACTATATTTTTTAATCCAATAATCGATAGAAGATCTAGGAACGTTATATTTTTTAGCAGCAAAATTGGTAGAAATTTGACCATTTTGAATTTGGTCAATGATGAATAATTTGAGTTCAAAACCTACTTTAGTGTATGTTTTTTTTCGACAGTGTTGTTTTTGATTACTTTCCATAAGTGACTAATTATTGGTGAATTTTTAGTCAACCTATTTCAGGATTTTACAAGTTTTTAATTTTTGCTAACGGTTTTGGCTAGGCTTTGTGCGGGGTTGAAAATCGACAAGATTTTCAGACACGGACTAAGCCGAAGCTTTTTGTTTGGATTTGTATTTTTTAGTTAAACTAAGCCAAATCAACAAGATTTGGCGACCTAGTAAATATACACAAAACTTTGGAGTAGGATAGAAGCCCGCATTAAGTTTAGCCGGTGTTAACTTTGTGTTGATTATTTTATAATATTTCTCAAAGAATAGAGATTTTTACACAGCTACTTTTTTGCTTTTCGATGATTTTAATTTTTGTTTTAGATGAAAAATTATTTAGTTTTTTCAAGTTTTAAAATTTCCTTATTCTTTAATTTTTTCAATGATTTTAGTTTTCAATGATAATTTTTTTAATTTCATAAACTCTCAAACTTTAATATTTCATTTTCAGCCTTTTTAAAGCTTATTTAATGATAGTAATCTTCTTTACTTTAATTAAACGGAAAGTTGAGCAGTGCTACTTTAAAAGAAGAAAAAACGAATAATTATCGATTATGAAAACATTAATATGAAATGAAATTTACAGAAAGCTACTGAGCTTCCAAGCTATAAAAGTTTAAAGTCAGTTTCTAAAGAAATTTATCAAAGAATAAAAATGATTCTTATTGCTACTGAACCAGCTGATTCATAAACTTTTTCAAAGAATTTTTAGACCATTAAAGTTAACGGTTTTGGCTAGGCTTTGTGCGGGGTTGAAAATCGACAAGATTTTCGAACACGGACTAAGCCGAAGCTTTTTGTTTGGATTTGTTTTTTGTGGTTTCACAAAGCCAAATCAACAAGATTTGGCGACTTAGTAAATATACACAAAACTTTGAAGTTGGCACAGAACCCGCATGAAGTTTAGCCGGTGTTGCCCACTGTATTTTATTTCATTAAATTTAATTTCAATTCATAATAAAAATCAATTGCAATTATTAATCTCATTATATTAGAATTAAATTCTTCTTCTTTGAATTCATTTGTTAAAGCAATTGCTAATATTGCTGGATTAATATCAGGAACTTCTTTGATGGCTTTTAATAATTCTTTTAAGTTTTGATTTTCATAGTTTTCTATTAAGCAGTTAAGATATTTACCATCTCTCTTTATTTGAAAATATTCTTCCTCAGGTTTACTTTCATTATCGTCATTAGATATAACAACTATTTCTGTGTTAATTTCTCTTTTATATATTTCCCATATTTTGTTGAATAATTCAGACTTTTTTAAATTATTCATGTATTCTGTTGTTTTCTTATTTTCGAATACTTCTAGAGGTATTTGCATTGTTTGAATGTCCTCAAGAAATTCTTTATAGGATATTCCTATATTTTCATTCGTGTAAATTTTCAATATTTCATTTTCAAAAATTTCACAACCATTATTTAATAATTTTATCTCATTTTGAGTAAAACACTTTTCTAATAAATTTGCGTAATTAATCTTTTCTTGACATTGAGATTTAAAACTAAAAAAGATAGTTAAAATGATTAATGATAGCAATTTTTTCATATTGTGGGCAACGTGTTTAGCTAGGAAACGTAGCGTTTAAACTAGCCGATTAGTTTTCAGACTAAAACTACACAAAATAAATAAAAAACCAACTTTGTTAAAGCACAAAAAAGCTATGTTTTTTAGCTGTTGTTGGGCACAGTAATTTTGTATCGGGTTTTATTTAATTCTCCTATTTTAATTAAAATTCCTAATTCAATTCCTTTTTTTAGATCTCTACTTGCTGTTGAAGAAGATATGTCTTTGAATGTATCCATATAATCTTTTCTTGAAAATTCTTCAAATTCTAAAGTTTTAAAATATTCAAGTCTTTGTTCTGTATTAAAATTTCTGTTGTTATAATTTAATAACTCATTTAAAGAACTATCAATTATTGAAAGCATATATTCAATGAAGAAAGTTGATTTTCCTGTTTTGTCACATAAAGCGAGTACTTTATAATATTCTTCTTGATTTTTACTTATTAATGTTTCAAATGGTATGTATTCAAAAACTGGATATTTTTCAATTAGAATTAAAGTTTGCCATAATCTTCCCATTCTCCCGTTACCGTCTAAAAATGGATGTATAAACTCCATCTCATAATGAAACACACAACTTTTAATTAATTCTATTTCGTCTGTTTTTAAATATTCAAATAAATCTTTCATTAAGAAAGGAACATTTTCATGAGGAGGAGCAAGGTGTTCTACTTTTGAGCCTTTTACGATTCCTACACCTTGTTTTCTATACTCACCTGGCTTTTCTATTAATTCACTCATTAAAACGTTGTGAGCCTTTAAAAACGATTTTTCAGAAAGAGGATTATATTTCTCGATATTTTCATAAATCTCAATGGCATTTAGGACCTCTAAAACATCTTTTTTAGGTCCAATTACTCTTTTATTTTCAAGTAGTGAAGTTATTTGTTCTTCTGTAAGTGTATTACCTTCTATTTTCAAAGAAGAATGAATCGTTTTAATTTTATTCTGTTTTCTAAGAGTAGGAGAGGGTTTGTCTAGAAAAGTTGCATTTATTTCTCCTATTTTTTCAGATATAGAAGTGATTAATTTTAAAATTTTAGGAGTAATATCGTAAGGTGGTTTCATTTTAATGCTATCATTTGATATTATCAAAGATAGATTCAATTCTTAGAATATTCTATTTTTTGGTGATTTTTTTATTGTGCCCAACGGTTTTGGCTAGGCTTTGTGCGGGAAGAAAATCGACAAGATTTTCGAACACGGACTAAGCCGAAGCTTTTTGTTTGGTTTTGTTTTTTGTGGTTTCACAAAGCCAAATCAACAAGATTTGGCGACTTAGTAAATATACACAAAACTTTGAAGTAAGCACAAAACCCGCATGAAGTTTAGCCGGTGTTACCTGTTGGCTTTATTTTAAAACTCTTCCAATAATATCATTAGGCATTGTAGGCGATGAATCATCTTTTAATAATCCAGTTTCGGCACGACTAAATAAAGCTTGCATTATTAATTTTTTATCTTCTTTCTCAACGGTTGAATCTTTTAATAAGGATAAATAAAAATATGTCAATGTATGTCTTTCTTCACAATCTCTAGCTAAGTGAAATGAACTAAACATTACTTTTGTTATTGCTTTTATGGAAAAAGCCATAAATGAAATTAAAGTTATATATACTATTGACCACCTAATAGCAGCACTTCTGTCTCCATTAAAAAATGATTCATAAATTTGTTCTGGAGCTGACCATAGAATTTGTCCAAGAGAATAAACAACAATTAAAACTAAAACCACAACAACAGCTAATGCTATCCAACCTTGTTTTTTTAATTTAATAGCTCTTTCAGACCAATATTTAGCAGGTTCTTCGAGTTTTAATTTTTCCTTATATGTATCTTCTAATTCTTTTAAGCGATTTGAAGATTCGTTATTAAAATTTTCAAAGTCTCCCTTTGTGTTTATAAACCAGTCTGAGTATGTTTTTTCTTTATCTGCTTTGAATAATTCTAAGTTTTCACCGAATTCTTTATATTTTTCCGTACTTTCTTTTAGATGCTCAACTAATTGATTATTAAGTTCAGGGATACTATTTTCAAATTCATTTCTAAGTCTAGACAAAGAAGATTTTTCTTTGTTTCTTCTTTCAGTAATTTTAGTTGTGTCTTTTAAGGAAAACTCATAAGCTAATAGATAGCCATTAAAATTTTGTTTAATACTAATGTTTTCATTAAGGTTACCTATTAAATAAGTATATGCTCCTTTAAAATAATTAGGATGTTCTTCATGAATATTTATTAAAAAATTTGTTTCAGGTGCTTCAAAAGGAAAAATTTCTTTTGATCTATTTAGAATTTGTTGACTTGTAGATCTGAAATTAGCATCAAGACTATTAGCCTTTTCTTCGCTAGCAAATGTGTTAATAAATGTTATTAATCGTGTTTGAACGAATTTAAAATATTCTAGGGATTTTGATAGTTCAGTAGGTAATTTATTTGATTTTTTTTCCCATCCTGAAATTTGTTTGATGATATAACTATATAAGTTCCCTAACCCCTTAAAGTCATAGTTTAAATCTAAGTGATTATAATTAATATTAAAAGTCACCTCGTTAAACCAATGGGTATTTGCTGTTTGAGATAATTTAGTTCTAAATTCAGATAATTTCATTTTTTTCAGCTTACAGGTAACGTGTTATATCAAAACTAAAAGTACCGAATAAAACATTCAGCTACGGGTTATCCGTACCTTTTAGTGTTTGTTTTTGGCTAAAAATACTACTTTTTTGTTGTTGTTCAATTTGTTTTACAAATAAATCTAATGGATTGGTTATTTTTTGTAAATCCTGACTTCTAACATGTGTATAAACCATCGTCGTTTCTGGTCTAGAATGCCCCAAAAGTTCCTGAATATACCTTATATCTGTTCCGTTTTCTAATAGGTGAGTGGCATAACTATGTCTTAGCGTATGGGGTGTTACTCTTTTTATAACACCAGCCAATGCACAACTTTTTTTAAGAAATTTTCTGATAGATTCTGTAGAGTAGGGCGTTCCTTCTTCAACTCCTTCAATTAAATATATTTTAGGATTATAAGTGGTTAAATAATTGTGCAATAAAGGCATAATTACATTTGCAATAGGTACATATCTGTCTTTTCTACCTTTTCCGCTTTGTATTTTTATAAGCTGTCTTTGTAAATCAAAATCGCGTAATTTTAAATTGATTAATTCTCCAATTCTCAATCCAGAGGAGTATATCAAAGCAATACAAATTCGGTGTTTTAAATTTTTGGTAACTCTAATCAATTCTATCACTTCTTCATTCGATAAAACATTAGGTAACAATTTACTTTTTCTAGGAGCTAGAGCATTAAAATCAATTTCTAAAGGCATTTTGGTAAAAGTTATATAATGTTTCATGGCACTAATAAATTGTCTGTGAGTGCTAATAGATGCTTTAGAGGGCTCCAAAACATTTTCAACATAAACTTCAATATCTCGTATGGTAAAAGGTTTAATTTCTTTTTGATGAATCACAAATTCCGCCACCAAATGAGTATAAGTTTTAAGGGTACTTTCGCTAAATCGTTTCCCTTTTAAAAACTTATAAAAAGCGTTTAATTGATTTTTTTGCTCATCATTTAACCTATTTTTAATAGAATCTTTTTTAGAAGAAATATTAACAACAGATTTCTTTTGCTCTTTTCTAAGTAAACTATAATCAAGTAAAACCAGATGATTAAAATCATCATAAAAAGAATTTAAATCAAAGCCATCTTTTATAACATACCAATTATTTAAATAATCATCCCATTTAATTCTATAATCAGAAGATTTTAAGTCGTAAATTAGTTTATGATCATGTTCAAATTCAAGAATAATAATTTCTTTATTTCTATAAACCATAGGTTTTAATGTAATCTTTTTCATCTATAAAGAATTGATTTAATAGCAAATACAACAATTTTTCTATTAAATATACAAAACAGTTTACATTCATTAAAGAGTTCATAAAACATCTTTTACATTCATGTCAGAACCCTATCTTTGTGCTTTATCAAAATCATATGCCAGTAAACACACTTTTAATTACACCTCCTTTTACTCAGCTAAATACAGCCTATCCTGCCACGGCTTATATCAAAGGATTTTTAGATAGTAAAGGAGTTAAAACCACTCAAATGGATTTAAGTATTGAGTTGTTTACTGCTATTTTTACAAGTGATTTTATTGATGCAATTTTTAAACAAGCCGATTTACTTAAGAACTACGATTTTCCTTTGGTTTGGAAACAAAAACAGGAATATATTGATAAAGTAGACATGGTGATGAATTACTTGCGTGTGCAAGAAGTTACTGCTGCATATCAAATCAATCACAAAGATTTTTTACCACACGGACATAGACGTATCAAGCTAGAAAAAGATTTAAGTACCGAGTTTGGAATGTTAGGAATTTTAGACAAAGCCAAACATATTGCTACCTTGTTTGTTGAGGAATTGGGTGATTTTATCAATGCCAATGTTGATGAGTTTTTCTCTTTTACGCGTTATGCAGAAAGTATTTCTAGAGCAGCCTCTAGTTTTGATACGATTGATGAATTTTTACAATACGAAACCACACTGATTGAAGATGAAATGTTATATATCTTAGATCAGCATTTACAAGAAAATAGATACGATTTAATTTGTTTAACCGTTCCTTTTCCAGGGAATTTATTTTCTGCTTTGCGATGTGCTCAGTTCATCAAACAAGAATATCCACAAATTCAAATTGCCATGGGTGGAGGATATCCAAATACGGAACTAAGACGTTTGTCTGATCCTCGTATTTTTGAATATATCGATTTTATTTCTTTAGATGATGGAGAAAGTCCATTGTTAAGAATTACGGAATATATTACAGGTAAAATAGGAGTAGAGGAGCTAGAACGTACTTATATTTTACAGAATGATAAAGTGGTCTATGCCAATAAATTGCCCAATACCATTTTCCATCATAAAAACTTACCAGCACCAAGTTATGTAGGATTGCCACACAATAAATATTTATCTTTTTTAGATGTAATGAATCCTATGCACCGTATGTGGTCCGATGGAAGATGGAATAAATTAACCATTTCTCACGGATGTTATTGGAAACAATGCTCTTTTTGTGATGTTACTTTGGACTATATCGGAAATTACGAAAACACTACTGCTGATGATTTGGTGAATAAAATCGAAAAAATAATTGCCGAAACAGGAGTTACTGGTTTTCATTTTGTTGATGAAGCTGCTCCTCCAAAAATGCTACGTGCTTTGGCAAATAAATTATTAGAGCGTAAAGTATTTATTACTTGGTGGACAAACATTCGATTTGAAAAAACATTCACCAAAGAGTTATGTGCTTTGTTATCAAAATCAGGATGTATTGCCGTAACAGGTGGTTTAGAAGTGGCTTCGGATAGGCTATTAGCCAAAATGAAAAAAGGAGTAGATATTGGGCAAGTAGCTAGAGTAACCAAAGCTTTTTCTGATGAAAATATTATGGTTCACACATATTTAATGTACGGATTTCCAACCGAAACCGCTCAAGAAACTATAGATTCTTTAGAGGTGGTTCGTCAACTATTTATGCACAATTGTATTCAATCCGGATTTTGGCATCAATTTGCTTGTACGGCTCATAGTCCCGTAGGAAAAAATCCCGATGCTTTCGGAATCAAAGTGATTGGACCCAAATTTAAAGGTTTTGCCGAAAATGATTTGTATCACGAAGATCCATCAGGAGCAGAACATCATTTATACAGTCAAGGATTAAATATTGCACTAAACAATTACTTAAATCACAAAGGATTTGAGATTCCTCTATCTCAATATTTTGATTTTAAAGTGCCTAAAACCATACATCCTAAAAATTTAATTGAGAACTTTTTAAAGGAATAAATGTTATTTATTTCTATGCCTAACATTTGTTCAACAAGCATTTAATTGGTGTTCGAGCAGCCTGTATTAAGTTTAGGTGTTCGAGAATCCTGTACTGAGCTTTGCCGAAGTGTAGTCGAGAACAATACTTAAAGAGCAATGTTAATATAAGTATAATCAGAAAGAGGTTTGTCTCAGGAATTTTTTATTTATAGTAATACATCTCGACTCCGCTCGATGACCCTAAAAATAAATACTGAGTTCAGGTGTTCAATAAGCATCAAACAGGTGTTCGAGAAGCCTGTACTGAGCTTTGCCGAAGTGTAGTCGAGAACCAATAGCTTATAGAGCAACATTGAGCTTAATATAAGTTTAACCGAGAACATCATCTTTAAAACCTAATTTTCATCTTCATAATTACTAAAATGAGTTTTATTTTTACATTCAGATAATTTAGGAAGTAGCTCCCATTGATCATTAATAATCGCTAATTTTTTAGCCTTAGACCATTTTTGAATTTTCTTTTCGTAATAAAACGCATCAGCAATGTTAAGAAAGTATTGTTGATATACAAGAACAACGGGTAATCTCTTTTTAGTGTAATTAGCACCTAATCCAGAATTATGTTGTGCTATCCTTTTTTCTAAGTCAATGGTACTCCCTGTGTAAAATGTATCATCAGAACATTTTAATATATATAAATATCCCGGCATTTTTATTTTAAAAATATAAATAATTCATCGAGGTGCAAAATATTGGATGTGCTATACGAAAGGAGGCAAGAAATCTTTAATAGATGTAAGAGAAGTCTGTATTGTTACAAGGGGGGAAGTTTGTACTGTTACAAGGTGTTCGATAAGCCTGTACTGAGCTTTGCCGAAGTGGAGTCGAGAACCAATTGCCACTAGCTAATAGAGCAATATTAATAAAAGTACAATCAGAAACAGGTTTATCTCGGCAACTTTTTTATTTATAGTAATACATCTCGACTCCGCTCGATGACCCTAAAAATTAATACTGAGTTTAGTTGTTTGAAAAGTTGTACTGTTACAAGGTGTTCGAGAAGCCTGTACTAAGTTTAGGTGTTCGAGCGTAGTCGAGAACAATACTTAAAGAGCAATATTAATATAAGTACAATCAGAAGTTGGTTTATCTCGGCAACTCTTTTATTTATAGTAATACATCTCGACTCCGCTCGATGACCCTAAAAAAAATACTGGGTTCAGGTATTCAATAAGCATCTCTCCCAAGCCTTCGGAATACTCGATGATTTAATTAGGTATTGCCTTTTATTGACTATCTATATATTTTTCGTAATAATAATCTGCAGCAACTAAATCTTCCAAAGCGTGTCCTACAGATTTAAAAACGGTAATTTCATCAACGTTACTTCTTCCTTGTTTTTGTTCAGAAGTTAGCCCAAATAAATCGGCTTTAATATCAGATTCTTTAATGATTCCAGTTTGTAAGGGAATCAAAATATCACCATTTTCTTTAAGTCCTCCTTCAAAACTATCCACATAAACAGAACTTTTTAGTATAGTTTCATCATCAGCTTCTCTCATGTCTTTTTTGTAAGCTCCAACCAAATCAACATGTTGTCCTTTTTTTAGGTGTTTTCCTAAAATCAATGGTGTTTTAGATAATGTTGCAGAGGAAATAATATCAACCTCGCTTATTTTTTCTTCAATGTTCTGAATAGGAGTGATGGTAAAATCTTCATTTTTTAGTTGCTCACATATAGCTTGAGCTTTTTTAAAACTTCGTCCCCAAACATAAACCTTTTTTAGATCTCTTACACTTGCATGAGCTTGAATCAAGTTTTTAGATAAAGCCCCTGTACCAATCATTAAAAGAGAAGAGGAGTCTTTACGAGATAAATAAGATGAAGCCAATGCCGATGCTGCGGCAGTTCGTTTAGCAGTTAAACTTTTGGCTTCAATAATAGCTTTTACACTTCCGTTTGTGGCATCTAAATAAATATATGTTCCTTGGATAGAAGGTAAATCAAACTGACTGTTTTTAGGACTTACAGTAATAATTTTAACTCCAGCAGTTTCTCCAGGGCTCCAAGCGGGCATTAACAATACCGTAGAATCTGTTTTCATTTCTGGATTTGGAAAATCGTGATGATGTCTTGTAGGAATCAGAGTTTTATTGTTTGCAAAACCATTTCTTAAAACTTCAATAAGTTCCCTAAAAATAGTGTTGCTTTCTATAAAAGAATTGTCAATTTGTACTATGGGTTTCATATTTAGGTTTTGTTTTTATGAGTATGCTTTTGGTAATATCTAAAACCAACCTGTTTAATGAAAAGATTAAAGTTCAAAAAAACTAAACATACATCCTCCGTAACGTTTTGCTTGGGTAAAATTAGGTAAGCTACTTAAATCTGTTTGTTGTGAATGTTCTACAACCAAAGTTCCTTTTTCGTCTAGCAAACTGTTTTCCCATACCAAAGCAGGAATCTTTGCAAATTGTTCGTCACTAAAATCATAAGGAGGATCTGCAAATATCAAATCGTATTTTCCTGTGTGTTTTTCTAAAAAAGAAAATACATCTGCCTTAATGGTATTGATGTTAAAATCTAATTCTTTGCTAATTTGATTGATATAATGAATACATCCGTTATGCTGATCTACAGAAGTAATTTGAGTGTTTCCTCTCGATCCAAATTCAAAACTGATATTTCCTGTACCAGAAAACAAATCTAGTACGGTAATTTCATCAATATCATACCAATTGTTAATAATGTTAAAAAGACCTTCTTTAGCCATATCGGTTGTTGGACGTACGGGTAAGTTTTTAGGAGCGGTTAACCTCCTAGATTTATATTTACCAGAGATAATTCTCATATGTGTAATTGTAATAGGTTATAATGGGCTTGTGGCAAGCTCACCACGTTTTTTCCTAATTTACTATTTAATGTAGCATAAATACTAACATTTCTTATATAATTGTAAAGTAGTTGATAAGCCTCATCTTTTTCTTTAATGTTTCCGTATAAGGTTAAAGAAAATTGATTAGGATCCATTTTTAATTGTTCTGCTACAAATAGGATATAATAAACAAAATCTTCCTTAGTTTGATAGTTAAAATGATTACTAAGCAATAGTTGATTATTTTCAATAACAATTAATTGAAAATTGTTTTGATGCACATTAACAAACATTTCTTTATTGCTAACACTGTTAGATTTTAAAATATTTTGTAAAAAAACAGTAGAAGAGTGTAAGTAGGTAAATGCTCCAAAAGAATCAAAAATATAGTTGTTTACATTTACAAAAGGAATATAAACATTGTTCATTTCTAGTTCATCTAACTCATCGTAACTTACATAATCATTATCAAAAACCTTAACAGTATTTTGTAAATAATTGTTTAGAATTTCCTCGCTAAAAAAGGCTTGAGGAACAAAAGTGTTTAATTCGTTGTGGTGAATTAAAATCACCTCTTCATACGTTTCGTGTAATAGTACATTGTTTTCAAAAATATTTTTCACTTCTTCTAGAATACTAGTCGGAGTGGTGATTTTAGTTGAAAAGGGGATAGATACTACGTGTTCGTATTGTTCTTGTTGATTGCTATATACACAAAAAGAAAATCCATCCGAACTTAATTGGATGGATAACTTTTTATGGTTATGTATAAGTGTTTCTTTACTCATTACTTATCATTGAGTCAAACAATGGTGGCCAGTTTCCTGCAGTAGTTACTTCATTTAAAGATCCTATACTAATATATCCTCCAGGAATTTCATCTCCTCCAAGTGATAATTTTTCTTGTTTAATTAATGATGGGCTCATTCCTTTTAAGATATCAGCCTTGTCAATTTGAACTTGAAATACAGAAGCCATTTTATTAGCTCTTAATATTACAGCAGATTCAATTCTAAATTTCTCGTTAGAATTAGGAATGTTTAACATGTTATGGTAATCACGTCCTTTAAAGATTTTTTCTCTTACAGATTCGTATCCAATAGTATCAGTTACTTTTTTCTCAACTTCAACCATTAAAGGAGACCAAGTAGTACCTCTGTTTTCTTTAACAATTTCAGTGTGAGTATCAGTAATAGCAAACTGAGCAGTATCAATAAACTTAATTAAAGCATCACCATCTCCAGTAAATTTACCTATGATTGTATTGTGAGCATCTTGAGCATCAGCAATTAATTTTAATTGTTTGATAACTTCAACATAACGCACTTTTTTTTCTTTATTAAAATGGATTGGCTCCATAATTCCAGCATAAATTAAGTAAGTTAAGTATCCCGCTGCAGCCAATAAAAGAACAGAAATAACAGGTGTGAATTTAATTGGTAAGTATTTTACAATAAGTATAGCTAACGCAACCGTTACTACTATTCCTAAAAGAATAAATAAAATCATTTGTTTTTTGTATTAATTTTATAATGAACGAAGCCAAATTTACAATTTTTTTTTATTCATAAAAACTTTTAGACACTTTTCAAACCTTATATTTGTGTAAACTTTTTTCATGATTAAATCTTCGTCTGTTTTTTACAATACCTTATTAAAAAAATTCCCATTTGAACCGACACCAATTCAACAAGAATTATTACGTCAACTGTCTGATTTTTCGTTTGATACAGATGACGATGCCATTTTTATTTTAAAAGGATATGCCGGAACAGGAAAAACAACTACCATAAGTACATATGTAAATCATTTATGGGAAATTGGAAAAAAAGCCGTTCTATTGGCTCCTACAGGACGAGCTGCCAAGGTGATTTCTAATTATTCTAAGAAAAAAGCGCATACCATTCACAAAAAAATATACCATCCCAAAAAACAATCTAACGGAAATGTGGCTTTTGTAAAACAGCCAAACAAACACACTAATACTTTTTTTATTGTTGATGAATCCTCTATGATTGCTGATGGTTCTGGCGAAGTTAATTTGTTTGAAAACAATTCTTTGTTAGATGATTTGATGGAGTATGTGTACAATGGTTTTAATTGTAAACTTATTTTTATTGGTGATATTGCTCAGTTACCTCCTGTAAAGTCTGAGTTAAGCCCTGCCTTGTCCGAAGATACGCTAGCGATTAATTATGGTAAAAATCCGTATTTATTAGAGTTGGATCAAGTAATGAGACAGCACGAAGGTTCTGGTATTTTATCAAACGCAACGGCCTTAAGGGCTCAATTAGAAATGGATGGATTCTACGATTTTCAGTTCAATTTAAATTTTCCAGACATCATTCGTTTGCAAGATGGATATGATATAGAAGAAGCCATTGTTAGTGCTTATGATAGAGCAGGAGTAGAGGATACTGCTTTTATTGTTCGTTCTAATAAAAGGGCAAATCAATACAATCAACAAATAAGAACCAAAATTAGAGGTCAAGAGAGTGAAATTTCTGCGGGGGATTATGTAATGGTGGTAAAGAACAATTATTTTTGGTTAAAGGACACTACCGAAGCTGATTTTATTGCCAACGGAGACATTTGTGAGGTTCAGCAAATTTATAATATTAAAGAACTTTATGGATTCCGTTTTGCAGAAGTAAAATTAAGATTGATAGATTACGAAGATTTACAACCTATAGACACAGTACTGTTGTTAGATACATTAACTTCAGAAACCCCTTCATTAACCTATGAAGAGTCAAACAGACTTTACCAAGAGGTATTACAAGATTATGCCGAGGAAAGATCTAAATACAAGCAAATGTTATCGGTAAAAAACAATCATTACTTTAATGCTTTGCAAATTAAGTTTGCTTATGCCATGACTTGTCATAAATCTCAAGGAGGACAGTGGGACACTGTTTTTATAGAGCAACCTTATTTACCTGATGGATTAAATAAAGACAGTATGCGTTGGCTATACACCGCAATTACTCGTGCTAAAGAAAAGGTGTATTTAATAGGTTTTAAAGAAGAGTATTTTGAAGAAATAAATGTTTAAACAAAGAGCTTAGCTAATGCTAGGCTCTTTATATTTTTGTTGATAATGTTGTAGCAAAGCAACGGTTTTTTGTGCTCCTTGATCACAACTTAAATCTTTTCCTGCGTATTCTGCACTAACCCAACCTTTAAATTTATGCTTCATGGTTTCTTCCATACACATGTCATAATCTATGTTAGCTTCTTTTCCATCTACAGTAAATTCTTTGGTTTTAGCACTAATTCCGGTAGCAAAAGGAGCTAAATCTTCCATTCCTTGTTTGGCGTCGTAATAACGTCTTGGTCTCACGCTAAATCCACCCATAAAAAAGTTTCCATAATCTAAAAACAATCCTAGGTTTTTAGGTTGAACGGTTTCTATTAACATATTGGCCCATGCTCCGTTACTAGAGGGATGTCCGTGGTTTTCTATACTAATTTTAATGCCTTGTTTTTTAGCATATTCACTTAATATGGTTAATGAACTAGCACAATTGTTTAACATTTGTAAGTAAGTTCCTGTTCCAAAAGGATTTATTCTAACATGCTCACAACCAAGTTCAGCGCTTGCATCAATCCATTTTTGATGTTCTAAAATGGCTTTTTTTCTATTTTCAGCATTGTAATCACCTATTTTATAAGCACCGTCTGCCATCATACAAATAAATTTTACATGGTGGTCTTTGGCTTTGGCTTTAAAATTCCACAACCATTGTTTGTCGTGTTGATGAGCTTGAATCATAGAACTTACCAAATCAACTCCGTGTAAACCTAAATTTTTAGCTTTAATAACTATATCGGTAGGATCTAAAGTTCCTTGTAAAACTTGTTTAGGATCTTCTACAAGCATTTTTTTAAACCACTTGTTGTTGGCTCTCCCTTGTCCAAAAATATCTCTTTCGTATCCCCATTGAGATAAGGAAATTCTAAAAGGTTCTACCTCTGGAGGACTTAGTTTCTGATTGGCATATAATAAAGATGGACTTGTGGAAATTAGCAATGATGCAGCACTTGTTTTTTGTATAAATGATCTACGATTCATAGTTGGTATTAGTTTTAATATTTAAAGTGATGGTTTGAGGTATAGGGTAAATATATAAAATTTAAATTTTGAGTTGAGTTAAGATTTGTTTTATTGATTGATGAAAATATTTAATAAGGATTTATACGTGCTATTATTTTTAGTTTATTAATTTTAATAGTGTAATCAATAATAAAAAATGAAAATAGATATCAATGCAGATTTAGGAGAAGGTTTTTTGTTTGATGAGGAATTAATGCAAATGATTTCTTCTTGTAATATTGCTTGTGGTGGTCATACAGGAACCGAAAACTCAATGAGGGCAACCATTCGTTTGGCTTTAAAATACGGAGTAACCATTGGTGCACATCCTTCTTATCCAAACCCAGAGTTTTTTGGAAGAGAGGTGATGGATATTTCTGATGAAATGTTAAAAAAAGTCATTAGAGATCAAATTTTAACTTTGATTAGAATTGCTAGAGAAGAAGGAGCAGTAGTTAGATATGTAAAACCTCATGGTGCATTGTATAACAAAGCATCTGTAGATAGAAACATGGCAGCATTATTGGTAAGTGTTTTACAACAAATAGAACCTAGTGTAGGTTTAATGGGCTTGGCAGGTTCTGTGTTAGAGGAAGAAGCTAAAAAAGGATATCTTATTTTTTTAAGAGAAGGTTTTGCTGATAGAACTTATCACGATGATGGGACTTTGGTTTCTAGAAACAATCCTTTGGGAGTTATTCATAATAAAGAACAGGTTTGGCAGCAAGTTTCGGACATGGTGCTAAATAAAAAAGTCATCAGCTTAGAAGAAAATGAAATAAATCTTGATTTGCACAGTATTTGCTTTCATGGAGATACGCCAGAGGCAGTTGAATTACTTACCTACGTAAATCATCAATTAAAAAAACAAAAAATAGAAGTGAAGAATGCAATTTAGTGTAGTTCCATATGGTGAAAGTGCTTTTTTAATAAAGTTTAAGGATGAAATATCTAAAGATATTCACTTAAAAGTGAAGGCCTGTTACCAACAACTAAAAAACATGCATATTCACGGAGTACATTCTTTAATCCCTGCTTATAATTCTGTAACCATCATGTTTCATCAGCATGAGATTGAAAGTACAACCCTAAAAATATTTTTAGAAAATACTCCTTATGAAATTGCAGAGAGTGAATTGACTAAAAACATTATAGAAATTCCTGTTTGTTATGAGGCTCCATATGCTTTAGACATGGAATATGTTTCTAAACATTTAGGATTAACAAATAAAGAAATTATTGCGCTCCACACCCAAAAACCATATTTGGTTTATATGCTAGGATTTGCTCCAGGGTTTATGTATTTAGGAGGTTTAGATCAACGTTTACATACACCAAGAAAACAAACTCCAAGAATTCAAATACCTGCTGGAGCCGTGGGATTAGCCGATCAACAAACTGGGGTTTATCCTATAGTAACTCCTGGAGGATGGCAAATTATTGGTCAGACTCCGTTAACCTTGTTTTCTAAAGAGAAACCAGGAATTGTAAACATGGGAGATTATGTTCAGTTTGTGCCTATCTCGGTATCGGAATTCGAAAAAATAAAAAAACAATGAGTATAGAAATCATTTCACCAGGCTTAAGTTCTACCATTCAAGATGGAGGTCGTTTTGGTTTTCAAGACAAAGGGATTCCTGTGAGTGGTTTTATGGATGTTACTTCTGCTCACTTGGCCAATACTTTAGTAACAAATGATCTTGATACTGCGGTGATAGAAATGACTTTGTTAGGTTTAAAGTTTAAAGCTCATCAAGCCATTACTATTGCTATTACAGGTGCAAATATGCAACCCAAGTTGAATGGTGTTTCAATTCCAATGTATAAATCAATTACAATTCCTAAGGATGGCATTGTTTCTTTTAAAGGTGCCGTACAGGGTGTTTATGGATATGTTGCTGTTCTAGGAGGTTTTAAAATACCACGAATTTTAGGGAGTAAATCAACATATGTTCCAGCAAAATTGGGTGGATATAAAGGAAGAATATTGCAAAAAGGAGATTTATTACCTGTTTTGCACAATACCTTAGGTGCGGTAAAATCTAAAGTAAAAGCTCCATTGTTTTTGCCTAGTGCAACTTTAGAATGTATTTTAGGTCCTGAGTGGTATTTATTCTCTGATGCAAGTAAAGCTTCTTTTTTTGATGCCGTTTTTACCATAAGCAAAGACAGTAATAGAATAGGAATTAGGTTAGAAAGCAGTGATGTTTTATTACCAGAAAAAGATGAAATTATTTCTTCTGGAATAATAAAAGGAACTGTTCAAATTACCAAATCTGGTCAGCCTATTGTAATGATGGCCGATGCTCCAACAACTGGAGGTTATCTTCGTCTGGTAAATTTAACCGAAAATGCATGTGATGTTTTAGCTCAAATTCCAGTAGGAGGAAAGGTACAGTTTGTTTTAAAACAATAGTTTGGGTAAACATATAAAGCGGTATATATTTACCCAATAATTGTGTTATACAGCCACATTAGCATAATTTTTAAGGCTTGTTTGGTGTAAAAAATTCACTTCAAATACCTGTTCTTTTTTTTCGAGTTTTTCGTTTTCAGAAATCCACAATCTCATCAAGTGATCAAATTCTAACTCAGGTAAATCTTTTCTTTTAATGATGTTGTTGTAAATGTTGTTTAACTTTTTTCTTTGTTCGTGTAGGCTTAATTGTTTTGACATAATTATTGATTTGGAATTAATAAATAGGTAATAGCTAATATTTGGTTTTCAGGATGTTCTTCTTCGGATCTTTTTTGAACTACAGTTTCGGTTTCAATTAAATTATTTTGAAGTAAAAGTGTTAGTAATCTATTTTCTCCTTTAGGAATATATCCAAGCTTGTAACTTTTATAATAAATAGCAATGGCATATTTATCATAGTGGTTTTCAGGTTCTGGAACTAATTTTAAAGTAGTACCTATTTTAAGCTTATTAAAAGCCAAAGCACCTTCGTAATAATTAAATCCAGCAATGTTATAGTTAATGATGCGTTCTCTTTTCATATGTTCTTGATTTTATTTGATACAAATATTTAACTAATGTGTGTTGTGTTTATGCACAATTGATTATTTTAGTTATTTCAAAAAAATAAAAACATAATTTATATGTATAAACAAGATTTGAACATAGGAGTTATTACTGCTACAGATCCTAATGATAAAACAAGCTGGTCAGGCACTCTTTTCAGGATGAATAACGCTTTAAAAGAAGAGTTTTCAACTGTAATAAGTTTGGGGCCTGTAGAGCTGAGTAAGTTTGATTATTTTGTTATGTATTTACGATTGAAAATATGCAAACTGTTTCACAAAAATTTTTATAAAAAAAAGTTTAATAAAGAACACAATCATATTAAGAGTAAATATCACAGTGGTTTTTTTGATAAAGCAATTCAAAAACATAAAATAGATGTACTGTTTGCCCCGGCGGCATCTGTAGAAGTCGCTCATCTAAAGACAAATATTCCTATTTGTTATTTTTCTGATGCTACAGTTTCTGTTATGGTTGATTATTATGATTCATTTGCTAATTTTTCTGATAAATCAATTAAAATTAGTAATCAAATAGAGCAAAAAGCAATAAGTAAATCAACAACGCAGGTTTTTCCTTCAAAATGGGTTTTTGATATAGCTCAAAAAGATTATGATGCTCAAAACCCTTACTTAGTAAAAATGGGAGCAAATATTGATAAAGATCCCGAAGAAGAAGATCTAATAAAGAAATATGACTCTACCATTAATATTCTTTTTGTAGGGGTAGATTGGAAACGTAAAGGCGGGGACATCGTTTTAGAAACTATTGATAAATTAGATAAAAAGGGATACAATGTTAAATTAACTGTTGTTGGGTGTATACCTAGCCAAACGCACCCTAAAATGGAGGTTATACCATTTCTTAATAAAAATTTTAAAGAAGATAACTTAAGGTTTCAGGAGTTGTTTAAAGAGTCTCATTTGTTTTTTATGCCAACAAGAGCAGAGTGTTTTGGAATTGTTTTTTGCGAAGCAAATGCATATGGTTTGCCTGTTATTACTACAGATACTGGTGGAGTTTCTTCTGTGGTTGAAAATGGAATAAATGGTTTTATACTTCCTTTGGATGCTAAAAGTGATGAGTATTTTGATGTTATTTCTAATTTAATTTCAGATACTGTTATGTTTAAACAAATCGCTGAAACTTCTCGTGAGAAATATTTAAAAGAATTGAATTGGAAAAACTGGGGAAAAGAAATGAAGAAAATACTTACAGAAACCTATCACATTGGTCAAAGTATTAATACTAAAGAGTCTCAAGATTTTAAATCCTAAACAAGCGATAACAAAGAACAATAATTATATTTCCATATTATGGCTACCAATAAAAACGCAATTATTCGTTATCAAGCATTAGACAAATGTTTTAGAAATACAGGAAAGAGATATGCAATGAATGATTTGATAGAAGCCTGTAATCAAGCTTTGTATGATTTTAATGGAGAAACTGATGGTATCAAACGTAGGCAAGTTTATGATGATATCAACTTTATGAAAAGTGAACAGGGATATGGTGTTGAGTTAAATGTTACCAAAGAAGGGAGAACAGCTTATTACAGGTATGTTGATCCAAATTTTTCTATCAACAACCAGCCGATGAACGAAACCGAAGCGCAACAATTAAAAGAAGCATTATTAACTTTAAATAGAATTAAAGGAATGCCTCAGTTTGGTTGGGTAGAAGAATTGACCTTAAAACTTGAAAAAGATTTTGATTTTCATGAAACACCAAGAGAAATTTTAGGGTTTGAAAACAACCCCTATTTAAAAGGATTGGAACATTTAAACACCTTGTTTAATGCAGTTTTATACGAAAAAGTTTTGTTGATAGATTATCAATCTTTTAGAAATAATGAGGTAGAAGTATTTTCTATGCATCCACAATACTTAAAACAATACAATAACAGATGGTTTGTATTGGGAACAAATTCTAAACACAAACCTGTAACTACTTTGGCTATTGATAGAATTGTGGCTATTAAAGAAAGTAAAGACAAATACGAAGTTTCTGATATCGATTTTACAGAACGTTATGAAGATATTATTGGAATTACTAGAGGTGGTTTAGATAATACTTTAACAAAAATAACCCTACAAGCCAATTCTAGTTTGGCTTCTTATATGTTAACATCTCCTTTACATGGTAGTCAAAAAAATGGAGAATTAAACGAAAACGGATTGACTTTTACTTTAGATGTTATTCCTAATTATGAGTTAGAACAACAAATTTTATCTTATGGGGAGGCTTTAAAAGTTTTATCTCCTTCATCATTTGTAAACAAAATTAAAAACCGAATTAAAGCTAGTTTAGAAAATTATTAAAAAACATCTTTTAGAATCCTTTAATCTTTCCTTAGAGAAATGAAGCAGAAAACATATGTAAAATGTATGGAATGTAATATTGTAAATGAAAACAGTGATTATTGTAAAAACTGTGGAGCATTAATCAATATTGTTCTAAAACGTAGGCTAGAGAGTGAGGCTATAGAAGAGAAAAGAGTAGCACTAGAGAATAAACAAAAGGAAGAAAATAAACTCCTGAAATTTATTGAAAAAGGTTTAAACCATCCATATTTTATTGTTAGAATACCTTTTAAAATAGGTCGTTTAATATGGCTCTTTTTAGCGATGGTTATTGGTGGATTAATATCTTTTATACTTGCTGTTGCCGCAGGTTAATTTACATTCGTTGTTAAGTAATATTAAAGTTTCGATGATGAAAACTTTTCGTTTTTTGGAAATAAATAAGTTGGTGTATTGTATTTTATCAATAATAGCCATTACTGTTTATTTTCTAAAACTAAATGAATATCAACTTCCAATGTTGATTCATAATTATCTTAATGATTTACTTTGTTTGCCCCTTGTTTTGGGAATCATTACTTATATAATACGATTTCTTAAAAAAGATGCTCAATTTAAACTTCCCTTGGGCTTTGTGATTTGTTTGGCAACCTACTACGCTGTGTATTTTGAATTTTATCAACCCAAAATTAATAGCAGATATACTTCTGATTGGATTGATGTTTTATTGTACTTTATTGGGGGATTCTCTTACTTTTTTGTAACTAGATTTAAGATGAAAAAAAATAATTAATTCAATAACTTTAGAAAATCATCTTTATAAGCCCTACCAATTGGAATGGTAATGTTATGAGTTAAAACCACTTGTTGGGTTCCAATTTTTTCAATTTTTTTAGAATTGATGATATAAGATTTATGAACTCTATTAAATGAATATGCTTTGAGTTCAGTTTCCCAATAACGCAAAGGTTCAGAAGATAAGTAGCTTTTGTTAGCTAAGAAAAACTCTGTATAATCGGTATCTGATTTGATGTAAATAAGGTCATCAATATCAATCTTAATATGTTCATACCCCGATTTGATAAATATTTCCTTTTGTATAGGCGCAGCGTTGCTTTTTACTTTTTCTATGGCTTGCATAAACCTTTTAAAAGCAAAAGGTTTTAATAAATAATCAACCACATTTAAATCATAACTTTCAATAGCGTATTCAGTAAAGGCAGTTGTTAAAATTACTTTAGGAGGGGTTTCTAATTTTTTTAAAAAATCTATACCAGACAATTGTGGTAAATGAATGTCTAAAAACATAAGTTCAACAGTATTGTTTTGTAGAAAATCCATAGCTTCTAAAGCATTGTTAAAAATAGCTTTTAAGTTAAGGTTTCCTGCATCTTCTATGTATTTTTTTAAAATACGCTGTGCAGGTAATTGGTCTTCTACAATAATACAATCCATCACTATTGTAAATTTATTTTTAAAGTAATTAAATACTCTTGATTGTTATTACTCACTTCTAAAGAATGCTTGTTTGGATATAGCATATTTAATCTTTTTTGCACATTTTTTAAACCAATTCCTTTGTTTAAATCTTGTGTGGTAGAGGTATTTAAGAAATTATTTTTACAAGTAAATATTAATTGGTTTTGTTCATCAACCTCTAAACCAATCACAATATCAATAGCTTTTGAAAGGCTAGAGGTACTGTGTTTAAAAGCATTTTCTACAAAAACGGTAAAAATAAGTGGAGCAATTTTTAAGTTATTTTCGCTAACATTAGTATTAAAAGTTACTTTCCCTTTTCCCTCGGTTTGTAGTTTATTTAAATTGATAAAGTTTTCTAACTGTTCTATTTCTCTAGCAAGAGGAACAAAAGTAGCCTTACAATCATACAACATATAACGCAACATGTTAGATAACTCTAAAATAAACTCAGGGGTTTTAGGAGAGTTTTCTATGGCATGCGCATATAAATTATTTAGGTTGTTAAATAAAAAATGAGGATTGATCTGTGTTTTTAAAAATTGTAACTCACTCTCTTTAGCAAGTAACTCTAATTGCTTTGTGTGCTTGCGTTGTGTAATGGCATCCCAAGCAAATTTAGCGCCTAATAAAATTAAAATAGTAGGCAGTACATCTAATAAATCATAGATTTTAGCAGCTATATTTCTTCCTCTAGTAGTAGGGAAATAGATGCGTTCTAAAATAGCCTCTTCTATAAATACCACTATACACAAAACTACTGTAGTGTAAATAGCAAAATGCCAGTATTTTTGAGTGTAAAAAAAACGAGGTAATAAGAAAAAACCAATAATTAATGCTCCTAAAGATTGGTTGGTAAAAAAAACAAATTCCTGAAAAGTAATATCTCTATCATGTCTTCCGTAGGAATAAAGAATAAAAACAAGACTTCCTAAAGCAAGTTGAAAAAGGAATTCTTTGGCAAAATTTTTATAGTTTGTTTTTGTATACATAGATACAAAGCTATAAAATTGAGGGCTTTATAAATAAAAAAATCTGTAAACATTATGATTCATGCCCTAAACAACAAAATTCGCTCAACTGTTGTTTACCATAAGCATTTTGTTGTTTACAGATTGTTTTTTTATTTGACTTGTATTCTTAGTTCTTTTGTATTGAATTATAGTCACAATCCATAAACTTTTAAATAATTATGATAAAGGTAAAGTTTAACTTTCTATTGCTTTTAATGTTAAGTGTAATAGGTTATGCACAAAATAAAGAGATAACCATTGGTGGTACACTTACCGATGCTGCTACTAAAACTACTGTCCCATATGCTACGATTGTGGTAAAAGACAACACTACAGATGAAGTACTTAGTGGAACAACATCTAATGACAATGGATTTTTTAACATTAAAACAACGGCTAATAATTTTTATGTAGAAGTTAGCTTTATGGGCTACAAAACCCAAAGTTTTAAGAATATTGATACAAGTAAAAATGTGGTGGATTTAGGAACGATTGTTTTAGAGGAAAATAGTCAAGCATTAGCAGCTGTTGAAGTAAGAGCAGAGGTTTCTAAAACTCAATTTAAATTAGATAAAAAAGTTTTTAACGTAGGTAAAGATATTGCTAGTACAGGAGTAAGTGCTTTAGAAGTGTTAAATAATGTACCCTCTGTAAATGTTGATATAGAAGGAGCTGTGAGCCTTAGAGGTAGTTCTGGAGTACAAATTTTAATTGATGGAAAACCATCTGTTTTAACAGAGTCAGGAAGTAATGCTTTAGGAACCATTACTGCAGAAATGATAGAAAGTATAGAGGTAATTACCAATCCATCTGCAAAATACGATGCAGAAGGTACTGCGGGAATTTTAAATATCATCCTTAAAAAAGAAGAGAAAAAAGGGTTAAATGGTTCTGTTTCTGTAAATACAGGAATTCCAGACAATCACAGTGTGGGAGTAAGTATGAATAGAAGAACAGAAAAGTTTAATTTATTTACGCAGTTTGGAGGAGGATATAAATCATACCCAAGATATAATGAGAATATTAATGAAAACAAAATAGAAGATAGCCGATTAGTTTCTGAAGGAACAAGCTATAGAAATGAGGTTTTTTACAATTTAATTTTAGGTACAGATTATCATATAGATGATTATAATGTATTAACCTTATCTGGAAATATTGCTTACGAAATTGAAGATCAACCTTCGGAAACCAATTATAGTTCTTATTTAAATGATGTATTACAAAGTGAGTGGATTAGAACCGAAGAAACCGAGGCAACCAATCCAAAGTGGCAATACGAATTTAATTATAGCAAGGAGTTTAAAAATAACAAAGAGCATATTTTATTATTTAGTGCTTTGGGTAGATTTTTTGGTAAAGATTTGTCATCAGAGTTTACAAATTCAACTTTATCTGGAACCAATAAAGAAAAAGATCAGCAAACAGAAACAAAGTTTCAACAAGCGGATTATACATTTAAGTTAGATTATACCAACCCTATTAGTGATGAGTATACTATAGAAACAGGAGGGCAATATGTAATTAATGATGTAGGGAATGATTACGAAGTAAGAAATTATAATGGAAGTGATTTTGTAGTAGACAATAACTTAACCAATACTTTTGATTACAATCAAAAAGTGTTAGGTCTTTATGGTACTGGTGCGTACGAAAATGATACATGGGGAGTAAAAATTGGAGCTCGTATAGAGAACACAGATTTAACTATTACCAACGAAGGTGCTAAAGGAGTACAAAACTACACCAACTTGTTTCCAAGTGCTCATACCTCTTATAAATTCACAGATAGTTTCTCGTTACAAGCAGGTTATTCTAAAAGAATTTACAGACCTCGTTTATGGGATTTAAATCCTTTTATTAGTATTAGTGATAATTATAATATACGTGCAGGTAACCCAGATTTACAGCCAGAATTTACGGATTCTTATGAGTTAACTTCTATTTACAAAATAGGAAAAGCAACAATGAGTACTAGTGTTTATTACAGATATACTACCGATGTAATGGAACGTATTGCTATTATAGAATACGATCCGGAATCTAAAAACGATGTCACTACAAGAACTCCTTTTAATGTGGGGAGTAGAAATACTACAGGTGTTGAAATCAACGGAAAATATACAGCTACAAAATGGTTGAGTTTTAACGGAGATTTTAACTGGAATTATTTTGATAGAAGAGGAGTTTACGAAAATCAAAATTTTGATTTTTCTGCAGACAATTGGAGTACTCGTTTAAATTCTAAAATTAGTTTTCCGTTAGATATAGATATGGAATTAACAGGAAATTACAGATCTTCTAATCAAACAGTGCAAGGAGAAGATTCTGGTTATGCTTTTGCAGATTTAGGATTGAGAAAAAAAATGTTAAAAGGAAGAGCCGTAATCAATTTTGCTATTAGAGATATATTTGAATCTAGAATTAGTGAAAGTGTTATTGATAATGATAGATCTTATCAATATAGTTTTGGTCAAAGAGGACGTTTTTTTACCTTAGGATTTAGCTATGGTTTTGGTAAGGGTGAAGCGATGACTTATTCAGGAAAAAGAAGATAATTTTAAAATAAATAGGATGTCGTATTTAAAATCACAAAACACATTTGCAAATAATTTAGGGTTGTTTATACTTAGAGTTTCTTTTGGAGCAGCCATGCTTTTTGGTCATGGTTTAGGGAAATGGACAAAATTATTTGGAGGTGAAGAAATCCATTTTTTAGATCCTTTTGGTTTAGGGGCAACCACCTCTTTAGCATTGGCTGTTTTTGCAGAGGTTATTTGTTCTGTATTAATCATGTTAGGATTGTTAACCAGGTTGGCTACAATTCCGTTAATTATAACCATGCTAATAGCTTTTAACGTACACTTGTCTGATAGTTTTGGTATGCAAGAAAAATCTATATTATACTTAGTTATCTACATCGTTCTATTGTTACAAGGGCCAGGAAAACTTTCTGTAGATGGTTTGTTGATCAAAAAAAGATAAACTATCTGTTGTCAGAAGTTTCATTAATACCTTCATCAATAAGCTTGGTAGTTTTCTCTAATACTCCTTTTGTAACTTTAGTGTTGGTGTCAGGGTGTTTATTGTTTATATAAAACTCTAAGTACAAAGGTAAGTGGTCAGAGTGAATATCTTCTAAGGTTTTAAGTTGGGTAATAGTAATGTCTTTAGAATGATATACCAAGTCTATAGGGATCTTAAAAAGCCTATATTTAGCGGGAAAAGTAGATATAAATCCACGTCCAATTCTAGCGTCAATTAAGCCTGAAACTTTTGCAAAAAGTTTGGTAATACGTGACCATGCCACACTATTAAAATCACCAACAACAATCATACTGTTTTGTTGGGTTAAACTTTTTTTAGCTATAGCCATTAATTCTCCGTCTTGCTCTTTAGAGTTTTCTTCTTCGGTTGGACTTGCGGGCGGTGGGTGAATTCCGTATAAAATAAAAGAATCACCCTTAGCAGTTGTGATATGTACTTCTATAGAAGGGATGTCATCAGCAACAAAATAATGAGTTTTAATTTTTGAGACTTTTAAATTGCTGTAAAAGTGCATTCCATAGGTGTTATCTAATGCTATTTTTTTATAGTGTTGATAATCATGGTCAAAAACAGATAAAGCTTCTTCCCATTTTTGATCAGTTTCTATGGTGATAAAAATATTGGGTTTTGTTTTGCGTATTAAATTAATTAAGGGTTGATATTGCCTGTTAAATTGATATACATTTACAGATAAAATAGAAATAAGCTCTTTGTTTTTTGTATTGTATACCTTGTTTTTAATAATGATATATGGATATAAAATTAAAATTTGATACCCCATAGCAACACTTAATAAAATAAATATTAGTGTATGAATAGCATTAATATCTGTCCAAAGAAAAAAAATAGAGATTGGCCACAATATTACTTGTAATACAAGAATTTGAATTCTTCCAAAATCAGGAACTTTAAAAAACCAATGTTGATTTTTAATAAATGGTAAAAAAGTTAAGACTACTAAAGTAATTGTTAGTACATAAAAGGAGAACTCCATAATGTTTTACTTAATACCAACGTTTCTTTTTAGCTTTAGAAGCTTGAGACTTTCGTCCTTTTTTATGTTTACTTCCTTGTTTTTTATGAACCTCTGGTTTTGCAGCAGGATCTAAAGGATAAGGATGATTTTCTTCTACAGGAATTAATTTACCTAAAAGTTGTTGTATGTCTTTTAAATAAGGTTTTTCATCAGCCGAACAAAAAGCCAATGCTCTTCCTTCTTTTCCAGCTCGCCCAGTACGACCAATTCTGTGTACATAACTTTCTGGAATATTTGGCAAATCAAAATTGATCACTATATCTAAATCTGGGACATCAATACCTCTGGCTGCAACATCAGTAGCAATTAATATATTAACATCGTTGTTTTTAAATTTATTTAAGGCTTTTGTTCTGGCCGCTTGTGTTTTGTCTCCGTGAATAGTATCTACCTTGTAATTGTTTTTTAATAAGGTGGTTTCTAATTTATCTACACCAAACTTAGTACGTCTAAAAATAATGATATTTCCTCGTAAATCATTTCTTAGTAAGTGTAAGCACAATTCAATTTTTTTAGGTTTTGGAACCATGTACAATTCTTGACTCACAGTTTTAGCAGCCGATGAAATAGCAGAAACCGATACTTTTTCAGGTTCTGTTAACAATTCATTGGCTAATGATTCAATTTTTGGTGGCATGGTTGCAGAAAACAGCAAAGTTTGTTTTTGCTGCGGACATAAACGAGCTATTTTTTTTACATCATCAATAAAGCCCATGTCTAACATCATATCAGCTTCATCTAAGACCAAAATCTGAATATAATCTAGGTTTAAAATATCTCTTTTATGTAAATCTAACAAACGCCCAGGAGTGGCAATTAAAACATCTACTCCTTTGGTTAATTGATCTATTTGAGGTTCCATAGACATTCCTCCATAAACAGAAGTAGTTCTTAAATTGGTATAAGTACTATATTGTTTAAAGTTTTCCTCTATTTGTATGGCCAATTCTCTCGTAGGACTTACTACTAGGGCTTTAATTTTTTTCTCTTTTTTATTAGCATCTGTTTGAGAAAAAATCCTGTCTAAAATAGGCAAAGCAAATGCAGCTGTTTTTCCTGTTCCTGTTTGGGCACAACCAATTACATCAATACCATCTAAAACCAAAGGAATGGTGGCTTGTTGAATAGGAGTAGGAGTGGTGTAGTTTTGCTCTGCTACCGCTTTTAAAATTTTAGCGTTTAAATGTAAGTCTTTAAATGTCATGAATTGTATTTACTAGTATGGCAAAGATACTAAATCAATGCGCAGTTTTATTCCTTCCATAATTTTATTGCATAGGGTTTATAAAAATGACAAGTAAATACTGCTGTTGTTTGCTTATTGTTAATTGATTTTGAGTTTTGTTTGAATAAAAAACATTAAAATGGCTCGTTATTTGATAATAACTTAAAAAAATAAAGCCTTATGAAAAGAAAATTACTAATTACCATGTTAGGGGTATTGTTTGTCTATCCCCATCTTTATGCTCAAGAAAAAAAAGACATAAATATTGAAGCCAAAAATGCTTATGCAGAAAAAATTTACTTGCAACCAGTAAGTACCGTTTTTACTACAGATAAAACCATTTGGTTTAAAGCAATTGTAACAGATTTAGAGCATTTGGCTACTAAGCTAAGTAATATTTTACATGTAGATTTAATTGATTTTGATGAAAATATCATCGATTCCAAACTCTTAAAAATAGAAAATGGAGTTGCGGATGGTTATTTTGATTTACATGAGAAATTACCTTCTGGTAAATATTTAATTAGAGCCTATACAGAATGGAATAAAAATTTTGGTCGTGAATTTATCTCTCAAACTTATGTTGACTTGTATGCTCCCAAAGAAGTTAAGGAAGAAGATCAGGTAATAAGAGAAGTGGTTTTACAAGAAACAGAAAATCAGCAATATCAAATTTCTGCAAAAGCTTATCCAAAATTATTAAACCCAAAGTTTAGAGGAGATTTTAAAATGTTGATACATACAGAAGGAAAAACGGATTCTGTAGTGGTAAAAGAAGATAAAAACGATAATTATAGTTTTCAATATCTTTTGCCCAAAGATGCTGTAAATGCACGTATGGAACTAAAATTAGATTCTGTTAGATCTATAAATTTTGATTATAAACAGTTTAATACTTCCAGTAAAACTGTAACAGTAAATAAAGAATATTTAGACCTACAATTTTTTCCAGAAGGAGGAAAGTTAGTAAATGGTTTAAAAAGTAAAGTTGCTTTTAAAGCATTGGATTATAGAAATAAAGGAAAGGAGGTTTTTGGAAATATTGTAGATCAAGACAACAATATTATTATGCCTTTTAAAACCAATAATTTAGGAATGGGGGTAACGTATCTAACTCCTAATTTTCAAAAAAACTATTATGCTAGTGTTACAGGAAAAGACAATGTGGTTTATAAATATCCATTACCTAGTGTTCATAAAACAGGTGTTGTTATAGGAATAAAAGAAATAGAGGAATTTATAGTTGTTAGCCTACAAAATAAAAATATTCTACAAGAACAATTACATGTAAAAGCCCAAGTACGAGGGGTTTTATATGACGAATTTGATGTTGTGTTTAAAGATCATAAAGTAAGTGCAGGAATAGAAAAAAGAGTGTTGCCAGAAGGAATTGTAAAGTTTACCGTTACAAATCAAGAAAATCAAATTGTGGCAGAAAGATTGTTTTTTAACTATAAGGAAGAAGAGAGAGTTAATATTAGTACTCGTTTAAATAAAAAACAATATCATCAAAGAGATAAAACAGTTTTAAACCTAAAACTTATTGATAATGATAGCAATACGATTCCTAGCAATGTATCTGTATTAGTGATTAATAAAGAACAGTTAGGAAAAGAAAATAGTTTACGAAGTAATATTTTGTCCTATTTTTTATTGAATTCTGAATTAAGAGGAAAAATAGAAAATCCTAACCATTATTTTAATCCTCAAAATAAAAATAGAAAAGATGATATGGATGCTTTACTCTTGTCTCAAGGATGGAGTAACTACAAATATGAAAATTCATTATTCAGTACAAAATTTAAACATTTACCAGAAAAAGAATTAACCATTTCGGGGTCTATCAGAAGTATATGGTCATCAAAAAAAGAGTTAAAGAAACCTGTAGAGTTAACAGCTGTTTACGGACCTTTAAATGTTGATATCAGAGAAATAGATAGTACCGGTAGGTTTAAAATTGGTTTAGAAGATTATTATAAAAACGAGTTTAGAGTAGCACTACAAACCAAAAACAAAAAAGGAAATAAAAAAGATTATACCATTGAGTTGGATTATTATAAAATGCCAAAAATAAATTACATCAAAGAAGAAAAAGTTTTTTTAGCAGATTCTGTAAGTGTTTTTGTAAAAGAGAATATTCTTAGAAAACAAAAAGAAGAAAATATAAAATTGGCAGATGATGTAATTGAGTTAGACGAAATTGAATTAACAGGATATAAATTAACGCCACAACGTGAAAAGGTGATGGAATTACATGGGCTTCCAGATATTGTTGTTGAAAATGAAGAGTTGATGACTAAAGCTCCTAAATGGCATTCAGGTTTTTTTAATGTAATAGAAGTTTGTTTTCCTAATATTTTTAATAGAATAGATAATGTTTTTTTCAACCAAACTGTACGAGGTGATGTAAGAATGCTTAGAACGGTTTATTATTTGGTTGATGGAATACTTGTGCATGAAGATGATTATAATTTATTATTTAATATGCCTTTAGAAGATATTAAAAGTGTAGAATTGTTAAAAAAACCAAAAGGAGCTAGGGCTTATTTTGGACAAAATACTAGATTTTTTAATCCTGAATTTCAATTAGATGCCGATCCAGAATCTACTAGAGATAGTGACATGGCAGTTTTAAATGCACGAATAACAATTTTAAGTGTATACACTTATGGTGGTAAAGGAATAAGATATTTAAGTAGAAATAAGGGTATTGATAAATTTAATATTCAAGGTTTTGAACCTAAACGTGAGTTTTATAGTCCTAAATATAATATTGAAAATGATTTAAATGTCCCTGATTTTCGTTCAGTTGTACATTGGGAACCTAATGTGAATACCAACGAAAAAGGAGAGGCTAAAATAGAATATTATAATGCCGACAATACAGGGGATTTACTTATTGTGATTGAAGGAATAAATAAAAAAGGAAAGTTTGGGTATTATGAAACAAGTTATCAAGTAGAAGAAAAATAAGTTCCCCATAAAAGGTCATCGAGCGGAGTCGAGATGTAGTATGTTTCGTATTAAAAACAAGAAATATTCATTGTAATTGAGAGAATTACTGAAAAAAGAAAAGTTTTTATCAAGTAGAAGAAAAATAAGTTCTCCATAAAAGGTCATCGAGCGGAGTCGAGATGTATTATGTTTCGTGTTAAAAACAAGAAATGTTCATTGTAATTGAGGGAATTACTAAAAAAGGAAAGTTTGGGGATTATGAAACAAGTTATCAAGTAGGGGGGAAATAAGTTCTCCATAAAAGAGGTCATCGAGCGGAGTCGAGATGTATTATGTTTCGTGTTAAAAACAAGAAATGCTCATTGTAATTGAGGTGATTACTAAAAAAGGAAAGTTTTATCAAGTAGAAGAAAAATAAGTTCTCGATACTTGATTTGTTTCCGTTACACTTCAACAAATCAAACTCGAACTGACATACAATTTAAAATGTCAGTTCGAGTATCCAAAACTTGTTTTAGGGTGTGTAAAAACTAGACACGTTCTTGATAAAAAAAACTCATTTCACTTGAGCAGACAAATAAAAATTAGGTTTTACTTTGGTAGAATAAAGTCTGTGAGAAAAACACAAAATGTCACTTCGAGTGCTTTGAACTTGTTTCAGGGTGTATCGAGAAGTGCTACGGAGATTTGATATTAAAATTTATGAAAAATCGAATTACTATTATCTTTTTAAATTTGTTGTTACTAACAATAATTAAAACCTATTCTCAAGAAAAACCACCATTAAAAATAGCATCAAAAAATGCTTATGCAGAAAAAATTTACTTACAGCCAGTAAGTACGGTTTTTACTACGGATAAAACCATTTGGTTTAAAGCTATTGTAACAGATTTGGAGCATTTACCAACCAAGCTAAGTGCGGTATTACATGTAGATTTAATTGATTTTGATAAAAATATTATTGATTCTAAACTCTTAAAAATAGAAAACGGTGTCACTGATGGTTATTTTGATTTGAATGAAGAATTACCTTCAGGAAGATATTTAATAAGAGCCTATACCGAATGGAATAAAAATTTTAGTGATGATTTTATATCTCAAATATATGTAGATCTCTACGCTCCTAAAGAAATAAAACAAGAAGATTTAGCGATAAGAGAAATCACTTTACAAGAAACAGAAAATGAGCAATACCAAATTTCTGCAAAAGCATTTCCAAAACTCCTAAATCCTGAGTTTAAGGGAAAACTAAAAATGTATATCCATACAGAAAAGCAAACAGATTCTTTAGAAGTTAAAAAAGATGAAAATGATATTTATAGTTTTAGTTATTTATTACCCAAAGATGCTGTAAAAGCAAGATTAGAATTCCAACCAGATTCTATTAGAGCAAGAAATTTTGATTATAAAAAGTTCAATTCATACAGTAAAACTATCACTGTTAATAAGGAGTATTTAGACTTACAATTTTTTCCGGAAGGAGGGAAATTAGTGGATGGATTAAACAGCAAAGTAGCATTTAAAGCTTTGGATTATAACAATAAAGGAAAGCAGGTAACAGGGAATATTGTAGACCAAGATAATAACATCATCATGCCATTTCAGAGTAATAATTTGGGAATGGGAATTACGCAATTAACTCCTAACATTCAAAAAAAGTATTATGCAGTAGTCAAAGGAAAAGATGATATTGAATATAAATATCCAATCCCAGAAATCCATAAAACAGGATTTGTGCTAAAAGTAAAAGAGGTAAAAGAATTCATCGTACTATCTTTAGAAACCAATCAACAAAACCAAGAGCCCTTACATGTAAAAGCCCAAGTAAGAGGAGTGGTTTATGATGAATTTGAAATGCAATTTCAAAACAACAAGGTAGGAGCAGGAATAGAAAAAAGTCTATTACCCGAAGGAATTGTAAAATTCACCATTACCAATCCAGCGAACCAAATTGTAGCAGAACGGTTGTTTTTTAATGACAAAGAAGAGGAGCAAATTTATATAAACACAACTTTAAACAAACAGCAATTTAAGCAAAGAGAAAAAACAACAATTAATATTATTACCGAAGATGAGGATGTAAATGGAATTCAATGTAACCTTTCTGTTTTAGTCATCAACAAAGAACAGTTAGGAAAAGAAAACAGTTTGCGTAGTAATATTTTGTCTTACTTTTTATTGAATTCAGAATTAAAAGGAAGTATAGAAAAACCTAATGAATATTTTAACCCTAAAAATAAAAGAAGAAAACACGATTTAGATGCTTTGCTACTTACCCAAGGTTGGAGTAATTACAAGTATGAAAACACAGCCTTTACGAACAACTTTAAATATCTCCAAGAAAAGGGGTTAACTATTTCAGGGAGAATTAAAAATCAATGGTTTTCTAAAAGAGAGTTAAAAAAGCCAATAGAGCTCACAGCTGTGTATGGACCTTTAAATGTAGCTATTCAGGAAATAGATAGTTCTGGGTATTTTAAGATGAAGTTAGAAGATTATTATAAAGATAAATTTAAGGTAATGCTTCAGACTAAAGACGAAAAAGGAAAAAAGAAGGACTTTACCATTGAACTAGAGAAATACGAAAGTCCAAAAATACATTACAAAAAAGAGGAAATAATTCAGTTTGCAGATAGTACTAGCCTATATGTAAAAGAAAATATTCTTAAAAGTCCAAAAGAAGAAAATCTTACACCTATTGAAGGAGTAATAGAATTAGAAGAGGTAGAATTAACAGGTTATGTGTTAACTGCACAAAGAAAAAAAGTAATGGATTTACACGGAGCTCCAGATTTTGTTGTTGAAAACGAAGAAATTATTAAAAAAGCTCCTAAGTGGAACTCAGGTTTGTATAGTGTATTACAAGCTAGTTTTCCTGATGATATTCATATAATTTCAGATTTAGATGGTAATCTTTTTGCTAATATTTATGGGAGGGATGTTACTTTGGTTCTTGTTGATGGAATACCAGTTCAAAGGTATAATTACATTTTGTTACAATATTTATCTATTGAAGAAGTTAAAAGTTTTGAAGTGATAAATAAACCTAAATATGCAAGATACCATAATGATAGAATTTTTAGACCAGATTATACGGATCCAGATGAAATGTTTGGTTCTCTACTAGCTATACCTATTGATAGAAGAATAGGGATTATAAGTATCTATACTTATGCTGGTAAGGGGTTTTATGGAATAAAAAGAAATAAAGGAATTAGTAAAGGTTTTGTTCAGGGGTTTATACCCAAACGTGAATTTTATACTCCAAAACATGAAAATTTAAGTCCAGAAGATTGGCAATTTCCAGATGTACGTTCTGTTGTACATTGGAATCCAAATGTAACTACTGATGAATATGGTGAAGCAAAAATAGAATATTATAATGCCGACAATACAGGAGAAATGCTCATTGTAATTGAGGTAATTACTAAAAAAGGAAAGTTTGGGTATTATGAAACAAGTTATCAAGTAGAAGAAAAATAAGTTCTCGATACTTGATTTGTTTCCGTTACACTACAGCAAATCAAACTCGAACTGACATGGGATTTAAAATGTCACTTCGAGTGCCCTGAACTTGTTTCAGGGTGTATCGAGAAGTGCTACGGAGGTTCAATATTAAGGTTTATGAAAAATAATACTGCTATGTTTGTGTTTTTTAAGGTGTTTTAAATATTAGGGAAACTCTATCAAGTTTATAAGAAATCGTTTCTTTCAATAATAAGAATTATAAAATGGTAACAGATAAAAAGAATCATCAAAGGTCTATTTTATGGCTATGTAAAATTATTATACTATTACAAGTAGGTATTTGTAATGCACAAAATCATGTGTCAGGATTTGTGTTTAGTGCTAAAGATTCTACAGCTATTTCTGGTGGTGTTGTTTATTTTGAAGGAACAAGTATAGGGGAGACCACGGGTGAAAACGGGGAGTTTAAGATTGTTTTTAAAGAAGGTAATTCTTCTCTTGTTATCAGTTCAATAGGGTTCGAATCTGTTGTTGTTAATGCCCAAATGATAAAAAACAATTCAAGTTTTCTAAGAATTTATCTCCCAGAGAAATCAGAAGAATTAGAAACTGTTTTTTTAGAAACAGACTCATGGAGTAGGGAAGAAAAACTAAAAATATTTAAACGAGAATTTTTAGGAAATAATCATGCTGCAAAATCTTGTAGAATCATCAACGAAAATGATATTAAACTAAGGTTTATCAAATCATCTAATACACTAATAGCAAGTTCAAGAGAACCTTTGGTTATTGCTAACGAATATTTAGGATATCTTTTAAAATATAATTTAAGGGATTTTATGGTAAAACTTAAAACAATCAATAATAAATTAGTACCAATAGCTGTTCATTATCATGGTTATAGTTTTTTTAAACCATTGAGAAGTAATGTTTCTAGAAAAAGCAGAAGAAACCGAAATAAAAGTTATTTAGGATCATCTTTTCATTTTATGAGAGCATTATATTCAAATGAATTATACCAAAATAATTTTAAGTTATTCTATGGAGATATTCAGGTTCCTGTTCACAAGTTTTTTAAGATTACTGATGATCATAAATTAAAAAAAGTAGCACTTTTGGTTGATAAAATTTTTATCATATACAAAACAAATCAACAATCTGTACTTGTTTCAAAAGGTGTTTTTACGATTGATGAATTTGGATATCACTCTCCTCCAGAGTCTATTAATTTATATGGAGAAATGTCTAAAAAAAGAATTTCAGAACTTTTACCATTAGATTACCAACCTTAAAAAAGATGATGTTTATGGTTAGGAATATTTTGGAAAACATATTATAATGATAAAAACAAAAAGAGGAATCTTTATGATTCCTCTTTTTTGACTCTTTCTTTTTCTTAGAAATTTTTAAATCCCCAATATCTTTTTTAGTGCTTCTTTATCAGCAGCACTACCTGCAAAATCATCAAAGCCTTTGTCTGTAGAATCTATTAAATGTGATGCAATAAACGGCGCCCCTTCTTTAGCACCTTGCTCTGGAGATTTAATACAACATTCCCACTCCATAACTGCCCAAACATTACAATTGTATTGAGTTAATTTGGTAAAAATGCTTTTAAAATCTACTTGTCCATCACCCAAAGATCTAAATCTACCGGCACGGTCTTTCCAATCTTGATAACCTCCATAAACCCCAACTTTACCAGAAGGGTTAAATTCAGCATCTTTTACATGAAACATCTTAATGTATTCGTGATAGTAATCGATATATTTTAAATAGTCCAATTGTTGTAACACAAAATGACTAGGATCGTATAAAATATTTACTCTTTTATGATTGTTGGTTGCTTTTAAAAATCGCTCAAAAGTAACTCCATCATGTAAATCTTCTCCTGGGTGAATTTCATAACAAACATCTACACCATTTTCATCAAAAGTATTTAGTATAGGCATCCATCTATCAGCCAATTCTTTAAATCCCATTTCTACCAATCCCTTAGGAGCTTGAGGCCAAGGATACATAGTGTGCCACATTAAAGAGCCAGAAAACGTTGCATGCGCAGTGATTCCTAAGTTTTTACTAGCAATTGCGGCTTTTTTTAATTGATCTACTGCCCAAGCGGTTCTAGCTTTAGGATTGTTTCTATAAGCTTCTGGAGCAAATCCATCAAACATGGTATCATAAGCAGGATTAACTGCTACCAATTGTCCTTGCAAATGCGTAGATAATTCGGTGATTTCTAATCCATATGATGTAACTTTTCCTTTTAACTCATCACAGTAAGTTTGACTAGTAGCAGCTAAGTCTAAATCTATCAATCCAGTTTCCCAAGTAGGAATTTGTATTCCTTTATAGCCTAAAGAAGCTACCCATCCACACATTCCGTCAAGAGTATTAAACGGAGCTTCTGTACCGGCAAATTGCGCTAAAAATATAGCAGGTCCTTTAATAATATTCATTTTCTTTTTTATGTTTATTTTATTTTATTTTATCCAATTCTTTTAAAGTCCAGTAACCTTCTCTGTCTTTATCTTTTGCTCTAATTTTTCGTACTGTTTTAAAGTCAACATTATCTTCATCATTCATGGCTCTAACATAACTTAAAACATCAGCAATCCATCTGTCACTATTGCTTTTTAAAGACATCATCACTCCGTATTCTGTACCATCAACTTCACCAATTAAACCATTTAATAAAATTCTAATGGCTTTGCTATCGTGATCTTTAACCCTTTTACTACCAATTAATGGAGGAGCTACTAAAGAACCATCTTCATTTTGAGCCCCTTTTAAGTCAGGACCATGACAAGTAACACATAGTTGATTATAAGTGTCGTAACCTTTTAAAACAGACTCTTGAGAACCTCTATTTCTACCAGCAATTCTCTCTTTTAATGCCAATAATCTTTCATCAGTTTTCTTAAGACTTTCGTAAGCAGAACTAGAAATAACTTTGTTTTCTGCGTATTTTCTTTGAATGGTTTTTAAAATAGCCGTTGCTTTGTCCTTAGGGCTAAAACGTAAACTCAATGCTAATTGATCTACAACTTCTACAGAAGGATCTGTTTCTAAGTTTTCTAAATCATTTAAAAGTTCAGTATTACCAGCTTTTAAGAAAGGTTCGCTTAATCTTATTGCTGTCATTCTTACTCTAGCATCTTTATCTAAAAGTTTTTCTTTGATGATAGATTCATCTATAGCTCCTAAACCTTCTAAAGTCCATAAGGCATGAATTCTCTCTAAGGCATAATCTTTATCGTCATTACCAAACCATTTAGACCATAAACTTTGGTTGTTAGATGCGATATCTTTTAACAAAGGAATTACTTTTTCATCAGCTCTTAAAATGATTAATTTTTGAGCCGTATTTCTGTACCAGCCATTTTTATGTCCTAAGTACTCCACTAATTCGCTAGAAGTTTTATCTAATAATTTTGGCTGTTTGTCTGGTTGAATATCCTCGTGTACAATTCTATAAATTCTACCTCTACCAATGTTTTTGTCTAAACCTTTACGCTCAATTACAGGTCTAATATGACTTCCTTTTCTAGTCCAGTTACTTTCTTGAATAATTCCTCTATACATATCTACCACATACAAAGTACCATCAGGCCCAGTTTCAGACCATACAGGTCTAAAGTTTAAATCGGTAGATGCCATAAATTCAGTTTCAAAATATGGATTTGTTAATACTTTTAATCCATCTTCATTTTTAACTATTTTGGCTCTTCTAATAAAACGTCCAACAGGTTCAGGAATAAATAAATCACCATATAAGTTTTCTGGTAATTTATGTCCTCTATAAATAGTTTGTCCGGCAACTCCTGTAAAGTGATTTAAAGTACCATCTTTTTTAATTCTTCTAGGCCCCCCCTGTACATCTGGAGTACCAACTATAGGCCAAGTTTCCATAAAACCAGGTTCTAACCTTTCTCTTGGACTATAATCTCCATAAATAGGAGGGTGTTGGAAACCATAACCAGGATTTTCACCACCAGCAGTTGAGTAATAATTATTCCCCATGTCATCTTGAGTTAATCCCCATTGACCACTAGGCATTTTGATTACAGAATCTACTAGAACTTTATCTTTGGTAAATTTAAAACGTATAGGGTTGTAGGTTGTATAAACCCAGTTGTCTAAATTCCAAAGCAACCCGCTTTGTTGGTGTTCTAAATTTCCACCTCTACGATTTTCATTGTAGTAAACACGTTCTTTTTTATCTGCAACACCGTCGTTATCAGTATCGGTGTATTTCCATAAATCATAAGTGTAAGTTTCGTTAACAATTAACTCACCATTATCTAAAGGCAAAATCATTCTAGGTAATAAAAGACTGTCTATAAACACAGTGCTTTTGTCCATTTTTCCATCTCCATCAGTATCAATCAATTGTTTTATTTTACTGATAGATCTATTGGTTCCTGTACCATCTACATCTTGCATGTAGGTGTTCATTTCAGCAACATACAGTCTTCCATTTCCATCCCAGGCAATGGTTACAGGTTCGTCAACCATAGGTTCACTAGCCACCAATTCCATTTTATACCCCTCTGGTAAGTGAAAAGTTTTCATGCTTTCCTCTGGGCTAAGAAATTCAGAGGAGGCTTCTCTAATAATTTCTGGTTTGGTAAACTTATTGTCAAAGTATTTTTTTTCCTTTTTATTACAACTCGCTAACAATACTACAATTGATAGTGCAGTAATAGAAAGGGGATAGTTTTTAATTGTGGTCATTTGTTGTTTATTTCTTGTTGTTAAATTTTGGTCCAAGTAGCATTATTTTTGTCGCTTTCTACAGCAGCATAAATAAATTTCATTCCTCTAATTCCATCCTTAGCTGTTGGATAATCTGGGTTGTCTATTTTTTCACCTTTTAATTCAGCTATCAAATGGTTCGAAAAGTTTTTGTATACAGTAGCAAAAGCTTCTAAATATCCTTCTGGATGTCCTGCAGGAATTCTAGAAATTTGAGCAGCAGGGTGGAGTTTATTTCCGTTAGGAGTATATATTTTAACAGGTTCCTCTAACCAATGAGTAATTAATTGATTAGGATTTTCTTGTTGCCACTCTAAACTTCCTTTAGTTCCATAAACTTTTATGGCTAAGTTGTTTTCTTCTCCCAAGGCTATTTGAGAAAAAGACATGGTTCCTTTGGCTCCGTTTTCTAAACGTAATAACAAGTTTCCGTCATCATCTAAAACTCTTCCTTTTCCAAACCTACCTAAATCGGCAGCGATTTCAGTAATTTTTAAACCTGTAATATATTCAACTAAGTTTTCTGCATGGGTTCCAATATCACCTAAAGCTCCTCCAATACCAGAACGCTTAGGATCTACTCGCCAAGCAGCTTGTTTTTGACCTGTAGTTTCTAAGTCTGTAGATAACCATCCTTGTAAATATTGTACTACTACTTTTCTAATGGTTCCTATATCTCCATTATCAACTAAGGCTTTGGCTTGTTTAACCATAGGACTACCAGGGTAATTATGTGTTAAGGCAAATAGTTTTCCTGATTTTTCTATGATTTTTTCTAATTCTATTGCTTCTTCTAAAGTTAAGGTCATAGGTTTATCACAAACTACGTGAAAACCATTTTCTAAAGCCATTTTAGCAGGAGGGAAGTGCATATGGTTTGGTGTCACTATAGATACAAAATCCATACGTTCGTCTTCTGGAAGTTCTTTTTCTTTTAAAATCATTTCCTCATAACTTCCGTAACATCTGTTTTTTGGTAAAAATAAATCTTTCCCAGATTGAATTGATTTTTCTGCAGTGCTACTAAAAGCACCACAAACCAACTCTATCATTCCATCAATGGAAGCTGCTTTTCTGTGTACATCACCAATGAATGATCCGGTTCCACCACCAATCATTCCCATTCTTAATTTTCTATTCATGTTTATGCTTTACTCGTCTTTTTCATGTAAATATTTAATCCTATAAAAGCTACAATTAAAATTGCAGGTAAAATAGACATTGTTCTAAGTGCTTCAACAGCGTTGGCATTATCCATTAGTTTTCCCATAACAGGTAGAACTAAAGATACAGAGAACATTCCTGCTCCTCCCATAATAGATAAACCTAAGGCTCCTGTTTGTGGTAAATATTCAGCTACAAATCCTAACATGGTTGGCCAAAAGAAAGTTACACCAACGGCAAATACCGCAGCAGCCACAAAAGTCATGTTTCCGCTTGTAATGGTTAATAGCCAAAGTCCTGCAAGGGTAAAAATGGCTGAATAAAGTAACATTCCTGCAGGTTTTAATTTGTGTACTACTTGTCCTGCAAACAATCTTCCTAAAGCCATAATTCCGTTAATAAAAGCCAATACCAATAAAGGAGATGATACCGAAGTTTTTAATAATGATTCTATTCTTTGAGTAGTTCCTAATTCTGATGCAGCAGTTAAAAACATACACAAAACCATAAAAATAAAAAGTGGCTTGGTAACACTTTTAATCATTTCTTTATTACTAATTCCTAGTTTAACACGCTCTGTAACTGGAATTTTTTGACCAAAAAACAATACTCCATAAATCACCAAAGGAATAAATAAGGTAGTTACCATTACTTGCCAGCTTAAACCAAGAACATCCATGGTTAGCCAACCAATTAAAGAACCAATTACAATTCCTCCAGGAAACCAAACGTGAAATCTATTTAGCATTTTTGTTTTTTGCTCAGGATACATAGAGGCAACTAATGGGTTTAAAGCGGCTTCTACCAATCCGTTTCCTATACCAATAAATAAGGTAGCTAAAAACAAAGAGGTCATAGAATCTGCCATAATTGTCCAAACAATACCTATGGCATGAGTCACAAAAGCCATCCAAGTAATTTTTTTGATTCCTAATAAATCTACCAAAGGACCTCCAAAAATCATGGCCAATGTAAAACCAAAAAAAGCAGGAGTAAACGCATAACCTATTTGTTCTAAGGTTAAACCTACACCCTCAGGTCCAAATACAGTTTCTAGTCTTGCTCTAATAGCAAAAGTCATTGCTGTGGTAATCAACGCTAAACAACTAGCAATAAAAAGTCTGTTTTTATGAAATGTGTCCATAGTGAGTAATTATAATAAATTAAGTTAAAAATCAATACTAATACCATAAAATAGCAAGTATTATTTTATAATATTCATTAATTATCAATATTATTTGATAAATATATATAATTGATGATAAGTTAATGTTTATAATTTTTCACTGAAGAAAAATATACTTAAACAGTATTTAACAATCTATACTCGTTTGGGGTACAATTTTCGTGTTTTTTAAAAACGGTAGCAAAATATTGACTAGTGGTAAATCCACAAGTGTAGGCAATTTCTGAAACCGAAATTTCTGTGTTTTCTAGGAGTAAGTTTTTAGATTTTTCTATGCGTTTGTAGGTTAAATACTGCATAGGAGTAAGGTTGGTAATTTGTTTACAGTGATGGGTGAATCTTGTAAGTCCAACTCCTGCAGAATCTGCCATAGATTGAATGCTCCAGTTCTCGGACACATTGTTGTCTAATTCTTTTAAAAAGAATCTTACACTTCTGGAACTGTCTGTTAATGATTCGTTTAAAACTATTTTCTCTTCGTTTAAACTTTCTAATAACAAAAGCAATAATTGGTTGATGAGTATTCTAATTTTAGAAGCACTGTTATTGTCCACATCTTCATCAATAGCTTTTCCAATTTGCTGAAAACATTCTTTAAAATAATGATTGGTTTTGATGATTGATTTTTCATTGTGTCTTAACAAAGTAGTCAATCGTTCTAAGTCCTGTTTGGTAAGATGAATCCACTCTGGCCATGTCCATTTTTGATGTGGTCTTCTGACTCCTAAATCAATAATAATCCAATAAAACTTACCAATACCAATATTGGGGTTTCCTACTTTATGAGCCTCCCAAGGTCTAGTAATAGTTAAGTTGTTTGGTTCTAAAATCACCTCTTTGTTTTCTTGTGCATAGGGCATTAATCCCGATTCTAAAAAATGAAATTCAATACCTTCATTTCTATGCCAATCTAAGCCCCAATCTTGCGGTGTGTTGGCATCCCAATACCCAATACTATTTAGGCCTATGGTATTTTCATCCAATCGTTTTCCAGGATAAGAGTGCCTAGCTAAAGATTTTAGTTTTACTTTTTTTCTTTCAGAAGCATCTACTAAAGGCAAACAAGTATCTGCATGATATACAATACCTTCAGCAGCTTGAAAAGGTTCTATGTTTTGTATATTTTTCATCACAGATTTCATTTTGGGGTATAAAATTATTTTTTATTGGTGCTCATAGTAAAGATCAATCCGGCAATTCCCATGGCCAAACCAATAAATTCTCTTGAGCCCTCAAGATAAGGTTTTTCGTAAACCATTTTACCAAAAATCTCATCTTTTTGACTGGTGTGTAGCCAATCTATTAAGTAGCTAAAATGAGCTCCTGCATATAGGATTAAAATGATAATATAGGCAATAATAATTTTGTTACTAATATGTATAAAATTAACCAACAAGCAAATTAGACTAATAGTTAAATAAATAGAAAACCAAATAATAGGGTCAGGGTCATTTAGTTGTAATAATGCAAAAGCAATAAAGGTTAAAAACAAAAAAATGTTAATAAAAGTATTCTTTTTAGAAGTCTTTAGTGTCATTATTATTGGTAGTTTATATAGTTTTGTTTATTATTTTTCAATGGTAGATAATAAACAAAATCATTGTTTATTATTGATAATTTTACCCATTCGGTTTAATAATTAACAAATATATAACTCAATATTTAAATATTTATGAATAAAACTATTATTAATAGAAGTCCCTTGGTTTTATTGTGCTTAATTGTCAATTCAGTTTTTGCTCAACAAATTATTAAGGGTAAAGTTTTAGACGAGAACAATCAGCCAATACCGGCTGCAGTTGTAGAAATAAAAGGACTGAATTCAAGTGTTTTAACTAATGAATATGGGAGTTTTGAATTTGAAGAACTAGCTCCTCAAGCCTACTCCGTTAAAGCAAGTAGTTTAGGATATCAATCTCAAATAAAAAAAATAAACCTAACTAAACATTCAAATGTTTTAACTTTTAGATTGGTAGAAACTTATGAAAATTTAAACACTGTAGTTGTAACAGGTACTTTTGATTCAAGAAAACAATTAGAATCTTCTACCTCTGTGAGTGTATTAAACAATGATGAACTTTCTAAATTAGTGCCTAGAGGTACTGCAGATTTACTTCGTAATATACCAGGAACTTTTACAGATGCTTCTGCTGGAGAAGTTTTTACTAAAGTATATTCTAGAGGAGTTTCTGCTTCTGCAGAAGATGATTTAGGTTGGTATTACACCTCTTTGCAAGAAGATGGTTTGCCGGTAAGTTTAATGCAACATTCATACTTTGGACCAGATTTGTTTTACCGTTCGGATGTAACTACAGAAAGAGTAGAGGCTATACGTGGTGGTTCTTCGGCCATTACTGCTATGAATGCTCCTGGAGGAATTTATAATTTTATCTCTTTAAATAAAACGGAATCTTTTGGTGGTCAAGCACAATTAACTAGTGGGATTCAAGGGGATAATAACGCTTATCACAAAGTAGAATTGGCTTTAAATGGAGATTTAGGAAACAACTGGTTTTATAATGTTGGAGGTCATTTTAGACAAGACGAAGGTGCCAGAAATGTTGATTTTACTTTTAGCAAAGGAGGACAGGTAAAGGCGAATATTATTAAGAAAAATGATAGTGGTTATTTTAAGTTCTATGCTAAATATTTAAATGATAAAACCAACAGATGGAATGGAGTAACGGCTAAAAACTGGAACAATCCTACAGCGGTTTACGGACAAGATTTTAATACTACTTCGCAATTATTACCTTCTATCAACGCAAGTATTCCTGATGGTAGAAATGCTACAGGTACTAGCTATAATTCTTTTAATCCATCGCAAGGAGTGCTGGCTAAAGACATTGTCGGTGGTTTTGATTTTTCTCAAAAATTAGGAAACGATTGGAACCTTAAAAACAATATCAAGCTTTCTCATAAAAGTGCCAATTGGCAAACAACCATTAGTAATGCTTTTGTAAGCTTAAGTAATCCTTTGGCATATTTTATAACTGGGGCTGGATTTCCTATAGGAAAAGTAGTTTTTAAAGATGCTAACACAGGAGCAACATTGGCTCAAGTTGATAATAGCGGAAGCTTAGCAGAAGAAGAAAAAGATCGTACTTTTAATTACATAGATGGTAGTCTACCAAACGATGCTCTTTTAGGTGCAGCAGGCTGGTATAAGGATACCAAAGCCACTGAAATAATGGATCAATTGGTAGTGAATAAAAAATGGGAGAATCATAATTTTAATACTGGGCTAGATTTTGGATATTCTAACACCAATCATTACACACAAAGTAGTTTTGTGTTTGCTACATATGAGAACAATCCTAGAAATATGGTGGTGACTTTAGAGAATCCGGGAGAACCTGTAATAGCTTTGTCTGATAAAAACGGGGTAAGTAATTATGGAGGTTTGATTTTTGAAAAAGCAGAGGCAACATTATTTCAATCAGCTGTTTTTGTTAATGATTTGTGGGATATCAACGAGCAGTTTCAGTTAGATGCAGGACTTAGGTTTGAAAATATTTATCATAAAGGAGATAAATACAGAGCAGAGCCTTTTTCTCAAGCTGGTGGTTTTGATGGAGATTCTCAAACAGATTATGACAATGGTTTGTTAAGACCTAACGGAACGGTGGATGCTTTTGATTTTAACTATCATTACTTGTCATATTCTTTAGGATTGAATTATAAAGTAAATAGCGATTTGGTTTTGTTTGGTCGTTATTCTAAAGGAAACAAAGCTCCAGAATTTGATTATTATTTTAACAATTTTACCAATGTGCCAATTCCTAAAAAAGGAGAAGTTCAAAATATTCAACAATATGAGTTTGGAGTAAAATACGATGCTAAAAACTTTTATGTTTCTGCCACTAACTTTATCAGTATTTTAGAGAATATTGGAACGACTAATTTTGAGTTTGATGGCACTAACGGTACTATTTTTTACACACCTACACAGTACAATAGTTCTCGTACCTTAGGAACAGAAATAGAGAGTATGTATCAGCCTTTTGACTTTTTAAGGTTTAACTTAAATGGAGTAATACAAGATGCAACCTCTAATGATTGGACAATTTATGATGCAGGGGGAACAGTAGATACTTCAGACGATAGTATTGTTAGGTTTGATGACCAAACATTACCATTTAACCCTAGTTTAATGTTTAACTTTAAAACAACTTATTTAAGAGATAACTTTTATACTTTTTTTGATACACAGTACATGGGAAAAAGATATGGAAACATTGCCAACGGTTTTGAATTGCCAAGCTATTTTACTTTTGATTTAGGAGCAGGATATAACTTTACTAAAAATTTAGAGTTGAGTGTAAATGTAACCAACTTATTTAATTCTGATGGTTTGGCTAATTTCTTTGGACCTAATAGTTTTGGTGGAAATGCTAACCAAGCTACTCCAGAATTTGTAACCAATAATCCAGATCAAAATTTTATAGTAGTGCCAATTTTACCAAGAGGTATTTTTGCCAAAGTAAACTATACTTTTTAATAGGTATTCACAATTTAAAAAAAGCTCTTTAACAATTTGATAAAGAGCTTTTTTTATGGAATTTTATATTTAAACGAACATCGATAATAGATTCTCGATAATCGCTCACCGACAACCAATCCTTCTATCTTTCTACTTTAGACTTTTTTTCATGTCAGTTCGAGTAGTCGTTTGATGTAACAAAGTGTAAGCAAACGATGTATCGAGAAGTACACAGTGGAATATCGATAATCGATTCTCGAGAATCGCACACCGACAACCAATTCTTCTATCTTTTTACTTTAGACTTTTTTTTATGTCACTTCGAGTAGTCGTTTAATGTAACAAAGTGTAAGCAAACAGTGTATCGAGAAGTACTATAGAAACTGTTCTCGATACTATTCGTTCGTATCTCTCAAATCACTCGAACTGACAAATGGGTCACCTTTATAAACACCTCTTACTAAAAGATCTTTCTATCTTTTTACTTTAGACTTTTTTTCATGTCACTTAGAGTAGTCGTTTGATGTAACAAAGTGAAAGGAAACGATGTATCGAGAAGTACACAGTGGAATATCGATAATCGATTCTCGAGAATCGCACACCGACAACCAATCCTTCTATCTTTTTACTTTAGGCCTTTTTTCATGTCACTTCGAGTAGTCGTTTGGTGTAACAAAGTGTAAGCAAACGGTGTATCGAGAAGTACTATAGAAACTGTTCTCGATAGAATTCGTTCGTGCCTCTCGAATCACTCGAACTGACAAACAAATCAATATTTCAATCACCTCTTGATAAAAAATGCTACTTTTAACCATTAACCATTAACCATTAACCACTAACCATTATCTAAATCCCATCAATAAAACTTTCAAAAGAATCTTTAAAACCATAACCTTCGGTAAGTGTTACTTTATTTAGTTTTTTATGTTCTACCAAAGACCATAACACAAACTCTTTAAAAAAGGCAAGGTCTTTACTGTTTAAGTCTGGTTGGTATTCTTGTAATAAATCGGTTAAAGGAGTGATGTATTCTAATTGTTGTTGGTATTCTTTATCGGTTAAATCATTCGCCAATTCAAAATCATCACCAGCAATAAACCATTTGATGATTTCATCATAAGGAGTAGAGGCATCTTTACGAACCAATTTTTCTATGGCAGGAAAATAAGTTGGAAATAAGGTTTTAATGGCATCGTTAATTAAGTTTTCTGCTACCGATGCAGCTCCTTCTTGCTCTCCTTCGTACACTAATTCTATTTTTCCGTTAATGGCAGGAATAATGCCCATAAAATCACTCAGTCTTACGGATGTGTTTGTTTCTCCTGTAGCCAACATTCTTAGTTCTGCAGTGCTCAGTAAGTTTTCGTAAGCAGATATGCTTAAACGAGCACTCACACCGCTTTTAACATCTACATATTCACTATCTCTAGCTTCAAAACCAATTTGCTCTAACAAATCTTTGGCTAGTTCTGGAACATAAATATTGTTAGATTGATTTTCTTCTAGTTTGGCTTCTTGCTGAGTAATGGTTTTAGCAATCGCAATATTATCAGGGTAATGGGTTAAAATTTGTGAACCAATTCTATCTTTTAAAGGCGTAATAATACTTCCTCTGTTGGTGTAATCTTCAGGGTTTGCAGTAAATACAAATTGCATATCCAAATCAAAACGCAATTTAAAACCACGAATTTGAATGTCTCCTTCTTGTAAAATATTAAAAAGTGCTACCTGAATTCTAGCTTGTAAATCTGGCAATTCATTAATCACAAAAATAGAACGGTTGGCTCTAGGAATCATTCCGTAATGAATCACTCTATCATCGGCATAAGATAATTTTAAATTGGCTGCTTTTATAGGGTCTATATCACCAATAATATCAGCCACAGTAACATCTGGAGTAGCTAATTTTTCTGCAAAACGTTCCGATCTGTGCAACCATGTAATAGGTGTTTCATCACCTTGTTCAGCAATTAATTCTTTGGCAAAACGAGAAATAGGTTTTAAAGGATTATCGTTAATTTCTGAACCAGAAACCACAGGAATATACTCATCTAACAAGTTTACCATTTGTCTGGCCAAACGTGTTTTTGCTTGTCCACGTAATCCTAATAAGTTGATGTTGTGTTTAGATAAAATAGCACGTTCTAGTTGAGGAATGACCGTTTTTTCATAACCATGAACACCTGTAAACGTTTCTTTTTGTGCTTTTTTAAGATTGATTAAATTACTTCTTAATTCTTCTTTAATGGTTTTGTATGTGTAACCAGCTGTTTTTAAGGCTCCTAATGTTTTTATACCTGTATGTTTCATCATTATCCTTTAATTCTTTTTTTTCTGTTTTGTTCGTAATCTTCAAAAATCATTTCTCCCAATCCTTGTAAACCTGTGTAAAAGGCTTTTCCTTGGTTTGCTTGTGTAAAGGCTCTTACAAATTGCATTAAATAATGATCTTGAGCAATCATAAAAGTAGTAATGGGAATGTGGAGTTTACGTGCCTGACTCGCTTTGTCGTAACATTTACGAACAATATGTTGGTCTAATCCGTTACTGTTTTTATAATATCTTCCATCGGGCAAACGCAAGCAACTTGGTTTTCCATCGGTAATCATAAAAATTTGTTTGTTGGTGTTTTTTTTACGTCTTAACAAATCCATAGCCAATTCTAACCCAGCCACTGTATTGGTATGGTAAGGACCCACTTGTAAATAGGGTAGGTCTTGAATGGAAATTCGCCAAGAATCATTTCCAAAAACAATAATATCTAAAGTATCTTTTGGGTAACGTGTGGTAATAAGTTCTGCCAAGGCCATGGCAACTTTTTTGGCTGGCGTAATTCTGTCTTCTCCATACAAAATCATACTGTGGCTAATGTCAATCATCAAAACTGTACTCATTTGTGATTTGTGAGTGGTTTCATTCACCACCAAATCTTCTTCTGTTAATTGAAAACCATTGCTAATTCCGTTGTTGATTTGAGCATTACGGATACTTTCTGTCATAGACACATTGTCTAACCCATCTCCAAATTGATACGCTCTGGTTTCTCCTGTGGTTTCATCACCTGTACCTATTTTTTTAGTATTGTGATTTCCTGATCCTGATTTTTTAAGCTTTCCAAAAATTTGATTCAAGGCACGTTGACGAATGGCTCTTTCTGTTTTGGCTGTAATTCCTATTCCAGAATTTCCATCGGGTTTGGTGCGTTCTTGTATAAATCCTTTTTCAAACAAATCGCGTTTAAAATCTTCTAAAGTATATTCTGGTGTGGTGATTTCATACGTTTTGTCTAATTGTTCAAGCCAGTCAAAAGCCTCATCAACATCACCAGAAGTATGGGTAATGACTTCTTTAAAAATGTCTAACAACTTATCAAACACAGAAAGTTCTGGAGCTTCGTATTTTTTAAAAACAAAACCAGTATAGGCACTATCTCTTTTATTCATAGAAAATCCTTTTAAAACAAATTCTTTAACACTCGTTTAAAGTTAAGTACTTAGTCGTAAAGAGAAGCATTAACTTAAAAAAAACATTGTGTATTTGGAGTGTATAATATTAAGTTGAGTAAATTTTTAGCTTGATAAAGCTGGAAATATATATAGAGAGATTTATATCATAAACAAAATCGTTTTCGATACTATTTTTCTTCATTTCATTTTGAAAAATCACTCAAACTGACAATACACTACAGGTTAAGCTATTTTACAAATCGGTAAAAAGATTTGAGTTGAATTGTTGCTTTACAATTACATTTTTAGGTCCACCAGCTCCTTGACTTCTATCGAACGATAATAAGATGTTTCCTGTTGTTTGATAATTATCCCAAGCTTTGGTAAAACGTGGTTTTTCATCATTAAAACTTTTAAAAAACGCCCATTGTTTTACTAAGTTTTCTTGTTGGTCTACATATACCCAATATTTATTTTCTGGAGTCACTCCCACATTTTCAAAAGTCATTTGTAAGACATCTGCAGTGTTTTTATTTGGAAGTTTCTCAGTTTTTAAATAGGTTAAACTCACCCCTGGGTCTAATAATTTCCATGGCATGGTTAGCCAATAAGAATCATTAATCCACCATTTTCTTCCTTGCGTTAAAAGTTTATTTAATTCATTTAAATCAGTGATAACTTCTCCATTTTTAAAAGCTTTTCCTTTTAGGGTATTAATGTTTACCAAAACAACTAAATTTTGGCCAGGGTTTTCAACACGAACATTTCCTGTCCATTTATCCCAATGTAAAGTCCTTTTTCCAAAATCCCATTTTATATAATGTACGTTGTTCCAGTTTTCTACACCTCCCATTTGTTCCATTACTTTTAAAGCTATTTTATTGGCTTTTTCTGTTGGGGTTTGAGCTTGAGTAATATTTATGGTAAAGCAAAGGGTAAAAAATAATAATGTTTTAATAGCTAATTTCATGTTGATTGATTTTTTAAGGGGGGTGTATTATGAGGATAGTAAACCACTAATTTGTTCTATCCAATAATTGGTTTTGGCTCCAATTTTTCCTGTACTATAGGTGTGATTGGTGTTGTTGATTAAATCGTTGACAATGGATGTTATTAAAGGCTGCTGTACATGTTCAGGATAATTAATTTCAAATACTTGTTGACTTCCATCCGCCATTGTTAATAATACAGGATTGTCGTTAAAACATGCTAGTTTGATGTTTCCTTTGGTTCCGTTGATGATTAATTCATCACGTCTGGTGCTAATACTGTTGTTAAAAGCCCAAAAACAAGAACCTATTACATTGTTTTTAAATAATATATTGGCAGCCACCACGTCGTTAGACTTGTGTATTTTAGATTGATTGATGGCTAATCCTTGTACATGATCAATACTTCCTATTAAAAATTCTAAAATATTAATTTGATGAGAACCTAAATCATAAAAATATCCATCACCTGCCATTTTAGGATTTACTCTCCAGTTGTTTTTTACATAGTTTTCATCAACCACATCTAAAGGCTTTGTTAGGTTGATTTGTACATTTAACAAAGTACCAATGGTTCCATTGTCTATTAATTCTTTTGCTTTTAAGAAATTTGGTAAACAAGTTCTGTAGTAGGCAATAAATAAAGGTAAGTTCTTTTCTTTAAAAGCTTTTTCAATTTCTACACACTCCTGATGTGTAATGGCCATTGGCTTTTCTATGTAACAAGCTTTTCCAGCCTCGGCAACTTTTAGAGCATAGGCTTTGTGGTATTTGGGAGGAGTTGCTATGTACACAGCATTGATGTCTGGATGATTGATAATTTCATCCGCATTGGTAGTCCATTCAGGAATATGGTGTCTATGGGCATAGTCCTTTGCTTTTTCAGCATCTCTACGCATCACCGAAATTACAGTTGAGTTTGGTGTTTTATACATGGCAGGAGCACTCTTTACTTCGCAAACACTCCCAACGCCAATAATTCCCCAATTTACTTGTTTCATATTCTTTGTTTTAAGAAAACTAAAAATACCATTTTAATATCTTATTATAAAAAAGATATAGGACTATATAGCATTATTTTTTATTCTCTTTTTCAATCATTTCGTAGCATTCTTTGATGAGTTTTTCTCTTTCTAATCTCTTTTCTTTAGTTTTTATTTCAAATTCTTTGTTGATCTTAGCTCTGAACTCTTCAATTTTAGGATTTCTTGTATAACAGGCTTTTATAACTAAGCCAATAGCGATAACAATTCCAATAATGTATCCAAGTAATGATGCGCTTATGTAATCTTTAGCCAATTCTTTTATTATTTTTTCCATGATGAATAGTGTTTTGTTTACTCACAAAATAATGGCTCATGTATGTGGTATAATCGCATTTGTAAAACATTTGTTAGTTTTACTCAAAACGCTTGTTTTATATAGCATACATTTTGTTTATTTGCAAACCTAATTAGAGAGGTGTCTGAGTGGTCGAAAGAGCTACCCTGGAAAGGTAGTGTATGGGTAACTGTACCGAGGGTTCGAATCCCTTCCTCTCTGCGAATTTTAAACCTTATGAACGTTATGTTTATAAGGTTTTTTGTGTTAATGTTTTTATTAACAAACTGTAAAATCATAACCTCTGTAAATTTCAAATCAAAAATTCAATATTGTTTTTGATGATTTTGAATAACCTAAAATCGTTGCCTACTTTAACTACATAGGAACAGAGTGAAACATATGGTTTTAATTGTGATGTAAATGGTTTTTTAATCATTTATCAGTTTAAAATAAAGTGCTAGATGTCATTTAAATAATATATTTGAATATAGACTTTACATTATGCACAAAATTATTTCAAAATTCATTTTTTTAATCGTTATATGTTTATTCTGTTCTCAAAGTAAATTAATAGCACAGACTCCTATTTATTTTCAACATCTAACCACTAATAATGGTTTGTCTCAAAATGATGTTAATAGTATATATCAAGATAATCAGGGGTTTATGTGGATTGCAACTCATGATGGATTAAATAAATATGATGGATATGGTTTTAAGGTTTATAATCCAGATTCTAAAAACTCAAAAAGTATAAATAGTAATTTAATTTATGCACTAACTGCTGATAATAATGGAGATTTATGGTTGGGTACTACAGGAAATGGATTAAACTATTTTAATAAAACACTAGAAACGTTTACTCATTTTACTCACGAAGAAGGAAATTCAAAAAGCCTAAGTAGTAACCATATAACTGCTCTTTATTTAGATAAAAATAACATGTTATGGATAGGTACTAATGATGGAATAAATTTGTTAGATCTTAATAAACCTCTTGACGATGTAAGCTTTAAACATTTTAATATTAACCAAGAAAAATTAGTTTTTAATAAAGATAAAAACACCATTTTTTCAATATTTGAAGACAGTAAAAATCAATTATGGATAGGCGGGACAGATGGACTGTATAAGTTGTCTAGAGATAACAATGGCGAAGTTTATTTTAAACTAATAAATGAGAAAATAGGATTACCTAATTTGTCTATTAGAAGTATAAATGAAGATACTTATGGAAGATTAATAATAGGTAGTAATAAAGGGTTGTTTTTACTTGATGGAAATGAGGAGTCTCACAAAACTAATAAAGTTTGTGATGGATTTTTTAACGTCATCGCTATTTTAGATAATCACATATGGGCAGGAACAAATAACGGACTTCTGTATTTTAATAGTACTAATAAAAATAAGCTTCCAGAGCTTAAAGATCGTTATGTTTATAATCCACGTAACCCTAACAGTATTAGTAAAAATATTGTAAAATCTTTATTTGTAGATCATACAGGAATTGTATGGGTAGGTACCAATGGAGGAGGAGTTAATAAGTTTGATCCTGACAGAAAACATTTTAGACATATCAGAAAAACACTAGATCCTAAAAGCCTTAGTTATGACAAGATTAGAGCGATGTTTGAAGATAGTAACGGTACGTTGTGGATTGGTACAGAAGGAGGAGGTTTAAACATGATTTTAAAAGAAAATATTGATGAAAATTATAATCATTTTAAAACTTTCGAATCTATTTTAAAGCCATTTGCTTTAGCAGAGATAAAAAAAGGAAACGATAAAAAAATATTTATCGGAGCTGAATCTACACCAGGGTTATTTATTTTAGATATTTCAGACCCCAACAATATCAATGAAAAGAATATTAAAGAAGAAAAAGATATTACTCATAGTGTTTTTTCCATTTTAGAAGATAGCCATAAAAATGTTTGGATAGGTACTTATAACGGAGGATTACATCGATGGTTGTACCAAGGAGATGATACTCCATATAAAAAGGAAGTGTTTTTTCATTCAAATAAAGATTCTTCAAGTATTTCTAGTAATATTATTCGTAATATTTATGAAGACAGTAAAAAAAACATATGGTTTGCAACGGCAGATGGATTAAGCTTATTACCTCAAAAAGAAATCTCTTTATCAAAACCAAAATTTCAATCATTTAAGCATCAGTCAGAAAATAAAGAAAGTATTAGTCATAATTATATTTTAGAACTATACGAATCTAAAGACAGTGTGATGTGGATTGGTACTTTTGGAGGTGGCCTTAATAAATATATTCCCTCAACAAACGGAAAATTAGGTCATTTTATTACTTATGACGATCATAATGGTCTTCCAAATAATATTATAAAAGGTATTTTAGAAGATGATCATCACAACCTGTGGCTATCAACAAATAAAGGACTTTCTAAATTTAATCCAAAACAAGAAACTTTTAAAAACTATGATGTAAATGATGGTTTACAAAACAATGAGTTTCAGGAATTAGCTCGTTTAAAACGAAAAAATGGAGAAATGCTTTTTGGGGGGATTAATGGATTTAATGTGTTTTATCCAGAAGATATTATAGATAATAGTTATGAAGCTGAAACGGTGATTACTGAACTCTCCATAACCAACAAACCGGTTAAAATTGGAGATGAAATAAACGGGAGAATTTTGCTTAATAAAGCAATTAATGATATTCAAGAAATCGAATTAAAGTATAGTGAAAATAGTTTTTCTTTTGAATTTGCAGCACTTCATTATGCTGCTCCTCTAAAAAATAAATTTGCATATATGTTAGAGGGGTTTGATAAAGACTGGATATATACAACTTCAAAAAAACGTTTTGCAACATATACCAATATAGCACCAGGAACTTATACATTAAAGGTAAAAGCATCAAATAATGATGGAATATGGGATTCAACCCCTAAAGAACTTAAAATTGAGGTAATACCTCCTTTTTACTTAACAAAAATAGCATATGTTGTATATCTTCTTTTATTTGTTTTAGTGTTGTTGTTGTATAGAAGGTTTACCATCATTAAAACAACAAAAAAACATCAATTAGAACTTAATCATTTAGAGAATGAGAAAAACGAAGAATTGCAAAGAATAAAACTTGAATTTTTCACCAATATTTCTCATGAATTTAGAACTCCATTGACATTAATAAAAGGACCAATAGAGTTTTTGCAAAAAAATGGAGAAAATTTAAATCAAAAAGAATTGCAAGAGCAATATGCCTTAATGCAAAAAAACTCTAGTTATTTAATGCGTTTGGTAAATCAATTGTTAGATTTTAGAAAAATTAACCAAGGAAAGATGAGTTTGGTGGTACGTAAAAGTAACATTGTTACTTTTATAAAAGAAGTGGCAGAACCTTTCCAATTTTTATCTCATAAACAAGTTATAGATTTTCAGGTAAAAGCCTCAAATCAAAATATAATAAGTTGGTTTGATCATACGGCGTTAGAAAAAATCATAAATAACTTACTTTCTAATGCTTTTAAGTTTACTCCTGAACATGGTACTGTTGTGGTTGAAATTTCTGATGGTAAAGAGATTGATAATACATCGGTTGTTATTATAAAAGTGATCGATTCTGGAGAAGGTATCTCAGAAAATAGATTGCAGAATATTTTTGAAAGATTTTATATTGAGGAAGATAAGCATAAAAATAATCCTCAGGGTGCTGGTATTGGTTTGGCTTTTACAAAAAGCTTGGTAGAGCTTCATAGAGGTACAATACAAGCCATAAGTAATGAAAATGAAGGGACTCAGTTTATTGTTAAATTACCTATGGATAAAGTAACATATTTAAATGTTCCAGAAATTGTTTGTAAAGAAGAAACGGATGGTGATTTTTTAATGAGGTCTTCTGAAAAAGAATCTTTTGCCATAGATATTAATGATGAGTTATTAGATGATAATATCACAAAATCAAGATCTAAATTACCTATTTTATTAATTGTAGATGACAATGCTGATATTAGATCTTTTATTAAACAAGTGTTAGGTAAGGAATATGAAATTTATGAAGCCGAGAATGGGGAAGAAGGGTTTAATGTAGCTAGTAAAGTGATTCCTAATATTATTATTACAGATTTATTAATGCCAATAATGGATGGACTTCAGTTTTGTGAAAAACTAAAAACAACCAAAACAACAAGTCATATTCCAGTGATTATGTTAACTGCAAAAATTTCACAAGAAAGCGAATTAAAAGGGCTAAAAAATGGAGCCGATGACTATATAAGAAAACCTTTTGATACTGAACTGTTAAAAATAAAGTTAAAGAACATTATTAAGAACAGAGATATATTAAGAAAGCGTTTTAATCGTGAAATTAATTTACAACCAAAAGAAGTAACAGTAACTTCTACAGATGAACTTTTTTTACAACAAGCGATTGATATTGTTGAGAAACACATGATGAATACAGATTTTAGTGTAGAAATGTTGGTTAAAGAAATGGGGCATAGTCGAAGTAATTTATACTTAAAGTTTAAAGAAATTACAGGATTGTCTTCTAGTGAATTTATTAGAAATATTCGTTTAAAAAGAGCTGTTCAGCTATTTGAACAAAGTGATTTATCGGTAAAAGAGATTATGTATATGACAGGGTTTAATACAGCTTCTTATTTTGCCAAGTGTTTTAAAAAGCAATTTGGAGTTATTCCAAGTGAATATGTTAGACAAAGTGATCGTAAAGACCAAACAGAATAAATATGTAATTTATCTGGTTATAGGCCACAAGGTTCAAAAGTAAAATAATAAAAAGGCTCAGAATTAAAATTTAATTCTGAGCCTTTAAAAATAGATACTTTGTGGTAATAGCGGATTTATAATTGAAACACTTTTTCCATTTCAATCCATTTTTCTCCATTTTTAGCCCAAGGAAGAGCTTGTTGATATTTCCACATTAATTGTTCCCACTCTTGCACTTTAGGATTGTTAGCATCCATTTCAGCTTTTTTATTTGGATCAAAAGTTTCGTTACATTCCATAATCATAAACATC